>NZ_LR777658.1:0-300000 GCF_902807005.1 Chlamydiifrater phoenicopteri
ACGCTTGATTTTGGAGAATAAACGTTTGTCGCCCTTTTTTATCCCGTACATCATATCCAACATGGCAGGAGCTCTCGTAGCCATGGACTATGGTCTTTTGGGCCCCAATTATTCAATCTCTACAGCGTGTGCGACAGGAAATTACTGCATAGATGCAGCGTATCAGCACATAGTTTCTGGTCGAGCGGATATGATTATTTGTGGAGGATCTGAGGCTGCGGTTAATAGACTAGGTTTGAACGGATTTGTGGCTAATAAGGCCCTTTCTCAGCGTAATGACGATCCAAAGGGAGCTTCTCGCCCTTGGGATAGAGATAGGGATGGCTTTGTTCTTGGGGAAGGGGCTGGAGTTCTTGTTTTAGAGTCGTTGGAGACTGCTTTAAAGAGAAAAGCCCCTATATATGCAGAAGTTTTAGGGACGTATACAACTTGTGATGCTTATCATATGACGGCTCCTAGAGAGGATGGCTTGGGGGTCACAGCCTGCATAAACGGGGTTTTAAGAGAAGCTGGCATCGAAAAGGAAAGAGTAAATTATATTAATGCTCATGGGACTTCTACAGAATTAGGAGATATTGCTGAGGTAACAGCTATCCGTAAAGCTTTTGGTTCTCACACCAAAAATATAAAAATGAATGCTACAAAGTCTCTCATAGGGCACACTTTAGGTGCAGCCGGTGGTATAGAAGCTATTGTCACGGTTTTGGCGATTTTGAAGGGGCGGCTACATCCAACTCTTAATTTAGATAATCCAATACCAGAGGTTGAAGGTATAGATTTGGTTGCCAAGAAAGCGAAAGACTGTGACATTGATGTAGCTATGTCGAACTCCTTTGGATTTGGGGGACATAACTCGACTGTATTATTATCTAAATATATTCAATAAAGTTGGCGATGGAAACTGTGAAAAAAGATTATTCTTTCGGAATTATTCCGATCAAGTACTTGGAAGGGCGTGCTTCTAGAAACATAAAAGTTTGTTTGATTCGTCATGCTAAAGGGGGGCATTGGGGGTTCCCAAAGGGGCATAGTGAGGAAAATGAAGGGCCTCAATTTGCTGCTGAAAGGGAACTTGTAGAAGAAACAGGATTGGGAATAGTCTCATTTTTCCCAAAGGTCCTTAAAGAGCATTACGAGTTCTCCCAAGGAGGACAAACGATTTCTAAGGAGGTCACTTATTTTATAGCTGAAGTTTCAGGGGAAGTCCGAGCAGATCCCGAAGAAATATCAGACTATAATTGGGTCTCTTTAGGAGAGGCTTCGAAAATTCTAAGTTTCCCAGAAGCTTTAAATACTCTGAAAGAAGCGAAAGCATTTTTGGATAGCATTCCTGCTCGAGAATAGTCCTATTTTTTCAAAAAGACTCTTAGAGCCCTGGGCGCAGTTAAGCTCCAGGGCTCTTTTTTTTAAGCGAATGATTCCATGTAATCTTCGTGGGCGAGTCGAATAACTTCTTTCGCTTCTTCTTTCCCGTAGACGCCAGCCACTTCTACTTTAGGTTTCCCTGAGCTCATCAGGTGGTCTGGTGTGGCTTTGTATGTAAGGAAATAATGGACGATCATGTCCAAGATGGTGGAAGGGCAGTATGTAATATCTGCAATGCCACCATAAACTAGATCGTCTTCGAGAACAGCTATAATTTTATCATCAGCTTCGCCAGAGTCAATGATTCTAATGCCTCCAATAGGTCTAGCTTGAACTAATATATTTCCTTGAGTGATGTTTTTTTCTGTTAAAACACATATGTCCAGAGGGTCTTTGTCTCCAAAAATATCGGATCGATTTAGTTTTTGAGCGGAGAACTCCCCAGAACGCTTTCCACAGTATGTTTTAGGAAGTAACCCGTATAGACAAGGGCAGAAGTTAGAGTATTTTTGGGGTCTGTCTATTTTTAATAAACCACTCTCTTTATCTAGCTCAAATTTCACAGAGTCAGAAGGAGTAATTTCGATGTAACAGCAAAGGCTCTCATAGTTATCTGAGGAGAGCTCTGGGCCATGCCAAGGGTGAGGGATAAACCTTTTAGTCATTTATGGATCTCTCATTTTTTATTTTTCAGGGTATCATTATAGAGAGTTTCATACAAAATTGATAGGCCTCTTTGTTTTGACTTTTAAGTATCTTTTGATGATCATTTCTCTTTGTGTTTCAGGAGTGTTATGAAGTATCGTCTAGTTCAGGAAGACTTAAATATTGATGATTATGAAAGAGTAATAAGGTTTTCTTGTAGGGAGACGCTATTAGATTCTATCATAGCTATTCATAACACTCGTAAAGGGCCAGCTCTTGGTGGCATTCGAATGCTCCGTTATAGCTCCTTTGAAGAAGGCCTGAGGGACGTGCTTCGTTTGGCAAAGGGAATGACTTACAAGGCTTTTGTTTCTGGAGTTAATACAGGAGGAGGGAAGAGCATAATATTTTTGCCCGAAGGTGATTTTGACAGGGAAGCTTTGTTGGAAAGTTTCGGTCAAGCTGTAAACTCTTTGCAAGGAAGTTACATTTGTGCTGAAGACATGGGAACAACCCCAGACGATATGCAAGTTATTCATAGGGAGACGAAATACGTCGTAGGGAAGAAAAATGTTAGTGGAGACCCCTCTTATTATACAGCACATGGTTTGTTTCTATGTTTGAAGGCTGTGGCTAAGGAGTTAGATGCTGCTTTTGATAGGTCTCTTAGGGGCTTAAAGGTTGCCGTTCAAGGCTTGGGAATGGTAGGATTTAAGTTGGCGGAGAAGTTATTTTGGGAGGGGGCATCCCTTATTGTGGCCGATGTAAACGATGAAGTGGTGAATATTGCTCGGAAAAGGTTTTGTGCAGAGGTTGTTGATACAACGGAAGTAATGTTTGCTTCCTGTGATATATTGTCCCCTTGTGCTAGGGGCGGTGTCTTGAATAGTGAAAATGTGTCCAGATTGCGTTGCAGAGGTGTTGCTGGAGCAGCCAATAATCAGTTGGAATCCCCTGAAATAGCCGAAGAGCTGCTTAATAGAGGGATTTTGTACGCGCCAGATTATTTGGCTAATGCTGGAGGGCTGATTAATGTCGTCTCCGAGCTGGGTGGGCAATATGATCCAAGAGAAGTTCTGTTTGCTCTGGATAGAATTCCATCAGTGTTCGATGAAGCATACAAAGTTTCACGAAATAATAACATTAGTCTTGAAAGAGTCTTATTAGAGCGTTTCCAAAAAGATTTTTAGATCGTTCCTTCTGGATAGATAGCGCTTAATTTTGTCAAAACTTCTTCATGAACGTTAGGCCTGGAAGAAGCCACAATGGTCGCGTTATTTTCTAAACATAGCGAGTTTCTTATTGTTAAAGGCCTTCCTAGAAGATCGGACACAATACCTCCAGCTTCCGCTGTTAGTAAAGATCCGGGAATATGATCCCAAGGTTTAGCCTGGACTTGTACGTAAGGTACTCTAAGAAAAAAATCCACTTTCCCGGAAGCTACATAAGTGTACTTACTTTGACTATCTAACCGGACGGGTTGAGGGCGAGAGAGCAGCTGCTCACTCAATTGTCGAGTTGTTTGATGCTGTTGATTGTAAGTAGACATAGAAGCCTCGCAAAACTTGCAAGTATAAGCTTGTGCTGTGTGGATTCTTTTTCTCTCAATACTCCCTCCAGAAAAAGATAAAGAAAAAGAGCCATGGTTTTTTCTTGCGGAAAAAACTTGATAAGGTTGATGAGGATTGAGTAGTCGAGTGGTTGGATCGGAGCATGCTATAACAGAAAGAAGAGGCTCTTTATTAATCACGAGAGAAATAGCTACGGAGAAGGCTTGGTTTCTAATGAACCCAGAGGTTCCATCAATTGGATCTATCAACCAGAAGGAGTCTTCTATAGAAGGATGTTTTTGACTCAGTACTTCTGTAATAAGCTCTGGGGAAGCTTTGGTAGTGCATTGCGTTGCAAAGTTGTAAATGCTGAGTAGTTTTTCCTCTGGCAGGTCGTGATAATTCTCTTCGCAAACCAATGGGATACCAGGAGTTTTTTGAGCCAGTTGTTGTTGGATAAGAAACTGAACGCCATAGTCTGCAGATGTAACAAATGACCCATCCGATTTCTTCCAAACAGAACTGAGAGGAAGGTTTTGTTGGTAGTGCACGAGTTTTGGTAATATAGAAAAAATTAGGCGTTCAAGAAATTGTTGGTAATTGGGAAGGAGCTGATAAAATGAATCTAACATAGTTTGAGATAGATAAGCTTAAGATAAAGCATATTATCAAAAGCGCCGTTTATGTTAAACTGGAGGTAGACGGGACTGTTTTGTTAATTAAACTGCTAACAAAGGTATTGGCGAGCTAGAAGTGCTTAAGGATTTTATAAATTTTTTCATTTTTTACCTTGTGAAATTTTTGCTTTCATTGCGCTATCGATTTACGGTTACTGGATTAGATGCGTTAAACTTAGATAAATCTTGCGGGGTATTGCTTCTTTCCAATCACGTTGCAGAGATAGATCCTGTTATCATAGAATTCTTGTTATGGAGAAAATTGAAACCGCATCCGTTGGCTTCTAGCAGTTTATTCAAATCCTCTTTTGTGCGCTGGGTGCTAGGTCAAGTAGGAGCCGTTGCTGTTCCTGATGTTTCTTTTGCAGAAAAGGATAGAATTAGAAAAAAAAATGAAATCAGCAAGTACTTCTCTACTGTTTTAAAAATACTGAAGAATTCTGAGACAGTGCTTCTTTATCCATCAGGAAAGATTTCTCGCGAAGGACCAGAGGTTTTAGGAGGAAGTTCTTCTGCCTATGTTTTGTTGCAAGAGATTGATAAATGCAACGTGGTGTTGGTGAGAATTAGGGGATTATGGGGGAGTTCTTTTTCCAGATACAACAGAAACTCTACCCCTCCATTGGGAGCAACTTTTAAGAAAAGTTTCTTTGCTCTTTTGAGAAAAGGCTTTTTCTTTTTGCCCCGTCGTCCGGTATCTTTGACTTTAGAGCGGGTAGACTTTTCTCTGCTGCGGTCATTTGCAGGTAAACAGGAATTGAATCGTTTTTTAGAAGCCTGGTTCAACAGGGATCCAGAAAGAGTCTGTTTAGTTCCTTACTAATTTAGTTTTCTTGCGTTGATAGTTATATCTGAAAGAAGGAGAGCATAATGGGGCGACAAAGAGATCCCTGTGCGCCGTGTAATAAAAACTCAGGCTTTCGTCGAGGGAAGACTATTCTAGAAAAGTTCCTTCGATTGTGCGACGATTTGTCTGAAGAAATAGTTTGTTTTGAAGATCAATTAGGTTTCTTTAGTTATAAAAACACTAAGCGAGCCATTATAGCTTTAGCTAAAGAGTTTAAAAAATATTCCGGTGAATCTCTAGGTATAATGATGCCGGCTTCTATAGGGGCTTACATTTCTATGTTTGCTACCCTACTCGCGGGGAAGATCCCAGTAATGATAAATTGGACCCAAGGGAGAAGAGAATTAGTTGCAGGTTTAGAAAAAACTCAATTGAAAAGAGTTATTACTTCAAAAACCTTCTTGGAACATTTGAAAAAAAATCGTGACGAGGAAAATCTAAGAGCACTTTTTGATCCAGATCAGATGGGTGAGGTTGTTCTCGATGCTATTCATCTAAAGAAAGTGAGTATTGAGAGTATCTATGCTTCTATGGGCTGGATCAGCAAGCTCGCTGTATGGGGATTAAGCCTTCTGCCTATTTCTTGGTTACTTCGTTTCTTCGGTGTTCATAGAGTTTCTGGTGATGACACGGCGGTTATGTTGTTTACCTCAGGGACTGAAAATGTTCCCAAATGTGTTCCTCTAACGCATAATAATCTTATTGTGAATCAAGAAGATTGTTTTCCTTTCTTCGATGTTAAATCCGTAGATAAGGTAATTTCTTTTTTGCCTCCTTTTCATGCTTATGGATTTAATAGTTGTACCTTGCTTCCGTTGCTTGCAGGTGTCCCTTTGGTTTTTGTCGCAAACCCCTTAAATATTAATCGAATAATGCAGCTCATGAAAAGTAAACGAGCAACCATAATGGGGACAACACCCACTTTTTATGGCTATTTTTTAAAAAAAATAGAGAGTGACCCTAGTTTTGCTGAATCTTTATCTCTGGTTGTTTTAGGAGGAGAGCGAGTTAGCGAAGAATTGTACAACTCTTCAGAGAAATTGTTACCTCACGTGAAAGTTATTCAGGGATATGGCGCAACAGAAAGTTCCCCAGTTATTACGTTGACTCCTAGAGAATTGAATCGTGATGGAGTGGGGTATCCTTTGCCTAGATCCTCTATCAAAATTTTATGTCGTACTACTTTAACTCCTCTTCCTGAAGGAAATCCTGGGATTGTCGTTGTTGCAGGACCTTCGGTTTTTTCAGGCTATTATGGAGAGGCTCCTAATTTTGGGTTTGTTAATCTTGATGGAGAGAAGTACTATAATACCGGTGACATAGGTCTTCTGACAAAAGAGGGATACTTGCTTCTCTTAGGGCGATTGAGTCGTTCGGTTAAGATCGGAGGAGAAATGGTGAGTCTTGAGTCTGTGGAGTCTATTCTCCAAGAGCACTTTCTCTCAAAAAAGGGAAAAGGATGCTATGGAGAGGGGCCATGCTTCGTTGTCTGCGGATTAGAAAGAGAAGCCGAAAAAACCAAACTCTGTTTATTTACGACGTTAGAACTTTCTCTGCAAGAAGTGAATGAAGCCCTTAAACAGGCCGGGACGTGTAGCGTGGTAAAAATCTCGGATGTTCAGAAGCTAGAGGCTATCCCTTTATCTGGGATAGGGAAGCCTAATTATGTATTGCTTAGTAAGTGGTTAGAGAATAAATAAAAAGGTTTTTGATTATTTCATATGGCGAGTCAGTCTATAGATTTTATTTCCAATGATTTTTTAGGATTTGCTGGGTCTTCCATGCTTCAGCAAGCAGTTCAGGACAAATATTTAGAGATAGTACATTCTTATCCAAAAGTGATGCAAGGATCGACAGGATCTCGTCGTATTGTAGGTGGACATCCATTTCAATCCATACTGGAAGAAAAAATAGCAAAGTATCACGGTTTTGAATCCGCAGTTATCGCACACTGCGGTTACATGGCTAATTTAAGTTTGTGTTATCTAGTTTCTGAAGTCGATGATGTGATGTTGTGGGACGAAGGTGTACATGTATCTATTCGCGAAGGAAGTTTGATCATTTCTGGAAAGCAAGAGTCTTTCCTGCACAATGATATGGAGCATTTAGAAAAACTATTGATTAAGTACAGAGAAAAAGGATGTAATCGCATATTCATTTTCATTTCTACGGTTTATTCGTCAGACGGTTCGTTAGCTCCTCTCAACGAGGTCGTCGCTCTGTCGAAAAAATATGAAGCTCTTTTAATTTTTGACGAAGCTCATGCTTTAGGTATTCACGGATGTGAAGGTAAAGGTTTTGGGTCTGAAGATTTTAGAAAGGATGTTTACGCGGTACTAGTCACTTATGGTAAATCCTTCGGGGGATTTGGGGCTGCTATCCTTTCTTCTAAGATCGTTAGAGAAGATATCATGGAAAAAGGTACTCCTATAATGTTTTCTACAGCACTTCCTTTGCACGCGCTCGTAGTGATAGACAGAGCTTACGAACACTTTAAAACTTTTGGAAACTCTCTAAGAAAACAAATTTTCAATTTAAGGAATTATTTCTCTTCCTTTGTCTCAGATAGCTCGCCAGGATGTGTGCAGTCGATAAGGTTTTCAGAGCGTCAGCATGCTTTGGATTGGGTAGAGGCTCTAAAGGAACATAATATTCAAGTTGGTATTTTTGAATCCGAATCCGTGAGCTCCGTTCGGATTAATTTGCATGCGTTTAATAGCTATCGAGATATAGACACTCTCTTTAGGGTTGTGGAGAATTTGTTAGAAAAAGGTCGTTGTAGGATCGACGTCGATCATAAACTTCACTTTTCCAGAGAGTTTTGCGTCAAATAGAGCTTTTTGCAAAGATCCGTTAATACGCATAATTTGTTTTCCTTTAATCAGAAATTGATATCGAAAGAAATCTTTGATTTTAGAGTAGCCACAAGAAGTAATTTCCATAATTTGAAAATCTGGGGAAGGTCTTTTTGCTAATAATAAGTGAACTTTTTTGATTTCAGACAAGGTCTCCTCGGAATTTTTCCCTATAAAGATACATCGGACAAGCCTTTGGAAGGGTGGAAAATCGCATAACTCTCTTCCAGGAAGTTCTCTATGATAAAATGTAGAGTAGTCTCTCGCAACTGCAGCCAGGATGGTAGAGTGATCGGGTAAAAAGGTTTGGATAAGAACTTCTCCAGAAAGTTTACCTCTTCCAGATCGTCCTGCTACCTGAGTGATTAATTGGAAGACCTGCTCTGAAGCTCTGAAGTCTGGAATGTGTAACCCCGAGTCTCCGTTAAGAATCACAGATAGAGTAACAGAGGGACAATTCATTCCTTTTGCAATCATTTGTGTCCCAATGAGAACATCGGCTTTACCCGTAGAAAATTGGCGGAAAAGTTCATCATGAGCATTTTTGCTTCGGGTGGTGTCAGAGTCTATGCGGATGATTCGTATAGAAGGGAAGATAGCGTATAAAGCTTTCTCTATCTTTTCTGTTCCCATGCCGCGAAAAACCAATGACATGGAATCTCCACATTGTTCGCATTTTGTTGGTGGCGGAGAGATGGCATAGTTGCACAAATGGCAGGCTAGAGTATTAGATTTTTTGTGAAAGGTTAAAGTAACATCACAGTGTTTGCATTTTATAACATGTTGACAAGAGGAACAGAGAGCACTCGTGTAATACCCTCTGCGATTGTAGAAAATAACGGTTTGTTCTCCTTTTTTTAATCGCTCTTCTATTCCATTGATTACAGGTTGGGTGAACAATGTTGAAGAGTGAGATTTTTCTAGTTCCTCGTTCATGTTTATCAAAGAAACTTTTGGAGGGATTAGGCTAACAGCAGGATTAGAAAGGGTTAGCAATTGATACTTTCCCGATAAAGCATTGTAGTAGCTTTCTATACTAGGAGTTGCACTTCCAAGTAAGACCGTGGCGTTTGCTAGTTTTCCGCGCATGACAGCTACATCTCTAGCTTGGTAGCAGGGAGTGCTTTCTTGTTGTTTATAAGCGGGATCATGTTCTTCATCAACGATGATAAGCCCAAGATTTTTTAAAGGACAAAACAAGGCTGAACGGGGCCCTAGTATGACGTCTATAGCTCCTTCAGAAGCTTGCTGCCAAGTTTTGCTTTTCTCGCTATCGCTCAATTTGTGGTGGAGGATAGCAACTTTTTTCCCTAGACGGGCACGGAATAAATCCATGTTTTGCACAGTAAGGGCTATTTCTGGGACAAGGAATATGGAGCTTTTCCCCAGTTCTCTAGTTTTTTCTATAGCTTGGAAATATATTTCAGTTTTTCCGCTTCCAGTGACTCCAAAAAGAAGATGGGTTAGAAATTGAGCTTTTTCTAAGGAGTGAGAAATTTTTTGAACAGCCAGAGATTGTTCCGTTGTTAGAGTTTTGGATTCTGGAAGAAAAAATTCTACGTTATTTAATTGCAAATCGTATTCAGAGCTAGAGACTATTTTAATAACACCCGCCTTCTCAAGAGAAAGAACGGGTGAAGTAGAGACGCTAGCTTCTTTTATTAGCTCTGCTAATGTTAAGGAATGTGTAGAGTAGAGTAATGTTCGGAGGACTCTAACCTGGGGAGAGTCTGTAGAACCTTTTTCTCGAATGAGAGCTCGTATTTTGGATTTTGATTTTAAACAAGATACTAAGTAGTGCTCCTTGGGTTGCACTACTGTTTGAGCTTTGCTGGGAATTACTAGTTTTAACATTTTTCCTAGCGGGCAAAAGTAATACTTACTCATCCAGATAATAAGTTCTAACAAATCTTCTGAGAGAGTAATTCCTGAATCAATATTGTTGATAATTGGAAAAACATAGGGACTTTTAGTTTCAGTTTTAGTCCGAATGACTATGGCCGCTTTTTGAGATCCGCGCAGAGGCACTGAGACGACCGAACCTCTGAAAATTTCTGTTTCCAAATTTTCAGGAATGCCGTAATCCAAAATTTTATTAATTGTGGATCCAACAATTACTTCAGCGTATCGACGAAAGGTAGTTTGCTTAATATTGCCCATAAGTCTTTCTTTAATCCAGTATTGTTGGCGTATTCTTCAGAAGAGTAGATAGGGATTACAAGAGATTCTTTATTGTAAGAAAAAGAGGAATGAGGGGAAGTATTAGGAAAGTATTGCTGGGTTAGTATAGGAGACAATAATGTTAGAGGGTGCTGAGGTAGTAATTGTTCTAAAGTATCTGCCGAGTGAATGAAAACACACCTAGCAGGGAATAAGCGTTGGGTTATAACTTTAGCCAAACGTGAAACAAAGACAACTTCTTCACTGTCTTCTCTATGAGAAAAAATAGCACAGGGGATGATCATCTCTGAGAGAGCTTTATCTTTTAAAGAAGCAAAGGAAAGTCTTGATATATCATCTGTGGGGTCCACAGGAGATAACGATAGTTCCCAATTAGTACTATTGTATACGGGCTTTTTTGGTGAGGGTAGCTTTAAGGAATAAGATGTCGTTGTAGGCGCGTTCTTGGGCAGAGATTTCTGGGATACGTGAGAGCTCTTTGGGTCAAGAAGCGTAGTCTTTACTGGACTTGTGGGACGAGAAGGTTGATTGGCTGCTTTAAAAGATTGAGAAGTTTTTTTAGGTTTTGTTATTGCCAGAGGAGACAACGTCTCTGTTGTTTTCTCGACATGGTAGTAGAAGTCTTCAATGTTAGCAGCTAAACAATCAAGCAAGTAAGTAACAGATTTGTCCATCGTCAGCGAGGTTTCTTTAGAGCTAAAGTCTCCACTATATCCTCTGTTGGATTTATTGCTCCATTAGATCTTGTGTTTGTTTTTTTCTTTGGATTTTATTTTTATTCTGGCAATAACTGGAGGATGTGACTTTTTGTAGACATGAACGTGTATAAAATTACTCAGGGTTTTTATGAGAGTGTTAGTTAAAGTTTTTGTGGCTGTTTTTTGTTTGTTTTCAGTCTCTTGTTGTTATGGAGGGACAGGTAAGAACTCTTTGAAAAAAGTTAGTTATGACGGCGCCTCTATGCATAAAAAAGATCATGCAGCAATTGCATGGGAAAGTCTAAAGGAAGCAACAGAAGCATCCCAAAGAGATCGGAAGCCCATATGTTTGTTCTTTACCGGATCTGATTGGTGTATTTGGTGTATTCGTATGGAGAAACAGATTATGAGTACCCCAGAGTTTGCTAACTTTTCTAGAAAACATTTGCACATGGTGTTGGTGGACTTTCCTCAGTCGACTCCTCTGGATGAATCTACCAAACAACAGAATCGTTTGTTAAAACAGAAATATAATGTTAATGGGTTTCCTGAGTTGGTATTCATTGACTCTGAAGGAAAGGTGCTTTCTCGACAAGGATATGAACAAGGAGGGGCAAGACCCTATATTTCTAAGTTAAAGAGAGAATTGTCTATAAAGTAACCCAAAGTACAGGGTTGTAAAAGTTTTTTTCTTGTCTCGCTAAGATCCCTGGGAGATTCCTCTTTAGAAGAGGTTTCTTCTAGGATCGAAAATCTAACTCTAAACCCATCCCAACTTCTTTCATACGCATCTGGATTTTTGTTGTTTAAAAAGCGTATACTAGGGAAATGCTGCCCTCGTTTGGTTTATTTCTCGAGGGAATGTAATTTTATGAAAGAGAAGGAATGCACTTTATGTTATCAAAGCCCCCCTATGCTGACCGCGAGGATTTTCTTTATCGCTCTGAGAAATTAAAAGAAATTTGTGAAAGGGGTATTAATCCTTATCCTTATAAGTTTGCCAACATAGAAAGTGTTGAAAATCTATGCTCCCAAGATATTGGCTCCATAGGAGATAGTGAAGCGGCTTTATCGAAGCAGACACCTAAAGTACGTGTGGCTGGTAGGTTAGTATTATTCCGAGCTATGGGGAAAAATGCTTTTGGGCGGATCCTTGATGGCAATCATAACATCCAAATCATGTTTAACCGTGATTTTAGTCGTGTAGATGGTTTAGGAGAGGATCAAGACATCACTCCTATGAAGTTCATAGAAAAAAAACTGGATCTAGGAGATTTTTTAGGAATAGAGGGCTATCTATTTTTAACGCATTCTGGAGAGCTTACAATTCTTGTTGAGACGGTTACCTTGCTGGCTAAAGCGCTACTTTCCCCCCCGGATAAGCATTCTGGGCTTAGCGATAAGGAGGTTCGTTATAGAAAAAGATGGATGGATTTGGCATCTTCTGAAGAGGTTAGGAAAACATTTCTAACAAGAAGTCGAATTCTTAAATTGATCAGAAACTACATGGATAATCATGGCTTTATAGAGGTGGAGACGCCCATTCTGCAAGCGACCTATGGAGGCGCAGAGGCTGAGCCTTTTATCACGCGGGTGAATGCTTTACACACGGACATGTTTTTGAGAATTTCGTTAGAGATAGCTCTCAAGAAAATCCTTGTCGGAGGCACTCAGCGTGTTTACGAAATAGGAAAAGTTTTCCGTAATGAAGGCATAGATAGGACTCATAATCCAGAGTTTACGATGATAGAGGCTTATGCTGCTTATGCTGACTACAATGATGTTATGGTGTTTGTTGAAAATCTTGTAGAAAGTGTAGTCAAAGAAATTAATGACGGTAGCACTGTTGTGACCTATTCACACGCAAAACATGGAGAACAAACTATAGATTTTAAGGCTCCATGGATTCGTATGACTATGAAAGAGAGCCTTAAGCAGTATGCAAATCTTGATGTAGATCTCTGTAGTGATGCAGTATTAAGAGACGAGTTGCGAGGGAGAACTACTTTAAAAGAAGAAGAATTCTGTAGTGCCCCAAGGGGATTATTGATAGCAATGTTATTTGATGAGTTAGTTTCCAACGATCTCATGCAGCCGCATCACATAACAGACCACCCTATAGAGACAACGCCTCTTTGCAAAACTTTACGTTCCGGTGACGGGCAGTTTGTTGAACGTTTTGAAAGTTTTTGTTTAGGGAAAGAGCTTTGTAATGCATACAGTGAGCTTAACGATCCTATACAGCAGAGGAAACTTTTAGAAGAGCAGTTATTAAGAAAAGAGCTCGTTCCTGGGAGAGAGTGTCATCCTATAGATGAGGATTTTATAGAGGCTCTTTGTCAGGGGATGCCTCCTGCCGGAGGTTTTGGTATTGGTATAGATAGGTTGGCAATGATATTGACAAATGCCGCCTCTATTAGGGATGTCTTGTACTTCCCCTTAATGAAAAAAGTGTCGGCAAGTTCGATCGAAGAAGAGGCCGTAGAAGAAGATTCTTTAAAATAGAAATGCTATTTTCCCAAGGGGGTTAGTTCATATCCTCCCTTGGTGTCTTTTATTTCATAGCCTAGCAGAGAGATCTGTTCTCTAAGGGAGTCCGCTAGTAACCAATTGCGTTCTTTTCTTGCTTCATCTCGTTTTTGTGCTAGTAACACAACATTTTCTGGAATAGGGGTTTTTTTAGACTCCAGCGAGAGGATGTTTAGAACAGAATTAGCTCGTTTTAAAGCATCCAAAATGACTTGCGACTCCTGATAAGAAATGTCTTTTGCGCATAGCAGCTCGTTTATTTCCTTCGCTAGTTCAAAAAGAGAAGCGATTCCTACAGCTATATTAAGGTCATTGCCAAGAGCTGTTGTAAATGAGGTCATAAATTTGTTAGTAATAGTAAGTACAAGCTCTCGCACAGGGGTTGGGCTAGTTATTTCTGGGATGGATTTTAAGCGGTTTACGAAGGATTCTAATCGACGTAAAGCGCTGCAGCAGCCATCTAAAGAATCTTTAGTAAAATTTAGTTGCATGCGATAATGACTTTGTAAAAGCAGAAAACGAATCTCTTTCCCTTGATAGCCCTTGTCTAAAAGATCTCTCAACGTAAAAAAGTTGCCTAAGCTTTTCGACATTTTTTTGCCGTTTACCAGAAGATGCTCTGAATGCATCCAGAATCGACTAAAATCCTTCTCGGTCAAACTTTCTGACTGAGCAATTTCATTCTCATGGTGGGGGAAAATATTGTCTACGCCCCCAGCATGAATGTCTATAGTTTGTCCAAGAGTATGCATCGCCATAGTGGAACACTCTATATGCCATCCTGGGCGTCCTTTACCCCAAGGGCTTTCCCAATAAATATTGCCGTCTCGTTCTTTGTTGTATGACTTCCATAGAGCGAAGTCTCCAACATAGTCTTTTTCGTATTCATCCAACTCTGTCGGACTTGTAGAAGAGAGCTCTGAAAGGTTAAGATCGGACAATTTTCCGTATCTGGGAAATTTGCTAACGGAAAAATAAACAGAGTGGTCAGAACCTATGTAGGCAACACCTTTGTCTATAAGAATTTCGATGAATGAGATCATTTCAGAAATGTAATCAGTGGCTCTTGGGTATATGTCGGCTCTTTCTATTCCCAATTGATCTACATCTTGTAGAAAGGCTTCTATATATTTCTCTGTGTAGGTTTTTAGCGTCTCATTTCTTTCAGTAGCCCGCCTTATTGTCTTGTCGTCGACATCTGTAATATTCATTACGTGACGAACTTTGTACCCAAAGTATTTTAAAGAACGTTTTAGAATGTCTTCAAAAACATAGGTGCGAAAATTGCCTATGTGAGCATAGTCGTATACGGTAGGTCCACATGTATATAAGAGAACTTCTTTAGAACAAGAGAAAGGCTCTTTTTTCCCTGATAAAGTATTGTGAAGAAAAAGGCGGAGATCGGTGGTGGAGGGAGTATTCATAAATTGGCTTGCGCACTATTTTATCTGTTTGAGATTCTCCTGATTATAATTTGTTTGTTGAAAAAAGCAAAGGCAGACGTTTAATTCGTAGCTTTATTTTGAGTTATGAAGTATTTTTTTTTAAACTTGTCTACTGGTTCCGTTTTTTAGTTTTGTTTTAATCAAAAAAAAGATTATATAACAGAATTTCTAGAGAGCGGTCAAAATGGATCGCCGAGTCAAGGAAGATGACCATTTTAAGGAGAGGCGCTAGTGGTATTAGTAAGAAGGTTTAAGAACGTTAGGTTACTCCGCTCATTATCCCTATTGCTTTGTGTAAATACCGTTGCTCATGCTGCTCCAGAGAAACAGAAAGCCTCCTCAAATTTTTGGTACACAAACTATCAGGATGCTTTGAAAAAAGCCAAAGATAGTCACAAAGGGCTTCTGGTACTGTTCTCCGGATCAGACTGGTGTGGATCTTGCATGAAGATCAAGCGAGAAGTTCTTTCTAATCCAGCATTTATTTCTAAAATTCAAAGTGCGTTCGTTTGCTTGGAAATAGATTTTCCAAGGCACAAGAACTTAGATGAGGCTATTCGTAAACAGAACATGGCGCTGAAAGAACGCTTTCATGTTGATGAGTTTCCTTGTCTGGTATTGCTGACTAAAGAAGAAAGAGAAGTTTTTCGTGTAATCTCTTTTGGTAATGAATCTGGTGAAGGGTTGGCGGGTCATTTGCAGCACATTATGAAGAGCGACGAGCTTTTACAAAAAGCGTTGCCAGTTCTTCATAAACTTTCTTTAGAAGAGTTGAGAGAGTGTTATGATTTGGCTCAAGAATTAGGTCGTAGGGATATTATTAAGAATATCCTTTCTCTTGGAGTGAAGGAAGATGACTACTTCTTTCTATCTGAGCAGTTTCGTCTTCTAGTTGAAGGCGGTAAGATGGATACAGAGGAATGCGTCAAATTAAAGAAAAGGTTGCTTTCTAAAGATCCTAAGAATGAAAGGCAAACACATTTCACTGTGGCTCTTATAGAGTTTCAGGAATTGGCAAAAAGATCTAAGGAGGGCGTTCGTCAAGATTCTAGCCAAGTCATAGCACCTTTAGAGTCTTATTTGGCCCAATTTGGAAGACAGGATAAAGAAAACGTTTGGCGTATTGAGATGATGATAGCGCAGTTTTATTCTGAATCTGATCAATGGGATTTTGCGAGGAAGCATGCGGAGGTAGCATACGAATTTGCTCCAAACAATGTTCGCTCTCACATATCGCAGTCTTTGGACTACATTAAAGATCAGGAGTGCTGTTCCTAGAACAGCTGTCTAGATTCATTTGTTTGATTTTTGGAATGCAGTTCAAGAAGTCATCGAACAAGCTTTGCACGGAGGGCATGACAGAGCTTGATTGCGGCATGACTACTATGCTGCAGGAGGGTAGAGATGGTCGAGAGTGACGAAAAGCTTCTCTAACTTTTCTTTTGAAAGAATTTCTTGCTACAGCCTTTCCAAATTTTTTTGAAACAGTGATACCCAGTCTGGCAGAACTTTTCTTTGACAGAGTCACATAGAAAAGAGCCTGCCTGCCACGGAAACAAGTCCCTTGACGCTGCGTATAGAGAAATTGTTTCCGCTTAAGGATACGAAACTTCTTTGGTAAGGAAAAAGAACTCACACTATAGATCAATCAAAAGATGTCGACCATGCCGCCGCCGGCGGTTCAAAAGTTTTCTACCACCCTTTGTTTGCATGCGCTTTCGAAACCCTACAGAAGAGCGACGCTTTTTTTTACTAGGTTGATAAGTGCGTTTCACGATAAACCTCTCAATATTTTGCACGAATCTCTCGATTTCAGAGAGAGAAACGCTGATCGAACAGGCGACAATGGTATCAATTTGCGTAAATAAACATCAATAAAAACCACCCCCCTTTTTTCCCGCTCTCACTAAGAGAAAAGAAAGCAATTTTCTAAATTGGAATTAGTTGAAAAAAAAAACGAAACGCAATAAAGTATCCCCTATATTGCTCTGTTGTGCTTCCTGGTTGGAACTCTTTCCGTGTTCTAGGAGCATAAGGTCGCCTTAGTTAGCCGAAGATGTTTTATAAGGTTGTTTATGAAGGTTAGTTCATCTATCAAAGCAGATCCCTCTAAAGGAGACAAGTTAGTACGCAGGTGCGGTCGTCTTTATGTCATCAATAAAAAAGACCCTAACCGCAAACAAAGACAGCGTGGGCCTGCGCGTAAAAAATAATTTTTAGGATTAGGATATGGCTAAAAAATCTGCAATCGCTAGAGAGAAAAAGCGTAGAAAACTAGTAGATAGAAATTTTAAGAAGCGTTCGGAGTTGAGGGCTTTAGCTAAGAGCTTGTTTGCTAGTGAAGAAGAAAAAGAGCAGGCTAGAATCGCTCTTAATAAGATGAAACGAGATACAGCCAGTATTCGTTTGCACAATCGTTGCCAGCTAACCGGTCGGCCAAAAGGCTTCTTGAGAAAGTTCCAAATTTCCAGAATTTGCTTTAGGCAGATGGCCTCCATGGGTGAAATTCCTGGAATCGTCAAGTCTAGTTGGTAAAAAATCTTTGAGGAGCGGGCTCCCGCTCCTTTATCGTTCTCTTTCCCTAATTCTCTGACTCTCCTGTTGTATTTAGATTCCCAGCTCTCTCCCAGTCTTTCATTCCCTTCTTCCATACCCATATTTTTTTCCAGTCCTCAGGCCTGGAGCCTATAGTCTGAATCTCTTTGCAGAGATCCTCGTATGAAAGGGGCCCTATTGTGTTTTTATTGAGATCTAAGTAAAACCATTGGTCTTCCTCGCAGGACTTTTTTGGACTTTCTGTTTGTTCATCCTGACCTTTGTCTAAAACAGAATGCACATCAGGAGAAAGAAAAAGGTTATCGTTAACATTCTCGGGATCCGAAGAATCTAAACTTTGAAAAAAATCAGTGTTGTCATCAGGCTTCGAATTTTCTTGTTCTGGACTGTTCTTTGGAGGTAAAATAAGGAGAAGAAAGATTCCAAAAAAACCAAGGAAAAGCGTCCCCAAGAACCATCCCAGGGGATTTCTTCCTTTCCGAATAGCCAAGTAAGCGCCAAGAAAAGCTATGACTGCATAAAAAATAAAAAAGAAACCAGGAAGGATTGAGGGTAGCATATTAACCGCTTGAATATTAGACTATCATCTAGATCTTATTATTTCTGTGATGTCTATTTCATGCTAGTGAAATAGAGCAAAAAGGGAGTACTTTTATGGGAGAAAAGCAAAGTTTGAAGCTGGATGTAAAGGAAATTGAGTTCCCTGAGACAGTTTTTAGTCGAGATATAGAAACTCGGGTCATTCAGGTGATCATCTTGCATTGCCTAGCAAAAATTGAGGGAGTTTCTCTGTTAGGAGGAAATCTGATCGATACTTTGTTCGGTAGAGATATTGAGAGAATGAAGGGAATCTATGTTGAACAGGACACTAAAAATCACTTAGTTAAAGTTAAAGTGGAAGTTAATGTGGAATATGGGGTGTCTATTCCAGAAAAAACAGATGAAATTCAGGGAAAAGTTGTCTCTGAGATTTCTGAGTTTACAGGATTGCATGTGGCTTCTGTTCATGTCATTATCAAGGGATTAAGCCAACCTAAGGATAAAAATGCTGAAGAAGCCAGAGACGAAATAGATGAAGGAGAAAAAGAGTTGGTAGAACCCTTGCTCTTAGGTGAAGGGGACGAGGAAATTATAGAGTAGCTACAGCCTTTTCTCTGATTGTGTTGCAGGTCTGGTGATTGAAAAATCACCACGCTGCCTGCTTCTTCCTTCAAGAGTTTTCTTTAGAATATTTTGTTATGTTAAATACGTCTTTCCTTGTGATTCCAGGGACTAGTAGCAGTTCTTCTGGTGTCGCAGAAAGGATTGCTGCGGGACTTTTAAACCGCCTCAGTAGTTTTGTCATCTTAATTGGGCCTATCCCGGGAATTTTTATTTGAGATTGTAAGGTGCTTTTAGCCCTGCGCCTTCTATGAAAAGATAGTATGAACCTGTGAGCTTCATCTCGAATGCGCTGTATAAAATGCAGTAAGGGAGAAGTTGTAGGTAAAGAAAGGCCTTTAGGAAAATGCAGACCAAAGATGCGCTCATTTAAAAGACCCTTGCTGTGGTTGCTTTTTTCTTTACTTATGGAGAGAAGATCTATGTTGTTAAGGTTTAGGTCGTCGAGAACTCTTTTTGCTGTGGCAAAATGACCTTTTCCTCCGTCTACGATTATTAAGTCGGGGATTTTGATCGGTTTTGATGAGCAAAATCTTTTTCGAAGGGCTTTTTCAAGAAGGAAATGGTCGTTTGACTGCGCTTCGGTATTGATAAGAAAGGCTCTGTAATCTTGTTTTATAAATCGGTCGTCTTTCCAGACTATAAATCCTCCCACAGCTGCAGAGCCCGATGTGTGGGCATTGTCGTAACATTCTATCCTTTTAGGAAGGTTAGATAATTGCAAAAGTTCTTGAAGTTGGAGATGAATAGGAGATTCTGCTTCTTTTGATTCGAAGTATTCTTCAGCATTTTGAAGAGCTAAAGCTATCATACTCTTTTTATAACCCCTCAGAGGACATAAGATTTTCACCGAGGAGTTTTTCTGAAGAATTTTAGATAAGACGGAAGGAAGAGGAATGGGAACTAAAATTTCTTGAGGCAGTTGAGGGGAATTTTCGTAATATTGTAAGAGGAAGGATGTTAAAAGGTCTACGTCTTCTTGAGCGTTTTCTTGGAAGTAAAAGTGTCTTGCGTCTAACAATTTCCCTGAACGAAAAGATAACAGAGTGACTACAGTCTTTGTGTGTTTGAAGAACCCTATAACATCCGAGTCTACATTGATATGCCGTTCAACATTTTGGTTTGATAAGGATTTTTTTATTAAATTTAAGGTTCTGTAAACAACAGCAGCTTTTTCAAATTCTAATGTTTCAGATAAGGACTGTAATTTTTCTTCCAGAAGCTTTATGACTTGAGTTTTCTTCCCAGATAAAAATAATAAGGCTTCTTTAATTAACAGCTGATACTCTCCTTGAGAACTGTAGCCAACGCAAGGAGCCACGCATTTCTTCATGTCATAAAGCACGCAAGGTCTTTTTCTGTTGCTAAATTCCTTATCAGAACAGGTGCGTAAAGGAAAAAAATTGCAAACCGTTTCTAGAAGGGCTTTACAAGCTTCAGAGTTAACGTACGGGCCAAACAACGAGTGATGTTTTGTTTTTTTAGGCAAAGAATGCGCCCGAACTAGATTGATTCTGGGCCAGGGATGTTCATGGTTGATAAATAGATAAAAAAACGTCTTATCGTCTTTTAACAAAATGTTGTATCTAGGAGAGTGTTTTTTTATTAGATTGTTTTCCAGAAGGATTGCTTCGGTCTCATTAGATACAGAAATAGTCTCTATATCCGTCACTTTTTTTATTAAATGAGAAATATGTTCTCTAGAATCTTTGCTCGCGGAGAAATAAGAGGAGACCCTCTTTCGCAAGTTTTTTGCTTTTCCTACATATAAAACCTCTCCTTCAGAATCTTTCATAAGGTAAACCCCAGGAGACTCTGGAATGGTTTTTGTGGATCTAACCATAGAATGTTAAAAAATAGTTAATTGCACGGATTTTTCTTTGTTACGAGGCTTAGGCTCTTCACTTGTTTCCATCGATGATAATAAAACCTGAGCTCTAGCAATTACAGATAACGGGAACCCTGCTAATTTGGCAACGTGTATGCCAAAACTTTTATTGGAGGGGCCTTTTATAATCTTGTAAAGGAAGACTGGTTGCGAGTTAGATTCATTAATGCCCGCGTGAAAATTCTCTACCTGAGGAAAAGAATCTTCTAAGGTTGTCAACTCTTTGTAATGGGTCGCGAACAAGGTTTTTGCTTTTTTCCCCTCCGTGGTTAGTAAATACTCTATCACAGCCTGTGCTATTGCTATACCGTCATAGGTGCTGGTTCCTCGTCCAATCTCATCTAAGATTACAAGAGAACGCGAGGTGGCATTGTGAAGAATATTAGCCGTTTCAGCCATTTCCACCATAAATGTGGACATTCCTTTGGTGAGATTGTCTCCAGCGCCAATACGAGTGAAAATTTTGTCAATGATGCCTATGTGGGCTGATTCTGCAGGGATAAAAGACCCCATTTGAGCCATTATCACTAGTAGAGCTGTTTGCCGAATGTAGGTTGACTTTCCGGCCATGTTAGGACCAGTAAGAATCATCATGCGTGTTCTTGTTCCATGCATGATGGTGTCGTTAGGAATGAACGTCGAGTTAGGTAAAAGTTGCTCAACAACAGGGTGTCGTCCTTTATAGATAATTAAGTTGTCTCCATTATCTACTAAAGGACGACAGTAATTTTCATTAGAAGCTAACGTGGCCAGAGAATAAACATAGTCTAATTTGGCAATACCTTCAGCAAGAGAAAGAATAGAATTTTTTTCTTTAGCAATGTCTTCGCAAAGCTTCTTAAATAAAGAAGCCTCTAAAGATTGTAAATTTTCTTCAGCGTGAAGAGTTTTATCTTCGAATTTTTGGAGTTCTTCTGTAACAAAACGTTCGGCATTTAACCGTGTTTGCCTTCGGATAAATGTTTCTGGTAGACCGGAAGCCTGTTCTTTACTCGCTTCAATGTAGTAGCCCATCAAATTATTGAAACATACTTTCAATCGTTTTCCTGTCTCCTGTCGAATTTTTTCTTGATAGTCTTTAATCCATACTTGAGCGCGAATTCTTGCGTTTCGTAATTCTTCGATCTCTGGGTGGTAGCTATCCTTAAACACTCCGCCTTCAGAAACTCTTAGTGGAAGCTCTGGCAAGAGAGCGTCTTCCAGCAGACCAGATAGAGGAGACAGTGTTTCCATAATTTCAAAAGGAAGAGACAAAAATTCTGGGAGGGAATAAGAAGTTAATTTGCTAAAGATTTCTAGAGAGCTAGATAAAGAAGTTTTTAGGGCTCCTAAATCCTTTGGAGTTGCTAACTGGGCTGTAATTTTGGTAATCAACCTCTCGAAGTCTCGCACTTCTTTGAGGTGATTTTGTAAAAATTTTCTTAAGTCTTTTCTATACAAAAGAAATTCTACAGAATCCTGGCATGCCAGGATACGCTCTTTATCATAAAAAGGACGAATGATTCTGTTTCGTAATAGCCTCCCGCCCATGGGAGTTAGTGTTTGGTCCATTACGGATAGTAAGGAAGAAGCTCTCGTGTCATCATTTGTTGAACGCAGTAACTCCAAATTAATTTGGGACGCCTTATCTACGGATAAATACTCTTTCTCACTGTGAGAAGAAATTTTTGATACATGGTCTAAAGGAAGCAAAAGTTTGTCGTGGATGTAGGATAATAGCCCTCCTGAAGCGTTCACAGCAGGAACAGCGCCCTTGAGTCCAAATCCGTCTAGTGTAGACACTTTGAAGTGCTTAGTTAACGTTGCATAGGCTAGTTTGTGGTCAAAAGTCCAATCTGAATGGACAGAAATGGACAAGTTAATGTGGTGCCGAATTTTCTCCAATTCATCACAGTGCTTCTGAGCAAATTTTTCCGAAGTTAAGAGCTCTTTAGGTTGTAGTCGGAAAATTTCTTCATAAAGATTTTTAATAGAGTCATATTCGCAAGCAGAGAAGGCCCCTGTGGAGATATCCAGAGCTGCTAGCCCGAACAAAGATCCTACTCTGTCTAAAGCTACTATGTAATTATTGGATTTTTCTGAGAGTAAAGACGAATTTAGTAAAGTTCCCGGAGTAATGAATCGAGAAATGTCTCTATTTAAAGGCCCTTTAGTTATAGATTTAGACTCTTGCTCAGCAATGGCAATTTTAAACCCTCTAGCAACAAGCTTGTCAACGTATGAATCTATGTGCAAAACCGGAATCCCAGCCATGGGGATCCCTTGCCTTTGTGTTAGGGTCAGCTCTAAATTATCTGCTAGAAGTTTAGCATCTTCATAAAAAGCTTCATAAAAGTCTCCTAGTCTAAACAGTAACAAAGACTCTCCGGCTTTTTTCTTACAATTATGCCACTGCTCCATCATGGGGGTCAGCTTTCTTTCTACGGTCATAGGGCTACAAGATGTTGAAATTCTCGAGAGACGGTAATTATTCTACTCTGTTTATATGTACTATGGGTATTATATCTATTGAAGGGTTTAAGTTTCTACTATTGCTAGATATTGGGTGTTCTTACCGCGGGTGATTTTCTGCTGCCCTCAAGTTATGGGGTGTTAAAATGTACACAGAAGAAAGTTTAGATAATTTGAGACAATCCTTAGATATTGTAGAAGTGCTTTCAGAACATATCTCTTTGAGAAAATCGGGAGCCACTTACAAATCTTGCTGTCCTTTTCATAGCGAAAAAACACCTTCGTTTATAGTGAATCCAGCAACTTCCAGATATCGTTGCTTCGGTTGTGGGGCGAGTGGAGATGCGCTAACTTTTCTTATGCAGCATCAAGGATATTCTTTCACAGAAGCTGTGATTCTTTTGGCTAAAAAGTTTCAAGTGAAGTTGGTCTTACAAGCTAAAGAGGGGTCACAGGAATCTAGTAGCGAGAAGAATGAACTTCGAGAGGCCTGTGCAGAAGCAGAAAAAATCTTTTGCTATTGTATCAGATTTTTACCCGAAGGTCATCAAGCGCAAAAATATTTATTCGCTAGAGGTATTGCTCCAGACACTATAAACAGATTTCGTATTGGATATGCTCCAAGTAGTGCTCTGTTTTTGCAGATGGCCAAAGAAAGAGGTGTTCGTAGAGATTTTCTTATTCGAGCAGGAATTATTAAGGAAAAGCATCTCCTTTTCGCTAACCGAATTGTTTTTCCAATTCGAGATCTTTTGGGAAGGACCATAGGTTTTTCTTCTAGAAAATTTCTTCCCAATACCTATGGGGGGAAGTATGTAAATTCTCCTGAAACAGTTATTTTTAAAAAGTCTCGCACCTTTTTTGGGGCGGATTTATCTCGGAGACGGATAGCCAAAGAAGGAAGAGCTATATTAGTAGAAGGTCAAGTAGACTGTCTTCAGATGATAGAATCTGGGTTTAATTGTACCCTGGCAACTCAGGGAACAGCTTTCTCCGAGGAGCATGTTCGGGAGTTGGAAAAGTTGGGAGTAAAGAGATTGTACCTTCTATTTGACGGAGATCAGGCGGGTAGGGCAGCAGCATTGAAAGTCGGAGACCTTTGTCAGCAATCTGGAATAGCGGTGTTTGTTTGCTTATTGCCTTCAGGAGAAGACCCTGATTCATTTTTGATCTCTAAAGGAGTGGAAAAATTAGTTGATTTAATCAACAACGGGGAAGAGTACCTCGCCTTCATGTTGTTCTCATCAAGATCTAAGTGTAGCTCGGCTTCTCCAGTAGAAAAGGCTGCAATTATTGAGACAATTTCAGCGAAAATTAAAAAATGGGGAAACCCTTTAGTTGTTCACGAAAGTTTAAAGAAATTGGCTTCATTAATGAAAGTGCCTGAAGAGCTAGTTGTTGGGAAGGGGCCTTTTTATGCGGACCCTATTTTTGCTAAAGTGGTTTCTTCTAATGGGAAAATAAAAGAGATCTTTGATGCAAACTTAATTATGGAAACAGATGTTCTACGTTGTATGATCTTCTGCAAAGGAAGAGAGATTTCTATTTTTCAAACTGTTGAAAAGTATTTAGGAGAATCCAACTTTAGGCATGATGCTTGTCGTAATCTATTCAAAGCATTGGTGAGTTATTACCGAAGGCATAAGGAATGTATGTCTTCAGAAGGAGCTTTACATTTGATAGAAGATGAGGAGGTGCTGGAGCTTTTAACCAAAAGGTTGGTAGATATTTCAGATGTGTCTAAAGTTTTTGTACGGTCTCTTCAGAAACTTTTAGACAGAGAGTGGAAGGAAGGTCAAGAGGCCTTACGCATAGCAATCAGAGAAAAAGAACAAAAAGGAGAAGAGTGTTCCTTAACGGAGTACGTGACAGTTTCTGGTAACAGACCTATCATCTCTTTGGTGGATTCCGATGGCCTTGATAATAAGCGGGTTACGTCTGATTAAAAACGTTCTTTGTTCTTGTGCTTCCGAGCCAGTTTTTATGAAATAATGGTTTCGTTTTATCTCCCTGCTTGAGATAATTGCTTGGAAAGTTTGCAATTCTAGGTGAATTTATGAGCAAAATTCTTGTGTTCCTATCTTTGTTAGGATTGGTTTTCGGTAGTACAAAGGCTTTTTCAAATGCTCAACCGATTATCTGTCCCTTCCCAGTCGAAGCCCCGACAGCCGTAGACAATGAAGGAACGTCCATATTTTTAAGTTATGAGTCTGGGTTGAGTAACGCTAGAGAAAATAATAAACCTCTTATTGTCGTTTTGTTTTCGAAAGAACCTTCTACTATCTTTTCGCCGTTCTTTTCTGGAAATATATCGTTTGGCGAGAGCGTAGATAGTTTGTTGAACATAGTTGTTTTACAACCGTCTTTGATATCTCCCTTGATTTATCCGCCTAAAATAGATCCTATGATATTCCGTATAGCTGATTTTCAGAGAAAGTTTGCAGACGCTTGTGATTTCTTAGAAACGAGCTATATTTTTGTTGTGGATTCGGAGTCCGAAGACTTGTTATTCCAGATGGCTATTCCAAGTAGCTTGAGCGAGGATGAGTTGTCGGTCTTAGATCTTTTAAAAGATGTTTTTAAAGAAAACTCCGATGAAGAGTAGTTTTAGTTAAGATTTCTTTGCAAAACCCTGGGGGCTCCCAGGGTTTTTTTTTGTGAAATTGATTTTATAAATAAAATCTATTAAAATAGGCCCTCGTAGTTTTTATATTTTTGAGTTTTTATGAGGGTGATTCATTTTATATTATTATTAGCCCTGTTTTTAAGCTGCTTTTGTTTAATGGGGCAGCGCTCTTCCAGTCTTATAGAGAACGCTGAGAATCTTTCTGAAGCCGTAGGAACCAGCGTCCTTGCCAGACGACCACTATCTTCGTACGTTAATGTAGTGGAGTCCATTGGCTGCGGATTCTTTTCTTCTGAAGTGATTTCAGAAGAAAGCGCTGCCCAATGGGAGAAGGACGGAGCCTTGCTAGCTAGAGCCTAGAATTTCACTACTAGAAGTGGCAGCTAAAATCCGATCTTATCTAAAGCATAGAACTCGTTAAATTGCTCCTCAGCTTGTTTTAATAACAATCGTCTGCTGCAAATAACTTTAGCGTCTCCGTCGGAAATTCTAACCGAATCTAATAGATCATTCACTTTTTCTGTTAGAGTTTCTAAATGGGAGAAGTAAGTTCCTCCTTGAAGATCGAGAGAATCAAGTCTTTTTTGTGATAAAAATTGTAGTAAGGAAACCTCTTGATCTGTTCCCAATAACTCCGGACAGAAAGGTTCCTCGGAAGAACTTCTTATGGATGCGAGGATATTTTTTAAACGCTTATATCCCGTGAGTATTTTAGTCATTTTTTCTTTAGAAAGAGCTCTGAAGTTTTTTAGATTTTGAGCTCTGTCGAATAATAAAACAGGGTTTGGGGTTGTCATGGCGTTTTCCATAACAGCAGAAACCTCCTCTTTAGAGCATTCTAAAGAAGAAGAAAGTAGAGTTTTTAGTCTGCCTAAAATAAAAGAAAGAACCTCTTCAATAAGATTTTCCGGAGAGTTTCCTCTAAGAGGAAAATGCTCCAAACAGTTTGATAGTATCTCCCGAAGATCGACTGGGGCTTTCAACATTTTCAAGAGCAAGAGAATTTCTAGTGACTGTCGCCTCAGAGCATAAGGGTCTTGGGAAGACGAAGGCTTTAAATCCAGTAGGAAACAAGCTAGTATGTTGTCAACTCGGTCAGTAAGAGATAATAAAGCTCCTAAAGGAGAAATTGTCTTTTCCTGGGTTATATGACAAAGGTGCTCGCCAATGGCGATAGCAACGTCATCAGGAAGAGAAGCATTTCTAGCGTAATATTTCCCCATGATTCCTTGAAGTTCTGGAAATTCATTTACGACGGAGGAAACTAAATCTGCCTTACAGTAAGTAACGCACGAAATTAAATCTTTTCCTCCAGATAAGGGAATCAATTTTTGGAGAACAGAAGCATGTTTCTTCAATCGTTCTACCTTGTCGTGAAGGGATCCAAGTCCTTCAATGAAGGTAACAGAATGCAGCTTGTTTACAAAATATTCTAGAGGGGTTTTCAAATCTTGTTCAAATAGGAACCTACCGTCCGTTAGCCTAGGGACTAGGGCTTTTTCATTGCCCTCGATAATGATAGAGTTTGGAGTATTGTCACAAACAATAGCAAATATATTGGAAATCTCGTTCTCAAGGGTTTTGAGCGGGAAATATTTTTGGTGTTGGATCATTTCCGCTGTTAAAAGCTCTACGGGCAGCGAACAAAATTTCTTGTCAAAAGAGGCTTTCGCAATGAAAGGGTATTCACTCAGGTAACAGGTTTCTTCGCAGAGCTTATTTTTTGATACCACTTGTAGGTTATATTCCGCGCATATTTTGTCTAGTCCTGATTCTATCATTGTCCTGCGAACATGCTGAGAAACAATAACATAAGACTTCTCTAATAGGGCTTCGTACTCATTAGCACTAGTAATCTCTATAGAAGCTGGAGATAGTTGACGGTGTCCATATGTTTTGTTGCTCGCTACAATTTTACCCACCCGTACGGGGATAACAGAAGAGCCGTGCAGAGCAAGGAGCCATCGAATAGGTCTAGCGTATTCAAAATTACTCTCGTCCCAAACCATTTTTTTAGGGAACTTCATTTCTTTTATCAGAAGAGGAAGAGTTTCTATTAAAATCTCAGCACTTGGTCGAGAGGAGGAAGGATGAATTAAAAATAAATAGTCGACATTTTTTATTTTTCTAAGCTCATATTGAGCAAGAGAAGGGAGATCTTCAAAAAGCGGAGCAGAGAGACCTTGAGATTCAAAAAATTTCTTTCCGCATTCCGTAATTGCTTTGTTTTCATCGTAAAGGGAGGCTAGGGGAGGACCTTTTTTTTCCTCTTGATCTTTGACAGAAAAGGCTGCCATATTTCGGACATATGCAGTCAGCCTTCTAGGGCTTCCAAAAACAGTAACCCCTGAATGGGAGATGCCGTTCTCCTTGAGAAGAGAGCTGATAGCACATTCTAGATTTTTTATTCCGATAGGGACAAAGGAGGCTGGTAATTCTTCTGAACCAATTTCTAAGACGAAATCTTGAGGGGATTCCAATGGAAACGTCTCAAAGGCAGAACAGCTTGTGCTGTTCTGTGCCGCCTTTTTCTGCAGAGGGAACCCTAGAGTTTCTCTCCATTTGACATAGGAGTCTGCTACAGCTCTGGCCAGTTGGCGAATACGAGATATATAGCGAGTCCTCTCTGTAACAGAAATAACCCCTCGGGCATCCAAAATATTAAAGGCATGGGAGGCTTTTATAACAAAATCGTAAGCGGATACAGGTAGATTGACTGCCACACAGCGAGTAGCTTCTTCAGAAAAATCTTCAAAATGGCGTAACCACATCTCTGTATTGGCTTCATCAAAGTTGTAGTAGCTCCATGTTTTTTCAAAGTCGTGGACAATATCCCCGTACGTCAAAGAATCATTCCACATGATGTCGTACACGGAATTCTTTTTTTGCAAATACATAGCAATTCGTTCGATTCCGTAAGTGATTTCTCCGCTGATAGTCTCTAAAGTCTTGCTGCCAACCGATTGGAAGTAAGTCATCTGAGTGATTTCCATTCCATTTAGCCAAACTTCCCAACCTAACCCCCATGCACCAATGGTTGGATTTTCCCAGTCGTCGTGAACGAAGCGGATATCATGCTCTCTGAGATCTAAGCCGATAGACTTTAAAGAGTCCAAAAAGAGTTCTTGGAGGTTCTCCGGAGCAGGCTTAAGGATGACTTGAAGCTGGTGATAGTTTTGTAATCTATTAGGATGCATTCCATAACGTCCGTCTTGGGGTCTCCTTGACGGTTCTACGTAGGCCGTTTTGTATGGTTCGGGTCCCAGGGCTCTCAGAAACGTTGCTGGATTGAAAGTCCCTGCTCCAGTTTCCAAATCATACCCCTGATGTATCACACACCCGTAATCGTTCCAAAATTTTAGGATTGCTGCCATCATTTCTTGTAGTGTGAGGCTTTTCTCTTTGGACAATGTAAACACTCCCTTTTTGGAAACTAGAAAATAACATAGAAACAGAGAGGGATTGTAGAAGAACTTCGGTATTATCGCAACTTGACAGTATGAAAAGTATTTTTGCCTTCTGATTTTTAAGTAATTTGGAAGAAATAAATGATTTTTTGGTTTTAATTGTGTAGAGTTGTCAGTGCTTGCGCTGTAATTCCGATCGGGTTAACTTTTACGTCTTATGGGTTAGGAGGTTAAGATGGGTTTGCCGAACTATTTGACGTTTTTCAGGATATTTATTACGCCGATTTTCATGCTGATTTACCTGAAGGGTCAGTGGTTGGGGATATCCTCTGTACTTCTCCCTTATGTCTTATTAATTGTTCTAGGAATTTCTGAGCTGACGGACGCTGTTGATGGCTACCTGGCCAGGAAGTTTTCTCAAGTTACGGATTTGGGAAAATTGTTAGACCCCATGGCTGATAGTATCTACCGTAATTCTTTGTATCTTACATTTACTCAGCCGCCAGTGAACTTGCCCTTGATCTTGGTGTTTATCTTTCTTGCTAGAGATTCTGTTTTAAGCACTCTTCGAACTGTTTGTGCTTTAAGAGGTTTCGCTTTAGCTGCGCGGAGAAGTGGGAAGTTGAAGGCTATTTTTCAAGGTATTAGCTTTGCTTTAATTTTGCTTTTGATGATTCCTTACTCGCTAGATCTTTTGTCTTCCTCCGGGCTGGAGTGTATTGCTACAATAGTCGTAGCTTTGGTTGCTGTTTATTCCGTAGCATCAGGAGTGGAATATTTATGGATTAATAAGGGGCTTTTGATACAGATTTTTCAGGGAAAATTTTCTGGGGATAAAAACACTCCGGAGGAGTAGTTTAGAGGTCGCGAAGGCTTCGGTAAATCTGGAGGTAGCTGATAGCAGACAGCTCCCAGCCGTGGTTCGCAGAGATTCCCTCGAGGATAATTTTTTGCCAAACCTGCTGATTGTGCTTGTACAGTTTAACAACAGCCCTTAGCTTGTCCAGGAATTCGTCAGTAGAGGCTGTTTCAGAGAAAACAAAGCCATTCCCGAAGTCTTTAACAGTATCTCCCAGTCCTCCGGTTTTTCTTACAAGAGGGAGCGTTCCGTAGCGCATTCCTATGAGTTGTGTCAGTCCGCATGGTTCGAACAACGAGGGGATTAGAATGATGTCAGCCCCAGCGTACAGTTGATGAGCAAGGGCTTCGTTGTGTTCAAGATGTATTGCAATTCTGTTTGAGTATTTTGTTTCACTTTGTATCGTTTCTATTAGACTTTTTGAAAGATCGTCGCCACACTGCCCCAAGACAACAATTTTATAAGATTCTTTTTCTGCGTGCTCTATAGCTTTGAGCATGAAGTTCAGTCCTTTCTGGTGAACCAGCCTTGATATAATGCAAATTAGAGGATCTGAGTCTTGTGGTAACTTTAATGTTTTTAATAAACTTTTTTTATTTTGGTTTTTCCCGAGGATTGTCTGTTTTATTTTTTTGGGGTCTACAGGATATCTTTGGAAGATATATGGATCTGTTTCTGGGTTCCAGTAGTTGGTGTTTATTCCGTTAAGGATTCCATAAAATGTATTTTTTGAATGTGTTAAAGAGTTCGTGATCTCCTCATCGGATACATCTTGCAGTATTTCTTCTCTGTACCCCGGGGAAACAGTTGTCGTGGCTTGAGTGCACAGGATGCCGCCTTTCAGGAAACTACATAAGTCGGGATCTCTTTCCAATTGATAGTATTTGAAATTTCGTTCAGATATAGAAGTTTTTCTTAAAGTTGAGGAGTGGCTATATCCTCTATGAGAAAAATTGTGGATGGTGAGGATTAGTTTGTTTTCTAAGTCGCGTTTTTCTTTTAATATGCCAGCAATTAAAGCGCTGTGCCAATCGTGTAGGTGAACAACGTTTACTTCTTTTTTCAGAGACTGCTGGTAGATGTATTCTGCGGCCGCGGAACAAAAGCAAGCGAATCTCTCCGTGTCATCGGGATATCCATAGATGTTATTTCGGTTAAAAAAATCGTAGCCAGAGGCTTCAAGAAGAGTTACAAAGATTCTATTTTTTTTTATTTGGGTCGCTGTAGCATTAGTTTTTTCGTTGAAGAAAAAATCAAAGCTCAATTTTTTAAATGGCGTAAAGTTTTTCTTTCGAACTTCCTCATAAAAGGGGATGATAATCTCCACTTCATGATTTAAAGAAAAAATATCGGCCAGATCGTAAACAACGTCTCCTAACCCCCCAACTTTTGCAAAGTGAGCAGCTTCGGCAGATACATGGATAATTTTCATAGTTGAGCATAAGGATTTTTTCCCATTCATAGTTTAGTGGGATTAAAAGCTCAAGGAGACGATTGAAATGAAAGACACAAACTCCAAAAGGAGGGCGATTTACAAGTTGTGGGAAAAAGGAGAACGTAGTACACTTCGTCCCTTCCTCATTGGGGTGTGGCCAAGCGGTAAGGCAGCGGTTTTTGGTACCGTGCATCGGAGGTTCGAATCCTTCCACCCCAGAAGCTTGTTTTTGAGTCGGCCTCCCGTTTTGCTTTTCTCTTTTTGGTCCTTCTAAAGACGAAGACAAAGGGTATTCTGGAAGGGAAGTTCTTGACTTTTTCCTCAAGCGAGCTATAATTCTGCCGCCGAAAGTTCTGGAAAGTTGGTTCTTTTGTTGATTGGGAAAGCTTTCTTTGCCGGGTGGTTTCCTGGGGTTCAAGGTTATGGAGAAATAAGATGAAGTTGGTTGTTACAAGTCGGGAGACTGGCAAGAAGTCTTTTTTGAAAATGATTCGTCAACAGGGAGGGATTCCTGCGGTTGTCTACTCTAAGGGAGAAGCCGTAGCTAACGTTGTTGTTGATGGGCACGTTTTCAATAAGTTTCTTAACGGCCTAGAAACAGGCGCCCTTTCTTCCACAGTTTTTTCTATAGAGTTCGAAGGGAAAACCTTCTCAGCTATTATCAAAGATATTCAGTACAAGATTACCAGCTATGAGGTCATACACTTGGACTTCGAAATGCTGCATAAAGACTCGCTTGTTCGGCTTAATATACCTATTCGGTTTTCAAATGTTATGGAATGTGTAGGAGTTAAGTTGGGAGGAACTTTGCGTCAAGTTATCTATAGCTTGAAGGTTTCTTGCTTGCCCGAAAATATCGTTCCATTTTTGGAGCTAGACGTCCGAGATCTTGGAATGTCTCAGACGAGGAAGTTGTCCGATATCGAGTTGCCTAAGGGTATTAAGCCTATCACTCCTCTTAGAGAGGTCGTCGCTACAGTCTCTAGAAGATAGAATAGAAAATTACGGCTCTCCATGGGTGTCGACTCTGCTAAATTAATTGTTGGGATAGGAAATCCTGGAGCCCAGTACACATATACCCGGCATAATGTCGGGTTTTTAGTTGCACAGGCTTTTTCTGAAAAATATGGGCTAGAGTTTAAGAGAAAGACCGAAGTAAAAGGGAGTTTGGCTAAAGGCCTCGTTGAAGGAATTTCCTGCGGTCTCTTGAGGCCGAGTACGTATGTTAATCTTAGTGGAGATTCCGTTGCTCGGGCAAAGAAAGTCTTGAATGTCAGCATAGATAATATTCTTGTCGTAGTAGATGATGTAGATCTCCCCTTTGGGATAACGCGCCTACGCCAAAAGGCTGGAAGTGGTGGACATAACGGAATAAAGAGCATAACAAGCTCTTTGGGCTCGAACGCTTATTATCAGTTGCGCGTAGGAGTTGGACGCCCAGAAGGCTTGGCAGGATTGTCGGATTATGTTCTTAGCGATTTCTCTCTTGAAGAGAGAGGAGAGTTGGATGGTGTTATTGATCGTGCCGTAACAACTATTCTAGAGTGGATGTCCACTCGGCTCGTAGAAGAGTGAAATATTTTTTATTCAGAACGTGTTTTTTACCTGTGATACAACTTTTTGTGGACCAGGATATTCTGAAGGTAATAGAATAGTCGACTTTTAGGAGTGTCGAATGAGAAAAGAAAAAAAACAGCTTTACGAAGGTATGTATGTTTTTAGTGTGACTTTGAGCGAAGAAGCCAGAAAAAAGGCTTTGGAGAAGGTTACCTCAGGCATAGTTAACTATGGCGGAGAAGTTGTAAAGATTCATGATCAGGGTAGAAAAAAGCTTGCTTATGAGATTCGTGGAACTAGAGAAGGGTACTATTATGTAATTTATTTCACAGTATCTACGAGCGCTATGGCCGAGCTGTGGAAGGAGTACCACCTTCACGAAGATTTATTAAGATTTCTTACTTTGAAAGCAGATTCTGTAAAAGAAGTTTTAGAATTTGCTTCCTTGCCAGAGTAATAGTTTAAGGAGAATGGAAATGAAAAAACCTGTTCATCATCATGAACATAAAAGGAAACGCTTTAGTAAGAAGTGTCCTTTTACTACCGCAGGTTGGAAGACTATTGATTACAAAGATGTCGAAACTTTGAAAAAATTTATTACTGAGAGAGGAAAAATTCTTCCTAGAAGGATTACTGGGGTCTCCTCCAGATTTCAAGCTTTATTGGCTCAGGCTGTTAAAAGAGCCCGCTATATTGGGCTTCTTCCATTTTTAGGTGAAGATTAAAGAGGTTGTGGAGAGTTTTATTCATGAAACAACAGTTGTTATTGTTAGAAGATGTTGATGGATTGGGAAGAAGCGGGGATATCGTTACTGCTAAGCCTGGCCATGTTAGAAACTATCTCCTTCCTAAGCGAAAAGCTGTTATTGCTGGAGCAAATACTTTGAAATTGCAAGAAAAGCTTAGGGAAGAACGGAAAATTAAAGCTCAGCAAGATAGAGTTCTGTCTGAAGCTTTGGCAAAAGAGCTACAAGGAATAGTTTTAGAATTTCCTGTGAAAGTTGATCCAGAGCAAAATATGTACGGGTCCGTGACGGTGACAGACCTTATTGCAGGCGCTGCCGAGAAAAATATCACCTTAACAAAAAAGAATTTTCCTAGTGCTCACTACGCTATCAAGACTTTAGGAATGAAAAAAGTTGCATTGAAACTTAACGAAGACGTTGATGCAATTTTGGTTGTTGAGGTATTTCCTGAGGGGCAAGAATTGAAAGTTTCAACCCCTTCTTCTTCTCAAGTAGAAGAGACTGCAGAGTAGCTCGTCGGTTTTCTTCTGTGTGTGATGCCCAGCTAGGTTGTTTCTTGTGGCAGTGTACTTCTCTCCAGCAAAAATAAACCTATTTCTCAGGATTACTGGTAAAGAGTCCTCTGGGTATCACGAAATTTTAACTCCTATGGTTGCTTTGGATTTTGGAGACGAGGTTGCCGTAGAGTTTTCTTCCGCAGATTCTTTCTTCTGTAATATTTCTGAGATTGCCGATTCCAGTAACCTGGTTCTTCGTGCGCTTGCCTTATTTAGAAGACAAACAGGAATGAATGATCCTTTGAGTATTTCTTTGAAGAAAAGAATTCCTATAGGCTCAGGACTGGGAGGAGGTAGTTCTAATGCTGCAACACTTCTTTTTGCCTTGAATCAAATGTTTTCCGCAAAGTTATCTAGTGAAGAATTGACTTCTATAGGTGCAAGTCTGGGAGCCGACATACCTTTTTTCTTTTCGTTAGGTAGCGCCTTATGCTCGGGAAGAGGAGATGTTTTGACGCCTTTCGCAAGCCATAATGCCTGTCGAAACTTTCTCTTGATTTTTGATGATCGAGGAGTTAGTTCTGCTGCAGCTTATCGTGCCTTCTCTAAAAAACATCAACCTTCGACGGAGGATCTTTTTCAATTAGCTAAGAATGACTTAGAAGCTCCTGTTTTTTCTTTCCGAAGGGACTTGTATGAGAAAAAAATATTTCTCCAAACAATCTTTCCAGAATCTCAAGTAGTAATGTCTGGCTCGGGAGCAACTTTAGTAGTTTTTTCTCCGCAAAATCTAGAAGGAAGGCTTCCTCTGGTTTTTGAAGGAAAGCCCTTGCGCTACGTTGTGACTGAAAACATTAACCGCCAAAAAGACCTTTGGTATCAGGAGAAGAATTCTAAGGCTAGGATCTTTCCAGAAGTAGAGCAGATCCTGCAACAGAAGTAGTTTTATTTGCCTCCAGGGATAGGAGAGTTTCTCCCCTGCAGATCTTTCTAGAAAACGGCTTTTCTTCTAGTTGGTTACTGCTAACGTCTCTGAGTTGATGGAAGAAGAGCTTTTCAATTTGAGATATTTTTTCGACGCTTTTCTTTACAGAAGGGTTATTAGACTTATTTTCTAGAGTAACTCCTTTTTCTGACATAAACACCCTCCTTAAATTCTACTCCATACTTATAGGAATAAATTTTTTTTTACAAACTGTTTGTGACAGAAATGTTTTCTCTGCAAGAGTTTTTAGTGAACTTTTTAAGTATACAAACTTTATTTCTGAAGACAGACATTCACCTTCCTTTTTTCTTCCTTTAGCTCTATATCATGCAAAATAATGAAGAGAGGAAAAGCGATATGGAATCAGCCCAATATTCCGAGTTATTAAGGACTGGTGCTTTATGGATTTTTTCCCTTTCCTTAGTACACATGTTTTTGACCCCCTATTTCTATAAAGTTTGTGAAAACTATGCGCACAAAAAAATGGTTTATCCTGAGCAAAGGGAAAAGTATGGGGTTTTATCAGAGCTTTTCAAAATATTAAGCCGGGTTGAACTTGTTTTTATCCTTTGGTCAGCTCCATTGTTTTTCTGGTTTTTGATTACTGAAGGGACGAGGCTCTCTATAGCGTACTTTAGTAGCAGAAACTATATTTTCCCTTTTTTTGTTGTTGTTATCGTTTTGTTTATCGAGTCTAGGCCTATAGTGTATTTGGGAGAAAGATTGCTATCAAAGATAGCGAATTTTGGTAAAAAATCCCCTGCTGCATGGTGGTGGACTATATTACTTGTCTCTCCATTTATAACGCCTTTAATCAAAGAGACAGGCACAATGGTTCTTGCATGCGTTTTGCTTGTTGCTAAGTTTTTCCCTTTTTCCCCTTCAAAGAAATTTTCTTATGCTACAGCAGGACTTTTGTTTTCTAATGTTTCCATAGGGGGGATGTTGTTCCCAATAACGTCTAGAGCTGTATTTCTTATCAACTCTAAGCTCCGTTGGAGCGCTGTTTTTGTTTTGAAATATTTTTCTTGGAAAGCCTTTTTGGCTATCTTAGTTTCTACAACGATCTATTATCTAATTTTTAGAAAAGAATTTCAGGCTTTCCCATCCACAATCCCATCAAGAAAAACTTCCGAAGCTGTCCCTTGGTGGGTTGTGGTTGTTCATATTCTTTTTCTCGTTGCTGTAATTTTTGTGAGACATATTCCGGTGATATTGGTTGGCGTAGTATTAACTTTCTTGGGTTTTAGAGCGCTCACAATTATGTATCAGTCCCCCATTAGTTTTACTAAAGTGGGTATGGTCGGCTTATTCTTTTCTGGTTTAATATTGTTTGGGGATTTACAGGAATGGTGGGTGTTGGCTCTTATGGAAAAGGTATCTTATGAAGGGCATATGATAATATCCTTCATCATGTCTATGTTCCTTGATAATGCTCTTGTTAATTATCTTATTTTTAAATTGCCTTCAGCGAACGATTGTTACCATTACTTAGCTATCTCTGGCGCAATGTCTGCAGGTGGTTTGACATTGATGGCAAATGTGCCCAATATTATAGGATACCTCTTATTAAGACCTTCCTTTAAGGTTCGGTCTGTTTCTTTAGTCTGGTTATTCGTTGCTGCATTGCCTCCAGCAGTAATTTCTGCATTAATCTTTTGGGCTTTCAAGAATGTCCCTATTTTCACTCTGTGTGAGTTTAAATAAGAATTTCTGGTTTTTTACTCTCTTCCAAGAATACGAACAGATACGGAATTTTTGTTGTTTCTCAGAAGGTCCTTACAATATTCTATGCATTCTTCGTAAGTTAGTTTTTCTGCAGCATCTATTTTATCTTCTAAGTATCTAGGGTTGGGGATGCTTTTATCGAAGCAATTGGAGAACAAGTGACAGTTCATCTGGTCGAAAGAAATTTCTGGCGAAGAGAATTTCTTAATGTAAGCTTTCTGCATAGCTTGAAATCCTTCCCTAGTTAAGCCATATTCTTCCAAATTCTCCGTCACTTGATTTAGAAAAATTTTTGTTCGATCCAATAAATCATCAGGAGAGTGATTTTCTGATTGTATAAAGAAAATTACCAACGGCTCCGTGTTAATTTCTCTGTAAAGAGCAGAAACAACATAGCCTGTTTGTTGTTGTGTTCGTAATTCTTTGAAGTAGATATTCTTTAGCCATGGTATCAGCATTTCTGTTGCTACAGTATTGTCTATGGAAGATTCTATGTAAGGATTTTGCAATACGAAAAGCATAGCGTTGGCTGGTAGAGGATAAGAGAAATCTAGAACTCTAGGAATGCCTGTTTTATTCAAACGAAGAGCTTGGTCCGTGATGGAGAAGGTTTTTGATTTTTCAGAGAAGTGTTCGAAGATCGAAGAAATATATGCGCGCTCTTCAATGGAAAGGTTTCCAAAGACCATGCTTTCCAAGAAAATATCATCGTAAACTCGACGTTGAAAATTCTTATAGTCTTCAAACGAAACTTCTTGGCAAGCCTTTAATTTCTCTTGATTAGAACAGAAATTAGTTACTGATTGCGAATACAAATAGTCTATTCCAGAAAGGATGGGACATGCTGCTATCGCTGCTTCAGATTCATCAGAAATGGTAGAGAGGTAATATTGAAATTTCTTTTTATTAACCTCTACATTGCGTAAGGAAAATAGGATCTTTTGTAGAACTAAAGGAAGGTTTTCTGTGTAACCAAAGAGTTCTATATCAATGCCTGTTCTTGAAGCCGCTATAGAGCTTTCTATTCCCGCTGCTTCAGCCTGGTAAGTGACATGCCTGATAGCGTTTTTGACTGCTAAACAATAGATCTTTGCGAGCACGGATTGTTTGGCGTCATCTCCTTTTAATAGGGGAGTTTTGATTCTTAAATAACAAGCAGCTTTCGGCGTGGTGTAATAGTTATCCTGACAATAGAACGATTGCATTTTGCTCGAAGTGTGCTCTGGAGTTACAGAGAAGGGATATCCCTCAGAAATAGGTTCTGTTAGAGGAAAGTTTTCTATGTGAGCGGGAATGAATAAGTTTTTACTAGGCAATTTCAGTTCATTGTGTATTTCCAGATTATTGAGAGATTTTTTACAGCTTTCAGTAAAAGGGACTTCATAAATAACTAGCTCTGGAAAAATGATGTCCTGCTGAGTGGAAATAGATTTAGATAACAGAGGGTCGGAAGAAGCTTCTTTATTGGAAAGAATATCTGGAGTGGAAAGAATATAGCGAGCAGCGGAGGGATTACATAATTTGCTTAAGCAATGTTTTTCCTCGTTTTTAGAGAAAGGTAAGGGAGATATGGAGCGATGAGGGTATGTGGAGACATCTTCTCTTAAAAGGCGTTCAGATTCAATGCAAAGCAAGTCAAAAAGAGGCTCCTTTGAACGGAAGCAGTAATTGATTTCTCTCATGCGAACCGATTCTTTAAAGCAGTGAGGAGGGATTCCTTTGTCTTTAAGAAGCTTCAATGTTTGGAAAAGTCTTGTGATAATGGTTTCGTAATTTTCCGCGCCCTTCTGTGTTAAACGAAAATCAATGTCCATGATGGCAGATTTCCCAGAACATCTGAAGAAATTTGCTTGAGTGGAAATGATGAGATCTTCTTTAAACAAAGTATCTTGGAGACTTCCTTTTTCTTTGCTGGATAGTATTCGAGCTATTAAGTTTCCACAGGTAGGGGAGATGTTATCTTTATCAGAGAAATGCCAGTGAATGTTTAAGTAACGTTTGGATTGAATAGCTTTGGTAACAAAGATAGTTAAGGGATAAGTTAGGGAATGCTTGTCGTCTATTTTGTTGGGCTTGTATCGATTAGAAATAGGGATCCAAGAGAATGCTTTGGCAACGCTTTTTATTGAATCTTCTATAGAAGCTGACGTGTATACCAGAGCACGCATGTTTTCCGGAGAGTAATGTTGTGCATACCAGCGCTGTATATTTTTTTCTTTGACGGGGGCAAGGGTCTCTAGATTACCGCAATGGAATCTGTGGAAAACATGATCCTGGGGAGCAATGATCTCTGAAATTCTCTGTATTCTTCTTTCATCTAGCAAAGTATTTCTTGCAAACTCTTGTTGCACTGCGTTTTTTTCTTTGTCTAAGTATTCTTGTGCAAATAGTGGATACGTAAACATGCTAGTAAATCGATCCAGAGTTTCAAAGAAAGCAGAATTATTAACGGAGAAGAGATAAACAGTTTTGTGAGGGAATGTGAAAGCGTTGTATTTACCGCCATTTTTACTTAGAAAAGATGAAAACTCTTCCGGTTGGGGATACTTTCTATTTCCAAGAAAAATACTGTGCTCTGTGAAGTGGGCTAGCCCAGGGAATTCTAAAGGATCTTCTGAGCTTCCCGAGCCAACTACAAGGCATGCTCCGGAAGTAGGTAACGAGGGGTCAGAAACAACAACAACAGGCAATCCGTTGGCACAAATAAACTTAAGGACTTGCTGATCTTTAAAAGCTGGGGTGAGCGTTTTTAAAAAACACCGATCGGGAACTATTCGAATATCATAAAGTTCTTCACAGTCCAAACTTTCTAGTTGTCTGAATGAGGCTTTTACTGGAGAAGCTTGGCAATAGGGAGAGAAAAGATTTAAGAGGAAGCTTAGAAAAGTAATAGTGCAAGTCTTTCTCATAAATCCGCTATCTCCTTATACAACGATTGAACTTTGCCAAATACAACGTTGGCTCGTAATTCTCTCAGCAATCTTTTATCGGAAACCTCAGGAGTCGAAATAATGGAGTTTAGATCTACTTCTTCTCCGAAAGCAAAATGAACTGGACTGCGTTTAGTGCTTCGTTGTTCTCCGATATTTTGTTCTATAACCGGAGGGGGAGGGAGGATGTCAAAGGTTTTTAAGGCCATCGGATAGAAATGTGTCGGAACAGCGCATGATTTTCCTAGTAGGCGAAACATCTCTATACTGTCCGGGTGAAAAGGAGCGGGAGCTAGTCTTCCTGAAGCATCTTTTCTATCTCTTCCTCCAGAAGGTGCAACATATATAAACTTGCCGCCTTGTGATAGTAAGGTTTTTAGAACCTTCATGCTTTTTTGATTATGCCGTAGTTTTTCTTCTCTTCTCTCTGGAGGGGAGTCAATGTGTCTCTTGGAGTAAATGCATAACAAATTGCAGCCCATACTGAAGGGGCGAGCTATGGGATCAGAGGTGACTCGATCTCCGGCAAGAAAGATGATTTCTTTTAAGAATCTCTCTGGAAACAGTGTTTTCAGCATAATTTGCATGACTTGGGGGTCCGCTTCCACTTGGTGATTAGCTAGCAAAATAACATTCTCTCCAGAGGACAACTGTTCGATGATTTTGCTAGCTACCTCGCTATGTAAAAGGCAGGAGTGAGGAATATCTATTAAGGGGCGAAAGAATTGTTGTCCGAAAGACTCTAAGTTTATCGGAGAAACGATTCGTTTATGAAAACAAGGAAATTGAAACGGGTCTTTCTGATCGGCTTTTAGTAGTTCAAGAAATTTTGAGAACATAGCCTCCGTTTCCGAGATGTGAAGAATGTCTTCGGTTTCTCGAACGTAGGAGAGATACACCATTTTTGCTCTCTCGTATACGTCTTCCGGTAGCTCCTTGTTGATTAAAGCCTGGTCCAAGGACTGTAGAAAGCTCATCCGACTTACCCTCTTATAAATCTATCTTTTCTCCAGTGATCAGTGAAAAGAATTGATAGTGATTGAGATGGAGTTCGTCGGAAGTGTTGATTTGGAGTTTAGCTTTCATCTGTTTAGCTAAGCGAATTAATGCTGTATCATCGCCTTCTAACTTCATGTAAGAAGCTAGTTCTGGGTGTACGATGAGACAAAGATTTTTGTGGTTTCGGTAGTTGATAACTTTCTTCAATTCTCGCTCGATTTCAATCGCCATACTTTCATTGGTTTTGATCAGAGCGTTGCCGCAACAATAAGGGCAAGGAGTAAATAGAGTTTGTACCAGGGATTCTCTATTTCTCTGGCGGGTCATTTCTACCAAGCCAAACTCGCTCATGCTTAAGATGGTACATCTAGCAGAGTCCACCTTCATATGCTCTTTTAATCTTTCTAAGACTCGTTTTTGATTTTTTCTCGACTTCATGTCGATAAAATCAATAATGACAAGGCCCCCTACGTTGCGTAGTCGTAATTGTCTAGCAATTTCTTCTGCAGCCTCTAGATTGATCTGTACTAGAGTTTCTTCTACACCTCCTTCCAACTGCGTGCTGCGGCCTGAGTTGACATCGACTGTGTGCATGGCTTCCGTTCTGTCGAAGAAAAGATAGCCCCCACTTGTCAGCCAAATTTTTCTTTTGGTGGCCTTCTCTATTTCCTTTTCTACATTGAATCTTTCGAACATAGGAACAGAATCCCTGTAATACTCGATTTTCATTGAGCTTTCAGGAGAATATTTTTTCATTATGTGACGGCATTTTCGATAGGTAGCATAATCGTCGATCAACAGACGATTAAAATTTTTATCTATCCCCGTAACAACAGCTTTTTTGACTAGATCTGTTTCTTCGTAGAGAAGAGCGGGTTCCTCTGTTGCGTGAAACTTTTCTATGATGGTTTTCCATGTTTTGAGGAGTTCATGTGCTTCGGCAATCAATGTTTCTGTAGAAGCTGTCATGCTCGCTGTGCGGCAAATTAATCCCATGTCACGAGGCATTTCAAAAGAACGGATGAGTCTCTTGAGTTGGTCCCGGATCTGAGGGTCCTCAATTTTTCTGGACACTCCGCGATGAGGAGAGTTAGGGAGCAAGACTAGGTACCTTCCTGGAATAGAGATGTTTGAGGTTAGTCTTGCTCCTTTCGTGCCTATGGGCTCCTTAACAACTTGAACAAGGACTGGACTATCCAATTCTAAAAGATCTTCGATAGGAGAATCTGCTTGCCCTGGAGAGGGAGGGATGTTTTCGTCCTCATCCAAATCAGTGTCAAACATCTGTTCGAACTTTTTAGAATTTTCTAGAACGTCGGAAATATGAATGAACCCATTCTCTCGCTCGTCAATGTTAATGAAGGCCGATTGAATGTTTCTCAAAATATTGGTAACTTTGCCTCTGTAAATATTGCCTTTGAGTTGGCGAATCTTTTTTCTCTCTATGATCAAGTCAAAAAGTAGACCATTTTTCAGGTGGGCGTAACGGATCTCTTTTGACTCGACATTCAACAAAACATCGTTTTCCATGCGTGTTCCTTGGAATGCTAAATCTTTTGGGCGGTTTTTTAGAGTAAAAACACGCGCTCCGAAGGAGGGAATCATAGGGTAAACAGATAAAAAATTCTACAGAAATGCTTTACGTAAATTATTTTTGAGACTGTTAATAGAATTAGTTGTTCCACTAATTATAATTAGAAATAAGTCGAGGTTTTCCATAAATCCTTGTTTTGGTAGTATGGGTGCCAAAATTGTTTAATGTCCTGCAGAGGGAACCTTGAGTTTCGTCGACGATCTAAAAATTTATGTTTATAGACTGAAAAATATCGGGGACAGGGAAACCTTGCAGTACACGGTTGCTCCAGAAACTTTTGCTGAAAAGGGCTTGGAGCAGGTGTTCTCTTGTCCAGTGCAGGTTTCAGGGCATGTTGAAAGAGTCGATGACGAACAATTAATCCTATCCCTTTCCCTGCAGACAGAGGTGGGAGTGTCCTGCCCTTTCTGTGATAAAGCCTTTTTGCGCCCTGTCGCCATAGAAAGTATTTGCCATCTGATAGAAAGAGAACAGCTGCGGGACGGGGTTTTCGATTGCTCTGATTTAATCAGGCAAGAAATTTTGCTAGAGTCTGAAGGCCTATACGAGTGTGAGCCAGAAGGGTGCCCCAGTAAGGCTGGAGTGGAAAGTTATTTGCAAAGAAAAGAAGAAAAGTTTGGGGGAAATAATCCCTTTGAAAATTTATAGACTAGGATTTTAAGCCATGGCAGTACCACGTAATCGTTTGAGTAATGCAAGAAAGAATATCAGAAGAAGTCACCACGCAAAGGGACCTCGCCAAACCGCGGTATGTAAAAATTGCAAGAACGCCTTCATTCCTCACACGGTTTGTTCTTCTTGTGGTTTCTACAACGGGAGAGCTGTTCTGCAAGCGACAGAAAAAGATTAGTCAGTACGTAATGGTGCTATGACCACAACTTTTACCCCTTGCGTGGCTGTTGATTTGATGGGGGGAGATCATTCCCCCATCCTAGTGTTTCGAGCGCTCCTCGAAGCTATTCGTTTGGGAGATTTTAAGGAGATCTCCTTTCTAGCCATTGCCCAGGAGGGCTTCCGAAGGGATATAGAGTTAGAAAGAGAAAAAGTTTCGGTTTTAGCAAATGTCAATTTGCGTGTAATGTACGTAAAAGACTTTGTTTCTATGGAGGACTCTCCCTTGTCCGCCACTAGAAAAAAGGACTCCTCTATGTCAGTTGGGCTAGATTTGTTGTCCGCAGGAAAAGTTTCGGCTCTGTTCTCGACAGGAAATACAGGAGCTTTAATTACCTTGTCTAGGTTAAAAGTTTCTTTGCATCCAACAATCTCAAGACCAGCTCTCACCGTTCGTATTCCAACTTTAACTGGAAGCGCCATAGTGTTAGATGTGGGAGCTAATGTTGCGGTTAAACCTGAAGAATTAGTCAATTTTGCCCGTATGGGGGAAGCTTACAGAAAGTGTCTATACCCCCAAAAAAAAGGAAAGGTAGCGCTTCTTAACATTGGTTCAGAAGAAAGAAAGGGTACAGAAAGTCATCGGGTAGCTTTTAAAAGGCTTCAAGAGGTTTACCGAGAAGACTTCTTGGGCAATATAGAGGGGGGGGATGTTTTTTCCGGAAAGGCAGATGTTGTTGTTACCGATGGGTTTACGGGAAACATTTTTTTGAAGACCGCAGAGGGAGTGTTTGATTTTCTCTTGCAACTTGTAGGATCCCGTTTAGAGGAGGATCTGAAAGGTAAGCTGAACTACTCCATCTATCCAGGGTCTGTCTTGTGCGGGCTTTCTAAGCTCGTTGTTAAATGTCATGGCGAGGCCGATGAAGAATCTTTAGTTCAGGGGATTTTCGGTTTCCTGCAACTTTCTCAAGCTAATCTTTGCGACAAGATTTTACGAGAGCTTGGTTAATTTTATTTAATTAAGTGACTGTGTTTCGTTGACAAGTCTTTCGTTTTTCTATAAGTAGTAATTCGATCAAGAAAATGTTTTACACACTATTCTTGTCTTTCTTTTGATCAATGAAACTTTTGAGAAAAGCGGGCTGTTCATGAAAAATCGTTATATTTCTTCTTTTTCCCAATCTGTTATTTTGGCAATAATTGCTTCCTCTAGCTTGCAGGCTAGTGCAAGTTATTTGGAAGAAAAAGAATTTGTTGCTTCACACTTCTTACATCCTTTTTCTCAGGAATGTTTTGAAAATTATCGTTATTTCTCTACTCAAGTAGGAGCTCAAGGGACTGAAGATAAAAGTTCGGAGACTCCTTCATCGGATGCATCAGATCAAGAAAATACGGAAAGTTCTCTTGATGGAAAATCGGAGTCGGAACCTAAATCTGAAATCACAGAGCCCGCAGCTCCTTCTAATGGCGCAGAGAAAGAAGCGCCCGTAGCTCCTGCTGCCCCTGTAAAGGAAGAGGAAAAAGTTGTCATAGCAGAGCCCACCCCTGCTACAGAGGCGGCATCGCCTTGTTTTAAAACAGAAACATTGACTTCTGGTGGCAAAACTCCAGCGTCTGCTGATGATTTAACTGGGTTTCAGCATTGCTCTGAAGGAAATGTTCTTTATGAGGTGCTTGGAGGGCTTTCTTGGAAAAATGTTGATGCGAGTTCCGTTGGAGAGGTTGCGGCAGAGAATGAGTTAGATTCTTCAAATGCTCAACAAGAGGAGGCTCAATCCGGAGAGCAGGGTCAGGGTGATACAGGTTCTCCTATAGGAGAAGAGAGTAGCATAGGAAGCGGCTCCCAGGAAGGAGGAGATGAAAATCAAAATGGCGAGAGTTTAACTGATGAATCTTTGAGGCGAGAAGGAGAGAATCATGACTCAGGTAGTGGACAATCCGATAAAGGCGACGAACCTTCTAACGTAGTTACTGAAGGAGCTGTTGCAGAGTCCGGAATAGATTCTAATCGGGAAGCCGCAGAAATCAATCCTTTGAGTGCAGTTGCGTTGCGAGATTACAGTCTAGAGTCAGTGTCAACGGTTAACGAAAAATGTAATAAAGAGCATGGTTTAGCCTTTTGTAATACTAAAGTAAGCCAGCAGGGTTTAGAAGGAAGGCAAGAGCAGTCTGCTTGCCCCGTTAATGGAATAACCTTTTCTGGCGTAGGTAAGTCTGACGGTCTTTTATTCTCTAATCTTAAAACGAAAAAGAGTGGAGCAGCCATTTATAGTGAATCTGACGTAGTGTTTGAAAATCTTCAAAGAGGGTTAACTTTTTCCGATTGTGAAAGCTCGGAATCTGGAGGGGCTGTTGCGGCTAATAACATTACGGTTAAAAATTGTAATGGGGTGACCTTAACCAATAACAAAACGACTGTTCCTTCAGATGTTGATTCTAGTGCGGGAGATTCTGGTGGGGAGTCGGTTTTGTTGAGTGTTGCAGAAGGAGGGAGTTCTACCCAAGATAACCTAAACATGGGTGGAGGAGCTTTTTGGGCTGGAGAACCCACTTCTTCATCGGATGCGGGAACAGTTGGTTTTCAGGGGGGGGACGGAAGTACTACACAACCGAAAAGTGGATCCATTCAGTTTGTTGGGAATACGGGAGTTATTCTAATTTCCCAAAACAGCTCTACCGTTAATGGTGGGGCTATGGCTGCCAAATCTATCACGTTTGATAGTAATGTTGGTAGTGTAGAATTTTCTGCGAATGCTGCGAGTTTTAGTGGGGGAGCCTTATCTTCAACCGATTCTATAACTTTTTTAAACAATAAAAGTGGGATAGTGTTTTCTGGTAATTCAGCTTGTAAGCAACCAGGCGCGGTATCTACTGGACTCGTAGAGGGCTTGGCAAAGACTGTAAGCTCAGGAGATAGTGCAGAGGTTATCAAGGGTTCGGGGGGAGCTATAGCATCGAATGGGACCGTTACTTTTTCTAAAAATAGCGGAGAAATTTCTTTTTTAGGCAATAAAGTTGGAGAGAGTAATGCAGATGCTGAAAGAACCTCGGGAGATTCTAGCGTTCAACTTTTAGGAAAAGGGGGGGCTATTTCATCCAAGAAGTGTTCTTTTGAGTCCAATTTAGGCAAGATATCTTTCTCAAGCAACTCGACTTCTGATTCTGGCGGGGCGATCTTTGTTAGCGAAAATATAGAAGGAAAGAATAACTTAGGCCGAATAGAGTTTATTGATAATAAAGCCGATGGTTCTGGCGGGGCTTTGTATTGTTATAAAGATTCCTCATTGGCTAACGAGACAAATTTAGAGTTGTCTACAGAAGAAACGGAAACGATAAGTGGCCAAGTGACTTTCTCATCAAATGCTGAGGGGGTTCTGTTTTCTGGGAACTCTTCAAAAAAAGATGGAGGAGCTATCTATGCTCAAGGAGTTTCTTTCTCTGGAAATTCAGGCATAGCTTTCTTGAAAAATACTTCAGCATCCTCCGGAGGGGCTATTTGCTGTAAGTATTCTTTATCAGAACCTGGATCTGAGTTAAGTGTTTCAGAAGAAGGTCCCCAAAAATGTGAGATCAATATCTCAAGAAACTCTGGGTCAACCGTTTTTGAAGGCAACTCGGTTTCTTTGCCTGAACAAGTTATGAACAAAGCATCAGGCGATGTTTTTGGTGGAGGAGCTATTTTTGGAAAAAGCATCAGTATAGATAGCAATATAGGAACATGTTTATTTGAAAGAAATTCATTTTCTAGCGAGCGTTCCGGTTTAGATAAAGTATTCGGTGGTGGTGGAATTTTTGGAGATACTGTTACAGTTTCAAAAAACTTGGGAGGGGTGGCTTTTTCAAATAACAGTGTTTCTGGGAAAATTTCAACCACGCCCTCTTCCCCTGAAGAGCTTCAAATAATGACGAATCCTAAAGAAATAGAACCTTCTTCTCCTACATTGGCTGCTATTCAAAGTGCTTTTGGAGGAGGGGCTATTTTCACAGGCTCTCTTACTTTTTCAGGGAATAAAGGAGATTCTAGCTTTTCTAATAACCAAGTTTCTGTAGAAGAGACGGAAGGTGGAAACTCTGTCTCGAGCCAAGTATGTTATGGAGGAGGGGCCATTTTAGCAAAAGAGAAAGTGTCTCTAACGGGAAACGAGAGAATAGCTTTTGTTTATAATGTTGCCTTGGGAAAAAACTCATCGGGAGGAGCTGTCTTTTCCAAGGACGTTACTCTTACAGGGAACCAAAATATAATTTTTGATGGAAACTCTTCCGAAAGTAAGGGTGGTGGAATCTATTCAAAGAACGGATGCGTGTCTATTACAAATAACTCTAGTGTTGTTTTCACTAATAACCATGCTCAAGAATCAGGAGGAGCTATTTTTATAGAAAGTGTGACGTCTAGCACAGAAGGACCTGGCGCGGAGGAGGAAGATAGCGACCAAGGGCAACTTGGGGCTTTAAATTCAGATGCTTCGGATAAGTTTTCAATAATAGGAAACTACGGACAGGTTCTTTTTTCCAATAATTACACCACAACAGCATTTCCAGCTTCAGAAAATGACGGAGAAGCTCTTTCTGGAGCTTCTTCAGAAAAATACGGTGGCGGTGCAGCCTACGTCAAAGATATAGAGGTTTCTGGAAATAGAGACGTTCTATTTCTTTTTAATAAGGCTGATAAAGGAGGGGCTATACATATTAAGGACGGGGGTAGCGTTTCTTTGTCAGCAGACTATGGCAATATTGTCTTTCAAGGTAATAAGGAACTAGATGGGACTTCTGACTGTATTTTCTTGGCTGGAAGTACTAGTAAGATAACCAAGTTGCGCGCTAGGGAGGGACATGCAGTTCAATTTTTTGATTCCATAATTTTCGATAACGAAACAAGCAGAGATACGGTCTCTACTCAAGTAGTTAACAGTACTGTTGCTTCAACTCAGACTCCTTCCTTGAGTATTAATGGTGCGGATAATGGTATGGTTCGTCAGAATTCAGAGAATCCATATATAGGAGTTGTGCAATTTGGAGGGGGGATTTCCAAAATCCCTCAAAAAGCAAAACTAGAAGCCGGGGGATTGATTGTTAGTGGTGGAGAGTTATGGTTAGAAGGACTAGAGCAAACTCAAGGATCCTACATCCAGCTATCCGCTGATACTGTTTTTGGACAGTTGAAACAATCTACAGAGACCGGCTCTACTACAAGCAGCGGATCAAGTAGCGGTAGTCCGTCTTCTTTGCAATCTCTGGGTGCCACTTATGCTGGACATGGAAAACCTCGTTTAAATAAAAATATGTCGATTGATCCAAAAAATAGTTCAACTTTTTCAGATGGTAGTTCTGGAGAGGTTTCTCTAGGTTCGGGTTTTAAGATTACGGAAATTAGAGTAGATTTATCCTCTTTCAATAAGAACTCCAAGGCTCCAAAGTTTGTTATTGTTCCTAGTGGAAATGGAGGAGGTTCTGCTGCTTTGAATGCAGATGGTTCTAATTCGGAGCTTAAAGTTGTTCTGGTTGACTCTTCTGGTACTGCTATGGAAAAACATGATTTATTTGCTTCAGATTCCCAAATATCATTCATAGATTTCATGGAAGAAAAGAATGGAAAGTTGGAGCCAGTATCTTCTACTAATGGGGAAAATGGTGCTTTAGGTTTTTCTAAAGTAGCATTCTCTTTAGGAGAAGGTCTTGATGGGAATTTTTATGGACACCAAGGAAGCTGGAGTGCTTCTTTAGCTAATGGAGCTGTAACAGCTAATTGGACTAAGACTGGCTATTCTTTGGATCCTAAAACAGACGGAGCTGTAGTTGTTAACGGATTATGGAGTCAGTACACGGATGTTCGTGGAATTAAGGGACAAATTTTCCATAACCACGTGACAGATCAAAGAATGGAGATGGATTTCTTCACGAACGTTTGGGGTTCTGGACTTGGGCAATTTGTTAACAGTGTCGCTGTTGGTGATATAGATGGCTTTGTTCATAGAACTGGCGGATATGTCTTGGGAATGGACACAGAAATTATCCAAGACTTCTTAATCGGTGGTAGTTTTGCTCAAACTTTCGGATACACGGATAGCCGCCGCCATAACATCCGTTGTTCAGAAAGAGGTTATATTGGCTCCGTGTATGCTGGCATTTCTCATTATGGGAAAGGTTCTGGTACATGGATGTTTAAAGGGGCTGTTCTTTATGGAAACATCAATAATGATATGACTTCTAGATACACAGGCGAATTGGGTGTTTCTAAGGGGGCTTGGGCGGACCATTCCTTATTGGCTTCTGTTAGAGTAGATCGTAAGAAGTTTTCGAATTCAAGATCGTTCTCTTCAGCTATGATTAGTGCATGGGCACCCTTTGTTGAAGTAGAGTATGCATTTATTGATCAAATGCCATTCTTAGAAGTAGGAGGATCACAAGTTAGAGATTTTGAAAAAGGTAAGCTACAGAATTTAGCTGTTCCTGTAGGGATAACTTTTGAGAATTTTTATTCAAAAGGAGCAAGGTCTGAGTCTTTGAGTTTTGCTATAGCTTACAGTCCTGATGCATACAGGAAGAACCCAAAGGGATCAGCAACAATAGTTAATGCAAAACATTCCTGGATCACTAGAGGATGTAAATGGCCTCGGCATGCCGTCCGTTGCCGATTGGACAACAATACGGAATGGAATGAGTCTTTGGGAACATACATGAGCTTTGAGTATGAAGGAAGGAAGCATGTAGCTTCTTATAACTTCAGTGGGGGAGCTCGATTGATTTTCTAATGGATGCGTAGCTTTTGTTGGAGAAGAAAAAGATCGATGATTTTTTCATCGATCTTTTTTTTTGGTACATTAGTTTCTTTCAGAGTGTTAGTTAACAATCGCTGAAATGATATCTTCTTCAGAAGAAATATTTGACTCCATGACTTCTTTTAACTCTCGGCAACAAAGTTGTTGTAGATGCTTTTCTTCCAAAGATAGTGTGCGTTCAATTGCGGTTGCGATTTCTTTTGGAGAAGTGTCTTCTTTGCTTCCAAGAAATTCTGGGAAAACTATTTTGCCCAAGATGATATTAGGCAAACAGTAAGAAGACAAAAATATTCTAAATAGGTACTTGATCAGGAACGCATCTATAGATCCTAGTCTACAAGTTACAATTGTCGGAGTCTGCATTAGAGCTGTTTCAAAAACAATCGTTCCGCATTTGGCTATGGCGCATTGACATGATTTTGCTAGTTCATACCTGTATTCACTTGGAATGATAGAGAATCGCTCTATTTGTTCTTTTCTTGCTATTTCCGAGATGCTTTTAGCGAATGCTGGGGAGCTACAAGATATTAATGCCTGATGAGAGCTTTGTAGCGAGGAGGCTTTGAATGCTTGTAATTGCACAGGAAGATTTTTGAGAATATCTCCATGTCTACTTCCTGGGAAAAAGGCGACAAAATCTCCCTCAGAAACGTTACATTTATCTTTCCAGCAGGGCTCTGGCTGATGCTGTTCAATTTCTTTAACGAGAGGATGTCCTACGTAGAGCACCCGAAGAGAGGAATCATTGAAAAGCTGTTTTTCAAAAGGTAGTAGGGATAGCAGGAGGTTGACATTTTTTTCTAAGAAGACTTTTCTTTTTTTTCTCCAGGCCCATATGCTTGGGCAGACATAGAAGATTATTTTGTTAGTAAATTTCTTTTTTCTTAACTTGCGTATGATCAAGAAATGAAAATCAGGAAAGTCGATGAAAATGAGCTTTTCTGGATTTTTTTGGAGTACGAAACTAACTATTTTCCTATAGAAGAGGAATATTTTTGGAATAGCTAAAAAGACTTCTTTGAATCCGGAAATACAGAAGGACTCCATGGGCAGAACTTCTTCCATTCCCGCAGCTCGCATTAAAGGACCGCCAATTCCAACAAAATGAATTTCCGGATGTTTAGCTTTTATTTTAGTTATTAAATCAGCCCCTAGACGGTCTCCGCTGGCTTCTCCTGCAGAAATGAAGTAGGTATGATTTTGAGCAGATTGAGAAATAAGTCGTTTTCGATTTTTGTATATCAAGAACAAATTAGCTATTGGAGGGAAGATGCCGCACCCGTAGCTAAGGATGTTGATAGGATCGGCGACTCTGATAAAGTATAGGAGAGACAATAGACAGCCTAAGAATCCTATTTTCCAAAAAACTTCAGGGAAATTGCTGGTTTTAAAGCGCTCAGCATAAAGCCATTGCACAAGAAAGCGGCTGGAAAAAATAAAAAGTCCGAAACAGCCTACGATGCGCCATGTGAGATTGGGGGGATTTATAGGTAAGTTAAAAATATTGGGTGTAGCCATCCAGCAGCTATTTTCACAAATAAAGGACTGTAGGATAAAAGGAATAGATGTCAGGACGATTGTAAAAGACATCAGCAAGACGACGTTTAAAAATGGTGCTGGGCGTTTGTTATAAAGATTGATATTGCGTAGGGAGATAACAAAGTTTACTGAATGAAGTAATGTCACGGGGTACTGGCTTTGAATCACGCCATGAAAGATCATCATGAAGGATCCTATCGATGATAGGTACCAAAATGTTTTAGGAACGAAAGATTGTTTGAACTTTGTGCTTAGAACCCATTGAAGAATAAACGCGCTACCGAAGAACAAGTTGGCTACTAACCCTACTGGATATAAGAAACGGACAACATCATCAGAGAACATAACGTCAGCGCTGTTATAACTAAATTGTTTGGGGTAAGGATACTGGAAGCATAGTTTTTTCTTATTCAGTTTTTTCTGGATTCCAGTGAGAGAACCATGCCTGGTAAGCTGACATCCACTTTGGGTCTGTAGAGCTTCTCAATTTGAGTAATAGTAAAGCTTCAGGGAACCGGGAATGCTGCAGTAATTTTTTGTTAAAAAAGTTTCTTTTCTTAGAAATTTTGAGAGGAGTCAACCGATACTGCAGTTGTATCAACAGGGTTGTGAGGATAAAATTCTTTTTAGAGCAACTAGTGAAAGAGTTAGCAAAAAGTTTTTCTAAAAATTTCCTAATAAACTCAAAAGTCTCATTTAGATTAATGCCGTTATGTTTTTGGTAAACGTAATGAACATTAAAATTAACTAGAGGAAAGAGGAAGGCTGCTAACAAGAGATGCCTTTCGAATTGAATATTTTCGTTTTTTACTAAGTGGTCCACGGTCCGTAGCAAAGAAAATGTTTGTTCTTGGATAATGGAGCTTAGATTGAAGGCTTTGTCTATGTAGGGGAATAACACTGCTAGCATACCCCATTCTTTGAGTAGTCTGAAAAAAGATTCTGCGTATCCTGAGCCAAGCATTTTGAGAAGTTCTTCAAAAACTCTCGTTTGAGAGCTTTTCATCAATTCGTAGCGATGGGTTGTGAGAGCTGAGGAAGTTTCTTTATCTACAGAAAACGGGTGTCGAGCAAGGATTTTGAGTAAACGCAACATCCTTACAGGATCCTGCTTAAACCGCACAGCAGGATCGCCTATTGTTTGTAAGAACTTGTTTTTAATGTCTTCGAATCCGCCTGTGTAATCAATAATCACTTTTTCAAAAGGATCGAAGAACAAGCCGTTAATAGTGAAGTCTCTACGTAGAACATCTTCTTCAGGGGTGCCCCAAAGATTATCTTTGGTAATTAAGGAGTCTTCGTCAGGGTTTCCAGCTCTAAATGTGGAGACTTCTATGATTTGGTTGGAGAATCGAATATGAGCCAATCTGAAGCGTTTGCCCACGAGGATACAGTTTTTAAAAATTACCTTAACTTCTTCTGGTTTTGCGGAGGTGGAGACATCAAAGTCTTTTGGTGTTTCTTTTAAGAGAAGATCTCGGATACAGCCTCCCACAAGGTAGGCTGTGTACCCTGCCTTACGGAGAGTTTTTACCACTGAGAGGGCATGAGCAGAGAGGTCTTCTAGTTGTATGCCGTGCACTTCTTGGGAGTATATCACGGGAATCAAGGGAAACCCAGTATGTTGCTTTGACAATTCTAAACCCCTGCTAATATAGAAACTTAATCTTTGTCCTGTCCAAGGCCATTATATCGGTATTAGTGGTTAAATGTCTCGGAAGAAAAAGATCTTTTTCTTATGCTACGGGCGAGAGAAGGTCTTTGATTCTGTTAGCGTCATACGTTAAGGGAGAGGCTTCTTTTGTCGCAGTCTGATGATTTTATTTTTTTGACATGAAAAGGGATCTTTTTAGAATAAATCCTTCTGGGACGGTTCTTGAAGTTTACTGCTGCTAAGCTTATAAGACGCTTTACTACATTTTGGTATCGTCTTAGTTTCGGGGTGATGAGAGGATTTTTTATATCGGAATTTTGATGGATGCGCATTTGTTAGGATTGAGCAAAAAACAAGATCAAGGGGAGAAAGTGAAATTATTCGGAACGGATGGTGTCCGAGGGCGAGCGAACTACCATCCCATGACGGTAGAGACGACAGTTTTATTAGGAAAGGCCGTTGCGGCTGTTTTAAAATCTAGTAAAGCTTCGGGTAGACAGAAAGTTGTGATAGGGAAAGACACGAGACTTTCCGGTTACATGTTTGAAAGTGCTTTGGTTGCAGGTCTTACTTCCATGGGCATAGAAACTTTGGTGTTAGGCCCTATACCAACCCCAGGAGTTGCCTTTATAACACGTGCATACAGAGCGGATGCGGGTATCATGATATCGGCTTCCCACAATCCTTACCAAGATAATGGGATTAAAATTTTTTCTTCAGAAGGGTTTAAGATCACAGATTCTGTAGAGGGGCGCATAGAAGCTATGGTGACCAGTGGAGCTTTTGAAGATCTGCCAGGTGATCACGCTGTAGGGAAAAGCAAGCGGGTAGTAGATGCTTTGGGGCGGTATATCGAGTTTGCTAAGGCGACTTTTCCAAAAGGTAGCACTTTAAAAGGGCTCAAAATAGTTTTGGATTGTGCTCATGGAGCGGCCTACAGGGTAGCGCCGTATGTCTTTGAAGAATTAGATGCAGAGGTGATTTGTTTAGGTTGTGAGCCTACGGGGACGAACATTAATAGTCAGTGTGGAGCCTTACATCCGTCGGTTATTCAGAAAGCTGTTATAGAGCACAAAGCAGATGTAGGCATTGCTTTGGATGGTGATGGAGATCGAGTGATCATGGTGGATGAAAAGGGGCATATTGTTGATGGAGATGTTATATTAGCTGTTTGTGCTCACGATTTAAAAAAGAAGGGCGTTCTCCGTGGTGATCGTGTTGTGGCTACTGTCATGACGAATTTTGGTGTTCTTCAGTATCTGGAAAAACTTGGTTTAGAGTTGATTCTTTCTCCTGTAGGTGATCGGCATGTTTTGCAGCATATGAGAGAACATAATGTATCTCTGGGTGGCGAGCAAAGTGGTCACTTGATATTTTTGGACTACAACACTACGGGGGACGGGATTGTTTCGGCTCTGCAAGTGTTGAAGATTATGACTGAGAGTGAGTCTACGCTATCTGATTTAACGGCTCCTGTGTGTAAGAGTCCCCAGACGTTAATAAATATCCCTACGAAAGAGAAAATTCCTATAGAGGATATGCCTGGGGTCCTTGAGGTTATTAAGGATGTAGAAGCTACCTTGGGGGGAGCTGGGAAGGTCCTGGTAAGATATTCTGGTACGGAAAATGTATGTCGAGTTATGGTTGAGGGAACAAAGAAACATCAAGTGGATGGGTTGGCAAAGCTTATCGCCGATGCTATAGAAGCCGCTTTGGGTCTTTGTGCTTCTAAGTAGGAAGTTGTATGTGTGGAATTTTTGGATATCTGGGGTTGGGTTCGGCTATTTCGGTAGTTGTGAATGGACTGAAAAAGTTGGAATACCGAGGATATGATTCTGCAGGCATAGCTTTCTTTGCTAATGGCGAGCTCCTTGATCACAAATCTGTGGGGCGGGTGTCTTCTTTGGAAAAAAAAGTTTCCCAGGAAATCCCCTCGGAAGTCGCTATAGGGCATACCAGGTGGGCGACTCATGGAGAGCCTACAGAGCAAAATGCGCATCCGCATTTTGATGCGAATAGAACCTGCGCTGTTGTTCATAATGGAATTATAGAGAATTTTGAATCTTTGAGGAAGCAGCTGATTTCCGAAGGAGTCTCTTTTTGTTCTGATACTGACACAGAAGTTATAGCTCAGTTAGTAGCCAGATATTATGAAGGAAATATAGAGGAAGCTTTTTATAAAGCCTTGAAGAGACTTTCGGGAAGCTTTGCTTGCGTTTTACTCCATAAAGATCATCCTGGAAAGCTTCTTTGTGTAGCTAAAGACAGCCCGTTGGCCATTGGTATCAGTTCTTCAGGAGTTTTTGTTTCGTCAGACGCAAGGTCCTTCTCAGAATACGTAGACTCAGCGACGTTTTTATCTTCGGGTGAGATAGCTATTGTTAGTGCGAAAGATCTGGTGGTTTATGATGCCTCTATGTCTAGCGTGGAGAAAAGCTTTCGCTCTATAGATGTTGTGGATGAAAAGTCCTATAGCAAAGGTGAGTATGAGTATCACATGCTGAAGGAGATTTATGAGCAGCCGGAGATTTTTTCAGCCTTGATTGCTAAGTATGTAGTTTTAGATCAAGAGACTGGGTTGTTCGACATTTCTCCAAATTTTTTATCTGGCGTTGATTTAGGGCAATATAGCTCTGTTCATATTGTTGCTTGTGGATCTTCTTATCATGCTGGTTGTTTGGCTAAGTATGTTTTTGAATCTTTTGCTAAGGTTCCTGTCCGTGTTGAAATAGCTTCTGAGTTTCGATACAGAGACCCTTGTGTAGACCAAAATTCTTTGGCTATTTTAATTAGTCAGTCTGGGGAAACTGCTGATACGTTGGCTGCTCTTAAAGAATTTCGAGCTAAGAATGTTTCTTTTATTCTAGGTATTTGCAACGTTCCAGAGTCTTCTTTGGTTTTGGCTGTAGATAAGCATGTGCTCCTTGAAGCAGGCGTTGAAGTGGGTGTAGCTTCGACAAAGGCTTTCTCTTCGCAGTTGCTGTTGCTAACGCTTTTGGGTGTTGCTTTGGCTAAAGTAAAGGGTGTTCAATCCGCTTCTAGCATAGACCTTATCCTTAGAGATTTTCAAAATCTAGCTTTTAATTGTTCGCGTATTTTACAGGACGCTTCTATTCAACGTGTTGTGAGGGAGTATAGTCATCATGATAGCTTTCTCTTTCTAGGAAGACGGTTGATGTATCCCATAGCTTTAGAAGCAGCCTTAAAAAGCAAAGAGATAGCTTATGTTTATGCTGAGGCTCATCCTGCGGGAGAATTGAAGCATGGGCCTATCGCTTTAGCTAGCGAGGATCTTCCTATAGTGGCCTTTTGTGGGGATCTCTCTGTCTATGAAAAGACTGTTAGTTCTATTATGGAGGTTAAAGCTAGACGAGCTCCAGTCATAGCTATTGCTCCAGAATCTTCCTCAGATATTGCTGCCGTGGTAGATGCTTTGATTTTAGTTCCGGATAGTCATGCTTTGTCTTTGCCTATTTTATGTACAATAGTGCTACAATTGATGACCTATTTCTTAGCGTTAGAAAAAGGAACAGAAGTTGATTATCCAAGAAATTTGGCTAAATCTGTAACTGTTGAATAAAGTTTGTTTTATATAGAACTTTATTTTTTTAATTCTTTCCTTTGTTTTTCTGTTTGATTTTTTGTTTGTTGTATTTAATTGTTGAATTAATTCTTTTTTTAGAATAGTTTGTGTGATAGTAAGTCCAAAAATGGAGTATGCCATGGGTCTATTTGAGCGAGATTATTATATACGAGATACCAGAATGCCTGGGACCTTTGCTTCTAGAGTATATGGGTGGATGACAGCTGGCCTAGGAATTACGACGCTGGTGGCGCTGGGATTATATTTCTCAGGATTATACAAGGTGCTATTTCCTTTGTGGGCAGTATGGTGTTTGGCCACTTTAGGCGTGTCTTTCTTAATTAATAATCGGATTCACAGGATGACTGTTCCTGGAGTGATTGGGGCTTTTATTACCTATTCTGTTCTTGAAGGATTGTTTTTTGGGACATTAATGCCTGTTTATGCGGCTGCTTACGGAGGAGGGGTTATATGGGCTTCTTTCGGTACTGCTGCTGTAATTTTTGGTGGAGCGGCAGCTTACGGTATGCTTACAAAAAATGACTTAACTCAGCTAAGTAGACTTCTATTTCTCGGAGTTATGGGCTTTCTTTTTGTTACTTTAGGGTTTGCTGTTTTATCGTTTTTCTTCTACATGCCAATGGCTTATCTGTTCATCTGTTACTTGGGCTTGGCTATTTTTGTTGGCTTAACGATTACTGATGCTCAAGCGATTAGAAAAATTTCTGAAAGGGTCCATGATGATTCCGATTTAGCATACAAGCTTTCTATGATCATGGCGCTAAAGATGTATTGCAACGTGATTATGGTATTTTGGTATGTGTTGCAAATATTTTCTTCCTCAGGCAACAGAGATTAAAGTAGAGGAGTTCTTTATCCTTTTTTAATAAAGAGGCTCTGATAAGGGCCTTTTTATGAATTTTTCACGAGAGACTTTTAAAGAAGATCTTGGAAGAAAGAGTCCAGGAACAAGTCTAAATCAAAAGGATGCAGAGATTCTATGTTTTCGCCTGATCCAAAGAAAGCTGCAGGAAGTCTCAAAGACTGATAGATTCTAAAGAGAGTGCCGCCTTTGGCGCTACTGTCCGTTTTTGTTAAAATAAAGCCCGTAAGAGGGAGAGACTGTAAGAAAGCTCCGACCTGTTCTACAGCATTTCCGCCGGCTGTAGCATCTACAGTGATCAATATCTCATGGGGAGCATTAGGAATGGCCTTATTGCATACTTGAGTGATCTTATCTAATTCATGCATTAGAGGTTGGTTTGTATGCAATCTTCCAGAAGTATCTACAATAACAATGTCGTAATCTTTTGCTTTGGCCGATTGGAGGCCGTCGAAAGCTACAGAAGCAGGATCTCCCCCAGGTTGACCTGAAACGAATCCGCAATGCATCCTATCTGCCCAAAGCTTGAGCTGATCTATTCCTGCTGCGCGGAAAGTATCTGTAGCCACGACAAGAACTTTTTTTCCTTGTCGCTGAAAATAAGAGGCCAGTTTAGCTACAGAGGTTGTTTTACCTGTGCCATTGCTTCCCACGATAAGAAAGACTTTAGTGGGGAAATTGTTATTAATTTCGTGCGCCGTAGATGGCGGTACATCCCAAACTACTTTGGAAAGAACGTCTTTGAGATGCTTAGGTAATTTAGAAGTTTCTCCTGATCGCTGAACGGTCTTTAAAAGTTTCTCTGTAAGCTCAGCTCCAAAATCGGACTCATAGAATAACCTCTCCGCATTCTCCAGAAATTCTTCATCAACAGTTCCTTTGAACAATGACTTAAGCTTGCTGGAAAGAAATTTGAACATCCGAAAGGTAAAGTTGAGTTGAACGAAAAGGGATTATACAAGATAAGGGGGCAAATAGGAAGATTTTTATGAATCTGCATGAGTATCAAGCCAAAGATTTATTATCGCGCTATGAAATGCCTATACCCCCCTATGAAGTAATTTCTTCTGGAGAGGAAATTACCTCAGCGTTGAGCAAGTTGCGTGTAGATGAAGGTATAGCAAAAATTCAAGTACATGCAGGAGGGCGAGGTAAAAACGGTGGAGTAAAGGTTTTTAAAGGAAAAGATTCTGCGGATTCTGTAATTAACGAGTTATTGGGAATGAAATTTTCTAATAACCAAACAGGGGGAAAAGAGCTTTTAGTAGAAAAAGTCTTGGTTTCACCCTTAGTGGACATTGATTCAGAATATTACGTTGCTGTAACTATGGATAGGAGAAGACAATGTCCATCATTAATCATTTCTCCATCAGGAGGTATGGATATTGAAGAAGTTTTAATTTCTTCTCCTCAAAAAATGCTGTCTGAGCCAGTCACTTACTACGGGAAGATTTATGATTACAGATTGCGAAAGTGCGTAAAGTTCTTAGGCTGGACAGGAAAGATTGCGGAGCAGGGTATTCTCTTGATGAAGCAGTTAGTACGGGCGTTTATGGAGAATGATGCTTCTCTTGTTGAGATTAATCCTCTAGTAATCACAAAGTCTGGAGAGTTCTTTGTTTTGGATGCTAAGATCTCCATAGATGATAATGCTTTATATAGGCATCCCATACTATCTTCTTGTTATGATCCCTCTCAGGAGAACATCAGAGACGTCATGGCTAAACAGATAGGATTATCCTATATAGCTATGGACGGAAATATAGGGTGTCTGGTTAACGGGGCAGGATTGGCCATGAGTACGCTGGATATCCTGCAGTTCTATGGGGGTAACGCCGCTAACTTTTTAGATGTTGGTGGAGGAGCTTCTGAAAATCAGGTTAAAGAAGCTATTTCATTAACCCTTTCTGACACAAATGTACAGGTGTTGTTTGTGAATATTTTTGGAGGGATTATGGACTGTTCCATAATTGCTTCTGGATTAGTCTCTGCCCTGGGCCAGGGGGAGACGTCTAGAATTCCTCTAGTATTGCGCATGGAGGGGACAAATGTGGAGAAAGGGAAAGAACTTCTCAAGCAAGCAGGGTTGGAATTTTATAGTGTTGACTCGATGGATGAAGGAGCTCAGCTTGCGGTCAAATTATCCCAGAAAGTAATTGAGTGAGCGCATGGTATTTTTATTGTCTTCGGATTTAAAAATTATTACTCAAGGGATAACAGGAAAATCGGGATCATTTCACACTGAACAATGTATGGAATATGGCTCCAACTTTGTAGGAGGAGTAACTCCTGGTAAGGGTGGGGATTTTCATCTCGGGTTGCCAATATTTGATTCTGTCAAGGAGGCCCGAGAAGAGACCGGATGTGAAGCGACGATGATTTTTGTCCCGCCTCCTTATGCGGCGGAATCTATATTGGAGGCAGAAGATGCTGGAATTCCCCTCATAGTTTGTATAACAGAAGGCATTCCAGTTAAAGATATGATGGAAGTTGTTCATGTGATGAAGAACAGCAAAACTTCCAAATTAATAGGGCCCAATTGTCCAGGAGTTATTAAACCAGGAGCTTGCAAAATAGGTATTATGCCCGGGTATATTCATTTGCCTGGTAAAGTTGGAGTAGTTTCAAGATCGGGAACATTGACATATGAGGCCGTATGGCAGCTGACTAAGTTAGGGATAGGACAGAGTGCTTGTGTGGGTATAGGAGGAGACCCCCTTCATGGAACATCTTTTGTTGACGCCTTAAGGGAGTTTAACGAAGATCCTGATACGGATGCGATCCTTCTCATAGGAGAGATCGGTGGTTCTGCTGAAGAAGAAGCTGCTGAGTGGATAAAAGAAAATGGAAAGAAGCCTGTAGCAGCTTTTGTTGCCGGTGTTACTGCTCCTCCAGGGAAAAGGATGGGGCACGCAGGAGCTATAGTTTCTGTAGGTTCAGGTAGGGCTGAAGATAAGATTATTGCTTTGAGAGATGCTGGGGTTGCTGTAGCGACGATCCCTTCGCTTATAGGGCAAACTGTTCAGGGATTATTGTAATATGGTAGATGTCAAAAGCTTGCTTAAGAAATTTTCTTTCCAGTGGTCATGGACAGTGTTTATTTTTCCTCTTTGTGTGGGCCTTTTTGGAATCAAGTATTACGGTCTACTATTGTCGTTATGTTATTGCATAGTATTCTTAGGCTCCCTATTTCTGCATGAATTAGGACGTTCCTTGGTATTTGTCGCTAGGAACAAGTCTGTATCAGTCTTTTTTTCTGGTTTAGGTGCTCGATGGAAAAAAGGTGGGCAACTTTTTTCTGTTTTGGAAAGATTGGGAGCATGCTTTTGTGGTTGGGCAGTATCTTTAGTAGTCTTTTTAGTAGCGTTCCTTTTTTCTTGTATTACGGATTCTTTTTCAAAAATACTTTTCGAATTGTTCCGTTTGATAGCAGAAGTTAACCTTCTTATTTTGATAATAAATTTATTTCCAGCGAAACCTATGGATATGGGGTATTTAGTAGATACGCTGTGTTACGCTTGCTTGCAAGATTTGGGGTTAAAGTTGGCTTTTTGTATTTCCTTTCTGTCTTATTTTGTTTTAATTTTCTTCTTGTTCTTCATTGGGAAGGGAGTTTTAGGCGCAGTTTTTTTAATTAATTTATTTGATGATTTTCGATTTTCCATTTTTTCTAAAAAGAAAGAGCTTTACTACTAGTTTTTAGTCGGATTTATTGTATTCTTTTTAGAAAGAGTTTTCTCTTAACCCTTTTTGTAAGATTCCTCGATAAAAGTTCCTTTAATTGTCGTATACCTTGAGGAAATGTCTCTTGTTGTATAGGATGATCATTTCTTCTTGGTTTAACAAAAAATAGGTTGGGTTTGTTCAACCCGTTTTCTGCTTTTTCTGAGAGAGTTGTCGTGTGTTCATGTTTCTTTAAGGTTGTGAGTATGTTTAGGATTTTTGTGTCACGAATGCTTTTAGGAAGCTTTTTTGCTGCGGTGTCTTGCCTCCCTTCCATGTCGGTCGCAGCATTGAAAAGAGATGTTAAAGGTTCTGAAAGTTCTCAAGATGCTTTGTTGAAAGAGATTTCTAGTGGTTTTTCTAGGGTAGCTAAGCAAGCTACTCCAGCAGTAGTTTACATTGAGTGTTTCCCTAAAAATGCTCGGGAGTCTCGAAATATGCAAAGAGGAAATAGAATTCCTCATGAGAACCCTTTTGATTATTTCAATGATGAATTTTTTAATAGATTTTTTGGTTTCCCTTCTCCTAGAGAACGCTCCGTGCCTAAAGAAGCTGTAAGAGGGACAGGTTTTATTGTATCCAGAGATGGTTTTATTGTTACCAATCATCATGTAGTTGAAGATGCAGGAAAGATTAATGTTACCTTACATGACGGTCAAAAATATCCTGCTACGATGGTAGGAATAGATCCTAAGACGGATCTTGCTGTCATTCGCATTAAAGGAGATAATCTTCCTTATCTGCAGTTTGGAAACTCAGATAAACTGGAGGTGGGAGACTGGTCCATAGCTATAGGAAATCCTTTTGGATTACAAGCAACCGTAACCGTCGGTGTTATTAGCGCTAAAGGAAGAAATCAACTACACATAGTAGATTTCGAAGACTTTATTCAAACTGATGCGGCAATAAATCCAGGTAATTCTGGAGGCCCTTTGCTAGGTATAGATGGGAAAGTTATAGGGGTTAACACTGCAATCGTCAGTGGCAGTGGTGGATATATGGGCATAGGATTTGCTATTCCGAGTTTGATGGCAAGTCGGATTATTGATCAGTTGATCAAAGAGGGGCAAGTAACTAGAGGTTTTCTAGGTGTTACTTTGCAGCCTATAGATTCAGAGTTAGCTTCTTGCTACAAGCTAGATAAAGTCAAAGGGGCTATGATTACCGACGTTGTTAAGGGCTCTCCCGCTGACAAAGCAGGCTTGAAACAAGAGGACATAATCGTTGCTTGTAATGGTAAAGAAATAGAATCTCTTAGTGCTTTTAGAAACTCAATTTCTTTGATGACTCCGGGAGCGCGTGTCGTACTTACTATCGTTCGAGAAGGCAAATGTAAGGAAATAGCTGTTGTTGTTGCTCTGGCTCCTAGAGAAGATGGTACGACAGTACTACAGAAAGTTGGTATCACTGTTCAAAACATTACTCCAGAATCTGCAAAGAAATTGGGGTTGGGGGACGCTAAGGGCGTTCTTATCGTTGGAGTGGAGCCTGGTTCTGCTGCTGCCTCATCAGGAATAGCCGCCGGACAAGTAATACTGGCTGTTAACAGGCAGAAGATAACTTCCATAGAAGAACTTAATAAGGTTCTCAAGGAAAGTCATTCAGAAAATATTCTGCTAATGGTTTCTCAGGGAGATGTCATTAGGTTTGTTGCCTTAAAGCCTGAAGAGTAAATGAATAAAAGATTCAGCTTTACGCTGAATCTTTTCGTATACAGTCACTCCTTCATAGACTCTATAAGGGCTCTTACAGATACATAGCCTTTCTCTAACTGTTCCATAGAGAATTGTTCATTAGGGCCATGTATGTTGTCGGAGATATAAGATACCCCGCAAATTAACGGTGAGGCATTGGATAGCCTTGCTAGAATGGGTACTATTGGAATGGACGCTCCCATAATTATGTTCTGGCAAGGTTTGTTGTAAAGAATGGAATAGATACTTCTAAGTTTTATTGCTATATGAGAGCGGCTGCTGGCTTGCCAAGCAGGAGATCCTGAAAGCAAGAGGTGTTCAAGATGCAAGCCTTCAGGTAAACGCTGTTGGAGGTGATCTATTATTCTATCCCAAATAACTTCTGGATTTTGAAAAGGAACAAGTCTGCAAGAAAGATAAGCTGTCGACTTGGATGGTATCACCGTCTTGAACCCTTCTCCAGTGTAACCTCCTTGTATACCGGTAATTTCCAAAGTGGGTCTTATAGATATGGCCTCTCCGACAGAAAATCCAGCTTCCATGCCATGAGGACAAAAGTGTAAGTTTATCTTGCATTCTTCGGTAATATCTTCGTAAAAGATTTCATCTCTGAAGTTTTGTTGAGTAACTTCAGCATAAAAATTTTCTACAGAAATAGAGTTGTCTGGTCGGTGGAGAGAAGCTAAAAGTTCGGAGAGAGCTCTATTAGGGTTGTAAGCGGCACCACCGAAGACTCCAGAATGTAGGTCTTTGGATGCTTCCTTAACGACAATGTATCCGTTAGCAAGGCCCCTAGCTCCTATGCTCACGCTTGGTTGAAGAGGAGAGGAAAAACCTCCGTCAATAAATATGAGATCATCAGCTTGCAGTCGGTCCTCATAAGTGCTAGCAAGTTCCTTTAAAGCATTGCTTCCGATCTCTTCTTCTCCTTCTAAGATGATTTTAATGCTGCAGGGGAAAGATTTATGTTTGCGGAAATGATCTCGAAGAGCACACAATGTGTAAAAACATTGTCCTTTGTTATCTGAAACACCTCTTCCATAGAAGGTATTACCCCTTCTGGTAAGAATAAAGGGATCCGAAGACCATCCATCAGAAAGAAGTGCTGGTTGAACATCATAATGGCAGTAGATTAATAATGTCCTGGCTTCTGGATCTTCGGATAAATTGTAGGCGAATAGAATTGGAGGGGCATCTCCAGTAGACCAAGTTTCAACAGAGAAACATTCCGAGAGAAAATTTTCAAGAAAGTGCGCGCAGGATAATAAATCCTGGCCATAGACATCTTTGTCAGCAGAAACCGTCTTAAAAGCTATGAATTGGGAAAAATTTTTTAAAAAAGTTTCTTCATTTTTTCTAAATTCATCAGAAAGGTGTTTCATGAAGTCTCCCAGGAAAGATTGAAATTAATGTTCAAGGTAACTTAATTTAGTTCTTATCGGAAACAGCATTGAAAGGAATTTCGGCTTTTTTCACCTCGTGTTGAGAATACCTTCCCGGATTCTAAATCATGGGGTAAATTAGATCGAGTAGTAAATATCCAGGAGAGGGGAATGAAGGCTGGAGACTCTTATCGTAATTTTGTCATACGATCGTATAGAGAAATCCCAGAAATCGAAAGCGTTTTGTTAGAGGCTGAACACAAGCCTACAGGAGCTTCTATCATGATGATCATTCATGATGACGATGAAAATGTATTCAATATTAGTTTCCGCACTTGTCCCGAGTCTTCTAATGGAGTAGCACATGTCCTCGAGCATATGGCTCTCTGCGGGTCTACTAATTATCCTGTTCGAGATCCATTTTTTTCCATGACTCGTAGGAGTTTGAACACTTTTATGAATGCTTTCACTGGTTCAGACTTCACTTGCTATCCCGCAGCTTCTCAAATACCAGAAGATTTTTACAATCTCCTCAGCATGTATATCGATGCCGCCTTCCATCCTCTATTGTCAGAAAATGCTTTCTTGCAAGAAGGGTGGAGGTTGGAGCTAGAAGATGGGAAATTAATTTTCAATGGTGTTGTCTTTAACGAGATGAAAGGCGCGTTGATGTCCGGAGAGGCTAGGTTGTCAGAAGCCCTTAATGCATCTTTGTTTCCTTCGGTTACCTATGGAGTGAACTCTGGAGGGGATCCCAGAGAGATTCCCTCGCTGACTCTGGATTTTATAAGGGGATTCCATGAGTCCAACTACACTTTGGGTCGGTGCTTGTTTTATTTTTATGGAAATATTAAGCCTTCTGCTCATTTAGATTTCTTGGAGGAAAAGCTTCTGAGAGATGTAAAGAAAGTGGATAAGACTACTGTCTCTATGCCTCTGCAAAAGCGTTTCAAAGAGCCTGTAAGACAAATACTTTCTTATCCCGCTGATCCAGGACAAAAAGATAAAGTCTTATTTGGATTGTCATGGTTGACTTGTTCTATTTTAGAACAGCAAGAGCTTTTAGCTATCAATGTGTTAGATTTGGTCTTGATGGGTACTGATGCTGCGCCGCTCAAGAGTTGCCTGCTGAAATCTGGGTTCTGTAAGCAGGCAGATTTAATCGTCGATAATGAAATTCGAGAGATTCCTGTCACCTTGGTGTGTAAAGGTTGTTCTCCAGAGGGAGCTAGGGAGCTTGAAGGTTTAATTTTCTCTACGTTAGAGGAAATTGCTAACACCGGATTGGCGGAAAATTTAGTTGAGGGTGCCATACATCAGCTGGAACTTTCTCGCAAAGAGATAACCGGGTATTCCTTACCTTACGGGTTATCATTATTTTTCCGAGCAGGACTTCTCAAACAGCATGGAGGGGATCCTGCTGATGCTCTAAAGATTCATAGCTTGTTCTCGACTCTCAGAGAAAAGGTAAAGGATCCTACCTATCTACCGGGATTGATTCGAAAGCACTTTTTAAACAATATGCATTTCTCTAGGATCATAATGGTTCCAGATCCTGAGCTGAATGCTAAGGAAAATGATGAAGAAAGAAGAAGATTAGAAGAAATAGATTCTAAATTAACGGAAGAAGATCGAGAGCAAATAAAAAGAACTTCCTTGCAATTAGAAGAATATCGGTCCGCAGAGGAAGATGTCGATGCTATTTTACCAGGAATAACTCTAGATAAGATCCCTCAAAATGGAAAAGAGTATGCTCTGACATTAGTAGAGTCCGATATAGGTAAGGTGTATCATCACGAGTGTTTCACCAACGATATGGTTTTTGTTGATGTTGTTACTGATTTACCACCTCTTAGTGCAGAAGAGTTGCCTTGGTTGCGTCTATTATCTTTCCTCATGCCACAGCTGGGATGCGGAGGAAGGAGTTATAAAGAACATTTGGAATTCCTTTTGGAAAACACTGGTGGAGTGGATGTTTCTTATGACTGGTCTCCTCAAGCAAAAAATCCTGCTTTCCTGAAGCCTTCTATCAGTTTCAGAGGGAAAGCTTTGGCCACAAAAGCTTCTCAGTTATTTTCTGTCTTTTCTGATCTAGAGATGTCTGTGGATTTTTCTGATACGGAAAGAATAGGTGAGTTGTTGATGCAGCATGAGGAAGCTTTAACAAACAGTATTCGAAATAATCCTATGGGGTACGCCGTGGGCGAGGCTTGTTCTGCTTTGTCCGTGCCTTCTGGAATTTCGTACCTAACTTCAGGTCTTCCTTATGTGCGTAAGATTTGTGGATTAGTAAATTTGTTTAAAGAGAACCCAGAAGAAGTTGTCACAAATCTTAAGGCTTTGTATGCAAAATGTTTTCAAGGAGACAGGGTACTTTTGATAAGCTGTAATAAATCTTTGTTTGAGATTCTTCAAAAGGAGAATTTCTTTGGTTTGTCGCTAAAAAGTTTATCAAAACCGCTACAGAGATGGGAAGCTCCAAAGATGGCCTTGGAAGCTCAGTCGAAAGCTTATGAGATTCCTGTCCGCGCAGCTTTTAATGTCTTAGCGTTTCCTTTAGGAGAGTTCCATTATGAGGATCCTGATTCTGCCGCGCTATTAGTTGCGGCGGAAATTTTGGACAACGTAATTTTGCATACAAAGATTAGGGAGCAGGGGGGAGCCTATGGTTCCGGAGCTTCCGTAAATTTGTTGCGGGGAGTTTTTTATTGTTACAGCTATAGAGATCCAGAAATTTCTATCACAAAAAAAGCCTTTTATGAAGCGCTAGAAGCTGTTGCTAAAGGTGATTTTAAAGACAAAGATGTGAATGAAGGTATACTCGGAGTTGTCCAAGATATAGATTCTGTCATCCCTCCCGGTGGACGAGCTTCAGCTGCTTACTTCCGCTTGCGTTCAGGAAGGGATCCCGAAGTTCGGCAAAAGTTCCGAAAAAATTTGTTGGGTGTTTCTAAAGAACAAGTAGTGTCAGCTTTCTCTCGTTGGCTGTCTTCACAGAAGGAGAGAGCCGTGTTCGTAACTTTCTCTGGAAGAGAAATGTTGAACGAAAACGCAGACGTTTTGGAAGGTCTTTCCGTAAGCTCTCCTATTGCCTAAGATTTTGGAAAGGAGAAAAATTATTTGTAAAAAAAAAGATAAAGGGTACGTTGTAAATTGATAAACGTCTCTTTTCTTGCTCATGTTTTTGATTTTTTTGGATACGGAAACTTGTGGACTACGTCCAGAAGTTCATAGGATATTGGAACTGGCTTTTCGGATTGTTTGCAGTGATACGTACGAAGTAGTGGCTTCGTATTCATCATTGGTCAAACATGAAGATAGGGAAGTTTGGGCGCAAAGAAGCGAGGAAAGTTGCCGTATTACGGGGCTAGACGAAGCTTTTGTTAATTATTTTGGTAAAACGGAAGAAGTCGTTGCCGAAGAAGTATTGGCGATCTTTTCTCAAGTAGGAGTAACCAAATTTTCTGCTGTGTTTGTATGCCAAAATCCTGGCATGGATAGATCGTTTTTCTCTCAGCTTATTTCTGTAGACAGGCAGCAACAACTAGGGCTGCCCTATCATTGGTTTGATTTGGCATCGATGTTTTGGGCTTTGGAAGTTATGGAAAGAGGTCATGTTGCTAAAAATTTTTCAGGATTATTGTCAAAAAACAATATAGCAACTTACTTCGGTTTGGCTGAGGAAAAGATGCCTCATCGAGCCCTACAAGGAGTGGATCATCTTATAGAGTGTTACCGAATGTTAATGGAAAATGGGCTCAGAAAGAATTTGCCTAGAGTTCCCCTTACCATTGATGTACCTGCTGTGAAGAAAAAATCATTATCTGGGATTTCAGAAATAGTGGAAAAAGGGTACAGAAAGTAGAGGCGTTTAGTTTATCCTTAACTTTGAAGGGCTGTAAATCACTCATCTAAAATATCTTTCGTTGAAGAAGGAGATATTTTTTCTGAGAACAAGAGCTCTTGCTCGTTTCCAAGGTTGATAGGAAGAGCTTCTTTTGTAGTGATGTCTATGCTAGTAATTTCAGAAATATGTTTGTTTTGAGAAGTTATATCTAATTTTTCAAACTTTTTAATAGTAGGAAGCATTCTTGTTTGCAGACTGGAGGAGAGGTCGTTGTAGCTTTGAGATGCTGCCCTTAGATGGTTTCCTAACTTGTTGAAATGTCTAAAAACCACCCCTAAACGTTCATAGAGCTCTTTTCCTAGAGTTCCAATTTCTTGGATCTGTTGGTGTAAGTTTTCTTGTTTCCAAGTGTGAGCTACAGTTTTCAATAACGCTAATAAAGTGGAAGGCCCAGCAATAAGGACATTAGAAGAAGCCCCGATATCCATAAGTTCTGGAGCATGTCTGACAGTGTCATTAAATAAACTTTCCCCGGGTAAGAAAAGGATAATAAATTCCGGTGTCTCGGAAAATTTTTCCCAGTAAGCCTTCGTTTTTAAAGATTTCACATGTTCCTTGATTCTGGAAATCATGTCATCTTTATCATACTCCCCTTGTTCTAGGTAACTTTCTGAAAGAGGAGCTTTAGAGTCTATGATAAGACAGCGATTTTTGGGTAGACGGATAATGGCGTCTGCTCTCGATTGACCAGAAACAGAAGACACCTGCATTTCATAATCACAGTATTTTAACATTCCTGAAAGTTCCAGGATTCTCTCTAGTTGCACTTCACCCCAACGACCTCTTTTTGCTGGGTGAGCAAGGATGTTTTTTAGAGCAGAGGTTTGAACTTCAAGTTGTTTTTCAGCTTCCATCAATTGAGAGATTTGTTCTTTTAGAGAACCTCGTTCTTCAGCTTGCTTTTTCTCATACTCATCGATATTCTTTTTAAATTCTTTGAGAATGGAGTTCACTGGAGAAACGATATCTTCAAAGTGTTTAGATTTTTCTGAAAAATACTCTTTGGTTTCTTTCTGAATTTCTTTAATTAGGGATTGTGTAGAGCAGGAGAGTTTGTTGCTAAAAGCTTCTATAAGTTGCTTTCTATCTTCTTGAGATTCCAAAGATTGAGATAGGAAAGCTTTTTCTAGTTCATACTGTTTCAAGATTTTTTCGAATTCCTTGTTTTGAAGTTCTTTTTCTAAAGCATGTTTTTGAGAAAGATCTTCCAGCGTTTTTTTTAAGACTTCGTGGGCAGTTTTTTCTTTTTCGAAAAGACGTTCTAGAGATCTCCTAGAGAGTAAGTCCAAAACTTTTACAAGCAAAGATCCGATAATGAATCCTAGAAGAAAGTAAGAAAAGGGTGCGGAAGCCAACATAAGGACCGGTATCTATATTTTATCTGAGATGAAGCTTACAGTTCGGTTAATTTTTTCTGCTTTTCGAAATAGCTTTTCTGAAAAGAGCAGATAAAGGAAAGATAACAAAAATGTAGGTCCAAGCGATAAGGAAAAATACTTCTACAAAATGATCTATTATTCCTAGGAAAAGCAGACAAGCAACGATTCCTAAAAGGACAATAAGCAGGAACGATGAGATCTTAAACCGCAGGGCCCCTAGGGAAGGAAAGTAGCAGCGAGAAACCATTAAACCACCAAGAAGTAATTGACCACACCAGAGAATTAACAAGCGTAGATTAAGGGAGAGAGCCGAAGCACTTTCCGAAGAAAGAAATAGGGCCAGGGATACGATGGATGCGGCAGCAGCCGGAATGGGTAACCCCTTGAAAAAACCTTTTGGAAGCTTTTCTTCTGTGTTGTTCGGATGTTTCATGATTGTATAGCGAACGAGACGCAGGACTCCGCACAAGGAGTAAATCATGGAACAAATTAAAAGAATCGAAGAATAAAAGCTTCCAAGGCCTATCCCTTCGACACTTTTGATGGTAATTAGAGAAGGAGCTATACCGAAAGTTACAGCATCGGAAAGAGAGTCAAACTGTTCACCGAAAGCGCTTTCTGCTTTCATAATTCTGGCGACAGCCCCATCAGAAAAATCTGCAACAATAGAACAAATCAAAAGAACAGCCAATCCCTGTAGACGATGGAATAACTCCTGTTGTCCTGATGTAGAAAGCATGCTTTTGAAAATGATAAAAAGCCCGCAGCATAAGCCAAAGGCCGTAATAGTATTTGGAGCGACGACTCGTCGACGCTGACGCTGAGAAAATTCCGTATCAGACATAAATGATCACTACATGATTGACCCTGAGCATGCCACAATTTTGTAAAATCAACAAGCTTTTGGAATTCTTTTTTGTTCTTCGTTTTTTAGATCAAATGGAGAGGGAAAATAGATGCAGAAAAAAGGATGTTTTTTTACCCTCTCTCGTTTCGGTCTTACCTCTTTTGAGGCGTGAAAAAAGGCCTTTGGTTAGCAGAGTTTTTTCGCGAGAGAGACTGTATTTTTCAATTGCAGATAAAACGGCTCTATTCCTATATATGGTATACATAGCGGGCGATGCGCACTATATGTTGGGTTTTTGAGGGTATTTCCGCTTTTCGATTGTGTTTTTTTTTTTCAAGTTTTTTGGGTGGATGGAGTGAATTTTTAGCACTCTAATAAAGTGTTTTCAGAGCTTTCTAAATCAGCAGTAGAAGATGCTTGCGGTTTGGTTTTTCTGAAAAGAATTACGGAGCAAGGGAGTTATGGTAGAAGCAGAAATTCAAGAAGACAAATGTTCGATTGTTAAACGTAACGGAATGTTTGTTCCATTGAGCAGAGATCGTATAAGCCGAGCTCTGGAGGCTGCTTTTCGAGATACTAAACAACTTGGAAATGAAGAGCCTTTGCCAGAAAATTTAGAGACAACGATATCAGATATTACGGCCAAAGTTGTTAAGGAGGTTGTCGAAAAAATAAATGAAGGGCAGGTCGTTACTGTAGAAAGAGTTCAAGATATAGTTGAAAGTCAATTATATAGAAGCGGAATGCAAGATGTTGCCAGGGATTATATCGTTTACCGAGATAACCGGAAATCTTGTAGAGAAAATCGATGGGGAAAGGTCGTTGTTATTCGTAGAGATGGGACGAAAGTTCGTTTCAATCCCATGAAGATTTCTTCAGCGATAGAAAAGGCTTTTCGGGCAACACTGGGAAATAAAGAAAACTCTTCGGAAGTTGTTCCCATTATCAATAACCTGACAGAGACTATAGTAGAAGAACTTTTTCTCATGCATAATGATACTGAAGCAGGGCTTCATATAGAGTCTATTCAGGATGTTGTAGAGAAAACGTTAATGTCGTCAGGCCATTATGAAGTGGCAAAAAGTTACATTCTTTATAGAGAAGCTAGAGCAAGAGTCCGTTCCAAGAGTGGAGAGGAGTCGTCGGCTCTTATTGAAGAAGAAGTTTATGAGGTAGTGCGAGGAAATGGAACCTCTTATGTCCTTAGGAAGGAGGATCTATTTCGTAAATTTTCTTGGGTAAGCCAACGGTTCCCTTCTACTGTAAGTCCTGAGATGCTTGTAGATATGACCTTTTCTAACTTGTACTCTGGGATAAAAGAATCAGAAGTAGATTTGGCCTGCATTATGGCTGCTCGAGCCTGCATTGAAAAAGAGCCAGATTATGCCTTTGTTGCTTCTGATTTACTAATGGATATAGTTTATCGAGAAGCTCTTGGAGTCGACATTACCCACCCTGATCTGGAACACATTCAAAGAGAATACTTCAAAGAGTATATCAAACAAGGAGAAAAGTATCGATTGAACCCTGCTTTAGCTGACTTCGATCTTGATAAATTAGCCAACGCTTTAGATTTAAGCAGAGATCGTAGATTCGCTTACATGGGTGCCCAGAATTTATATGATCGGTACTATAACCAGCTTGATGGTAGACGGTTGGAAACAGCACAGATTTTCTGGATGCGCGTGGCCATGGGGTTAGCTCTCAATGAGGGCGAACAAAAAGAAGATCAAGCTATAGCTTTCTATCGCCTAATTTCAGACTTTCGTTATGTTCCAGCAACTCCAACGCTGTTCAACTCTGGTACGATACATTCTCAGCTGAGTTCTTGTTATTTATCTATGGTGAAGGATGATCTAAACCATATTTTCAAATCGATATCTGATAACGCTCTGTTATCAAAGTGGGCAGGGGGGTTAGGAAATGACTGGACTCTAGTGAGAGCTACCGGAGCACACATTGCCGGAACCAACGGTAAAAGTCAGGGTGTCATTCCTTTCATAAAAGTGGTTAATGATACAGCTATTGCTGTAAACCAGGGAGGGAAAAGAAAAGGAGCCGCCTGTGTATACATGGAAATCTGGCACTATGATTATGAAGATTTTCTAGATTTACGAAAAAATACCGGAGATGACAGGCGTCGAGCGCATGACATAAATACGGCTAGCTGGGTTCCTGATCTTTTCTTTAAGAGATTGTTAGCTAATCAGAAGTGGACATTATTTAGCCCAGATGAGGTTCCTGGTTTGCACGAGACTTATGGACAAGATTTTGAGCAATTGTACGAAGAATACGAGAGAAAAGCTGAAAGAGGGGAGATTAGAATACATAAAACGGTAGAGGCCGCGTCCCTTTGGCGAAAGATGCTGAGTATGTTGTACGAAACAGGGCATCCTTGGATGACCTTCAAGGATCCTTCTAATATTCGCTCTGCTCAGGATCATTGTGGTGTGGTTCGCTGTTCAAATTTATGCACGGAAATTCTTTTAAATTCTTCGGAAGAAGAGACTGCTGTTTGTAACTTAGGGTCCGTTAATTTAGCTGAACATTTTACCAATGGTAAGTTTGATGAAGGTAAATTGGCTGAAACGGTTTCTATTGCTATCCGTATGTTAGATAATGTGATAGATCTGAATTTTTATCCTATTCCAGAAGCTAGGAAAGCTAACTTTACTCATAGAGCTATAGGTCTTGGGGTAATGGGCTTTCAAGATGCTTTATACATACAAGATATAGGTTATGCACAAGAAGAAGCTGTGGCTTTCGCTGATGAAAGCATGGAACTGATTTCTTATTATGCCATCCTAGCTTCCGCACACTTGGCTAAAGAAAGAGGTGTGTACGAGTCCTACAAAGGGTCTAAGTGGGATCGAGGACTGTTGCCGATAGATACTATAGAACTTCTAGAAAAGGCTCGAGATAAAGGTAATTTAGTACAGGATAAATCTGGTAAAAAAGATTGGACTCCCGTTAGGGAAGCTGTAAAAGCTTACGGTATGCGTAATTGTCAAGTGATGGCTATAGCGCCGACTGCTACTATATCAAACCTAGTTGGAGTTACTCAATCTATAGAGCCCACGTACAAGCATTTGTTCGTAAAGTCCAACATTTCAGGTGAGTTTACAATTCCAAACGTATATTTGATTAAGAAGTTGAAAGAAAGAGGTCTATGGGATGAGGACATGCTGGATGATCTCAAATACTTCGATGGTTCTTTGTCTGAGATTGAAAGGGTTCCGGATGATCTCAAAAAGATTTTTCTCACAGCTTTTGAAATAGATCCAGATTGGTTGATTGAATGTACTTCGAGAAGAACCAAGTGGATAGATATGGGAATATCTCTAAACCTATATCTCGGAGAGCCCGATGGTAAAAAGCTTTCCAATATGTACATTAATGCTTGGAAGAAAGGATTGAAGACTACGTATTATTTGCGATCTATGGGAGCTACGTCTGTTGAAAAATCTTTCACAGATGTCAATAAAAGAGGTATCCAACCTCGATGGATGAAAAATAAATCTGCTTCGACAAGCATTCTTGTGGAGAGAAACTCAGTTCCAAAAGCTTGTAGTATGGAAGAAAGCTGTGAAGCTTGCCAGTAAGGTGTCGCTTAAAAGGAGGTTGCTATGGAAGGAGACCTTTTAGAAGGTAAAAGTAAACGCGTAGATGTTAATCAAAAGTTTTTGATTAACTGTAATCAAGTGGATGTTAATCAGCTGGTTCCAATCAAATATAAATGGGCCTGGGAGCACTATCTTAACGGATGTGCTAATAATTGGTTGCCGACAGAAGTTTCTATGGCTAAGGATATTGAAATTTGGAAGTCCGATAAGTTGTCTGAAGATGAGCGTAGAGTGATACTTCTAAATTTAGGTTTCTTCAGCACAGCAGAGAGTTTAGTAGGGAACAACATTGTTTTAGCCATATTTAAACACGTAACTAATCCGGAGGCCAGACAATATCTTTTGCGACAAGCTTTTGAAGAAGCTGTGCACACCCATACTTTCTTGTATATTTGTGAATCTTTAGGCCTTGACGAGAGAGAAGTTTTTAATGCGTACAATGAAAGGGCTTCTATCAAAGCTAAAGATGATTTCCAAATGACTTTGACAACGCATATTTTAGATCCCAACTTTTCTACAGATTCTGTGGAAGGAATCAAAGAGTTTATTAAAAATTTGGTTGGTTATTACGTCATTATGGAAGGAATTTTCTTCTACAGCGGTTTTGTTATGGTGCTATCGTTCCATAGGCAAAATAAAATGACTGGAATAGGAGAACAGTATCAATATATCCTTAGAGATGAAACTATTCATTTGAATTTTGGAATAGATTTAATTAACGGGATTAAAGAAGAAAATCCTGAAGTATGGACTCCAGAGTTGCAGCAAGAAATAATATCTCTAATAGAAAAAGCTGTTGAGTTAGAGATTGCTTATGCCGAAGATTGTTTGCCGAGAGGTATCTTAGGGCTCAAATCTTCCATGTTCATAGATTATGTTCGACATATTGCTGATAGAAGATTAGAGAGGATAGGTCTTAAGCCCATTTACCACGCCAAGAACCCATTCCCTTGGATGAGTGAGACCATGGATCTAAACAAAGAGAAAAACTTCTTTGAAACTCGAGTAACAGAATATCAAACAGCTGGTAGTTTGAGTTGGTAAAGTTACTGAAGGTTAGCTCAACCAGGAAATGATGGCTGAGCTAATTATTGAAAAAGAAAGAAGCCCTATGTGCTAGCAGGGAGGGAGGATCTCTGTTCTAAGAGAGACTTCTTCTGAGGGGAGCTGTTTTTCAAGGCTTTCATATTCACTAGTCGTAGCTTCAGCAGTGTCAGAAAGCGTTGAGACTGGGGTTTCTCCCTCTTCTTTTTTAGAGGAGTTTTCTTGAGTCATTTTAATAACTGAGAGATTTGCGAGTTCTTGGTTTTTTAGATGACTAACCGTTTTCATATAGGCTAGAATTTCTTCTTCGTTCATGAATTCATCAACAAGAAGTCGCTCTTCGATAATTTCTGCTATTATGCTCCATGCCAAACCCTCTTTAACTTGTGAGTCGAGGGAGCAAAGAGCTTCCATTTCTTTAGCGGTATCCTGGATGTTTTTGTAACACTCTTTAAATGTGGAATGAGTAAGCTTTGTTGGATGTTTTCTTAATTGATTTAAGGTGCTTAAGAATACGGCGCCTTCTTCCAAAGCCTCATCAAGAAGGTTTTGTAAATTTCTACGAAACATTATTTGTTCTTTTGCATTTATTGTTGCTAAATGTTCTTCAGCGCCTAATGCAGAGCTAAGGAGTATTGGAGACACAAGAATTGCAATAAAACAATAAAACCTTCTCATAAAAACCTTTATAACTTTATATGTTGTCGGTCTATTTTAATGTTGATTTGTATTTTTTTCGATTAAATAAAATAGTTTGAGTTTTCTTCTAATTTTTTTATTATTTTAGATTCAATCGTATTGGCCGAAAAATCCTGTACAGTTATAGTCTCACCACCGTTAACTAGATGCGAAGGTATTTTGTGAGACCTAAAGATTTGCCTCTTCCCTTTGATAGAAGTCGACAGCATGTTTTGATCAGGGACGGGATCTTATTTATTCCTTCCTACTCAAATTCTGAGTCAGACGATCTGTTTAGCATGCCTTCTTGGGGGGAGTTGTTTTCAGAGAATAACCCCATTTGTTGCGAAATTTGCTCTGGCAATGGAGATTGGATCATAGATCAGGCAGAAAATTTTTCCTACAAGAACTGGGTTGCTGTGGAGAGAAGATTCGATAGAATTCGAAAAATTTGGTCAAAAAGAGAAAACAGGGGGTTACAAAACCTTTTTCTTGTTTGTGGAGAAGCTCAAGTTTTTTTTAGGAAGTTTGTTTTAGAAGCCTCTTTCAGTGAGGTGCATGTCAACTTTCCAGATCCTTGGCCTAAGCTTAGACACCATAAACACCGTCTGTTTCAAACAGATTTTGTCGACGATTTGGCTAAAGCTATGTGTGATAGAGGGACGTTGTCGCTAGTCACAGACCACGAGGACTTTTTACGAACTTCTTTAGGCTCTATTATGAAAAGATTTTCTCCTCAGCAGATAGCACCTTACTACGAGGAAATAGAATCTAATTACGGGAACTCTTGGTTCGAAAATTTATGGAGGATGAAGGGGAAAAAGATTTTTCAAGCAAAGTTCGAAAACGATGGGATATAGCTGACTTGAACAGCTGACCTTCACGATGTCAACGTGACGCTCTAACCAACTGAGCTAATACCCCAAATCTAGTCAGGGATGTTATCATGGGAAATCTATCTTTTCAATTCAAAAATCTAAAAGATTTGCGGATTTAAAAAGATTTTTTAAACAAGTTTTAGGGTGGTTTTTGGGTATGAAAACATTTTTTTCTAATGTAGTATCGGTAGCCCATAATTTATTCAGGGAGTTTTTATCTCCAGGAGATATTGTTGTTGATGCTACCTGTGGTAATGGTAAAGATATTTTAGTCATGGCTAAGCTTTTAAAAGGTAAGGGAAAGATTATAGGCTATGATGTCCAAAAAGAAGCCTTAGCCAAATCTATGATGGCCTTTGAAGCTCTGCTTAGTAGAGAGGAGGCTAGCATCATTTCTTTAAAGCATAGCTCTCACGTCTGTCTGGAAGAGAATGGAGCAAAGCTATTTCATTATAACTTAGGATACTTGCCTGGTGGAGATCACGATATAACAACTCTCACGGAAGATACTATTGCTAGCTTGAACAAAGCTTTGGATTTATTGCATTCAGAAGGGATTATTACGGTTATTTGTTACCCAGGGCATGAAGAGGGTAAAAGAGAAAGAGATGCTGTAGAATCTTTTGCTGAGGCTTTAGATCCAGGACGTTGGACGGTAGTTCTTCGTAAAATGATGAACCGAAATTTGGCTCCAGAGTTGTTTGTTTTTAAAAGAAATCTTCTATGATCGGTTGTGGGGAATAAATAAAACTTCTTCTTCTAAGGAAAAGCCGCGTTTTTGTGCAGCCTCCTTTATTATATTGATAAGTTTTAATACGTCTTTAGCCTTGGCTGCTCCTCTATTAACGATAAAGTTGGCGTGAAGAGGGGATATGATAGCATCGCCAACGCTTAGTCCTTTTAGCCCACATTCCTCAATAAGCTTTCCTGCTGGCATGTCTTTCGATGGGTTTCGAAAGATACAGCCTGCAGAAAATTGGTTATAGGGTTGAGATGCAACTCGTTTTTCTTTATAGGAAGCTTCTAATTTTATAGAAGCAGGATTGTTGTATAATTGAAATTCTGCACTAAGGATGAATTCAGAAACACTTTGGAATCGGGAGGAGCGGTATTCAAACTTTAATTCAGACTTTGAGTAAGAAACAATCTTTCCTTCAGGAGTAATAGCTTCGACGCGAAGAACTGAGTCAGAAGTAGATTGGCCTTGTGCGCCCGCATTCATAAAAATAGCGCCTCCCACAGAGCCTGGAATCCCGGAGGCAAATTCCAATCCACCTAGATTTTTTTTTGTTGTATAGCGCCCAAGTGCGGCAAAAGAATGTCCCGAATAAACCTTTAGGAGATGAGGGGTTAAAAAATTTTTTTTGTTGAGATTGTTGAGCAAAACTAAGCCATGAAAACCTAGGTCGTCAAATAAGCAATTAGAGCCCTTGCCTAAGATGAAATGAGGTAGGGGATGTTTGTGTAAAAAGCGGAAGACTTCGACAGCTTCCTCGACAGAAGAGATAGATTTAAAAAATTTAGCGGGACCCCCTATTCTAAACGTAGAATACTTACTTAGGGGAACCCCTTCTTTAACGGGGAAGGGAAAGGTTATTTCCGACTTCTGCATGTAGGCCCTAATCGAGAAACTAATTAATTTTTAGATTAGAGGGAAAAGATATTCTGGTAAATGTTAAGGGATATTTTTTTTGAAAAATTGCGTCTAGCAGAGCATGAACAAAGGCTGACGCTGGAGGATGCCCAAATTTCTTTGTTAGCCGTATAGCTTCAGAAATTAGTACAGCATCAGTGGTTGAGTCTGGATTATTAGAAGAAAAGTGTTCATAACAAATTAAGCGGAGAACATTCTTTTCTAGTCTGGAAATTTTTCCTTGGTGGTTGCCCAGAATATTTTCCTCAAGAAGAGCGTCGAGGTGATTTTTATTGCTGATGACGGCGGACGCTAGCGAGAAGGCGCTTAGGGCGTGTCGTTTTGAAACACGAACCTCTCGCATTATCATGGGAACAACTTCGTTTCCCTGGTCAGAAAGGTCCAAAGAGAAAAGAATTTGTAAAGTTATTTCCCTAAACTTAGTTTGAGGGATAGAGCCGCAACAAGACTCTACGCTAAAAGGAACTCCCTTTGTAGCAGGCGCAGCCATTAAAACACCTGTGTAAAAAGAATCTAATTTTTTGTAATAAAGCAACCACAGCAACGATCTCGTAGAGAAGAAGGCTCCTACAGCGAGAATATGGAAGGAACAATTGTAGTTACTAAGAAAGTTTATTTGCAATAATGAATTTTCAAAGAACTGGGGTTCATAAAATTAATTTTTCACATTTAATATTTTTTTTGAACAAGCTTCTTTCACTCGGGAATCTATAGATTTTCGATTGATTTTCTTTTCACAATAAACTAAGATCTTCCCCTTCTTGGAAGGGCCTTTTTGGCCTCGGAGAGCAGGAGTACGATTGCCGGGAAGTTCTCGGTGGTGCGATTTAGATTCTCAAAATATAATTGCAGGATGAAAGTGGCTGTCAATCTGAAAATTAACAAGCAAATTCGTGCTCCTAAAGTTAGGGTGATCGGAGTTGGTGGGGAACAAATGGGAGTTGTTTCCATCAAGGAAGCTCTTGATATGGCCAGGGAAGCGGACTTGGATTTAGTTGAAGTTGCTTCTAATAGTGAGCCCCCAGTCTGTAAGATCATGGATTATGGGAAGTACCGATATGATCTAACCAAGAAAGAAAAAGATAACAAAAAAGCTCAGCATCAAGTTCGTGTTAAAGAGGTGAAACTTAAGCCGAATATTGATGAGAACGATTTTATGACGAAGTCCAAGCAAGCTCGGTCTTTTCTCGAAAAAGGGAATAAGGTCAAGATTACTTGCACCTTTCGTGGAAGAGAGCTCGCTTACCCAGAACATGGTCATAGAGTGGTTCAGCGTATGAGCCAACTTCTAGAAGATGTTGGAGGGGTAGAGGCCGAACCAAAGTTAACGGGGAGGTCTCTAAGTTGCGTTATTGCTCCTGTAACAGTAAAAACTAGAAAAAAACAGGAAAGAATACATGCCCAAGATGAAAAGTAACAAATCTGTAAAGTCTCGTTTCAATTTGACGGGTACAGGGAAATTGCTTAGAACTTGTCCAGGGAAGAGACATAAGTTAACAAAGAAATCTTCTCAGGCTAAGAGGAATCTCTCCAAGCGTCCCGTAATGGATGATTCTCAAGTGAAAATGTATAAACGCATGATGCTCGTGTAATCCGAGTGTTTTGAAGGATGGTTTTTAGAATATGGTACGTGCAACAGGTTCAGTAGCTTCCCGTCGTCGTCGCAAGCGTGTTTTGAAGCAAGCAAAAGGGTTCTGGGGAGATAGAAAAGGTCATTACAGACAGTCTTGTTCTGCTGTCATGAGAGCTATGGCTTTTAACTACATGCATCGAAAAGATCGGAAAGGGGATTTTCGTCGCCTCTGGATCACCAGATTAAATGTAGCTTCCAGAATCAATGGTCTTTCTTATAGTAAGTTGATCAATGGATTAAAATTAGCTGGAATTTCATTGAATAGGAAAATGCTTTCCGAAATGGCTATACATAGCCCTGATGCGTTTTCTACAGTAGCCAACGAGGCTAAAAAAGCTCTCGAGGCTGCAGTTTAAGAAACAGTAGACGGGATCTTTTTTCATGGATATAAAAGAACGGATTTCTTCTGTTCGAGATGCTTTCTTTGCAGAGATCGGTAGCGCGAAAAACTCTGAAGATTTGACTGAAATCAGGGTCAAATACCTTGGAAAGAAGGGGATTTTTCGTGGTTTTTCTGAAGAGCTAAAGCAGGTTTCTCCAGAAGAAAGACCTGCTCTGGGCTCTCTAATCAATTCTTGTAAGGCTCTTATAGAAGAACATCTGTCCACTGTGGGAGAAAGGTTACTAGAAGAGGAGGAAAATAAAAAACTCCTGTCTGAAAAAATAGATATAACCCTCCCAGGAGAGGCCTACTTCTCTGGAGGGGAGCACGTCCTTAAAAAAACTCTTCGTGAAATAGTCGATATATTCGTTTCCCTAGGTTTCTCTGTACAAGAGGCTCCAAATATCGAAACCGAAGCTAACAATTTCTCCTTGTTAAATTTCTCTGAAGATCATCCAGCTAGGCAAATGCACGATACGTTCTATCTGGATGAGAAGACTCTTCTTCGCACGCATACTTCAAATGTGCAGGCTCGCGAGTTAAAGAGAAATCAAGAAAAAAAAATGAAGGTCGTGGCCCCCGGACTGTGCTTTAGAAATGAGGATGTCTCGTCAAGATCTCATGTAATGTTTCACCAGGTAGAAGCTTTCTTCATAGACGAGCGCGTTAATATGGCAGATCTTGTTGCAGTTCTTAAAGAAGTTTTTCAACGCTTCTTTAGAAAGAACGTGCAATTGAAATTTCGACACAGCTATTTTCCTTTTGTAGAACCAGGTGTTGAAGTGGATGTATCTTGTATAGAGTGTTCTGCGAAAGGATGTTCTCTATGCAAAAACTCTGGGTGGTTGGAAGTTGCTGGAGCAGGAATGATACATCCTAACGTTCTATGTAAAGGAGGGGCAGATCCAGAAAAGTTATCAGGATATGCTCTGGGAATGGGCATAGAACGATTGGTTATGCTACGACACGGTATACCAGACATTAGACTGTTTTTTGAAAATGATGTTAAGTTTTTGAAGCAGTTCTAGTATAGTGTTTCCTTTGTGTGGAAGAATGGCAGAGCGGTTTAATGCACCTGTCTTGAAAACAGGAGATCTGAAAGGATCCGGGGGTTCGAATCCCTCTTCTTCCGTTTTTTTTCATTTTCTTTTTTCTTCTCTTTCTTTTCTTTATTAGTTAATTGCGTTTTTGCTGTTTTTAAATAAACTTGTAATTATTGGTAATAAAATTATTTATTTGATAAATTAAATAATTATTCTTTTGTTTGGTTTTTTTATATTTTTGGTTCCATGTCGGGGGGTGGGCGATGGAAAAAAGAGAGCAAAGCTTTCAAGATGCTATGAGGCATGTTCAAAATATAAGAAAGAATCTTTCAGACACGGCCTGTTTCTTTGAAGACGCCGACCTATTATCGAAAGACAAAACCCCTTCCTATAATCAGTTTCAAATGTTTCCTTGCGGAGAGCTGATTGATTCCATAAAGCATTCCTTAGAATCCGTGGGTAGCTACATCAATAAAATTTCTAATAAACAGCAAATTGAGGGGACCCCACTTATCAACGAGGTGGAGAATCTTCTAGAAGTTTTTGATGATAATAAAGAGTTGCTGGAAACTATAGGTATTTCTAGCGAATACAATGAATTACGAAGTGCCTACACAGAAGTCATTAACTCAAACGAGGATGATTCATTTAAATCTAAGGGGCCGGCTGTAGATTCTGATAAGCCTTCTATAGTAATTCCCATTCTGGATAGTTTGGTAGAAGTCAAGAGAGACAAATACTACGAACTTTTCTTCATAACCAATGAGAATAACAAGAAGTTTTATACGGACTCCTTAGCGCAAATTATAGCTAAGCACGGGAAAGTATACGAAACATCCTCTACCTCAGATCCTTTAACAAGAACTTTCCTATGGCAAGGAAAAGAAAAAGAACGGCAGAGCAGGTACATGTTTTCTGTCGCAGAACCTTGTATTCGAGATTTTTACAAGTTAGAGGCTTTAAAAGAAAAAGCTATTCCTGAGATTTCTATTGTTCATAACGCGGTTATGGCTTTGATGTTGTCAAAACAACCCAAAACAATGATTTCTTCAAAGCCAGTGAAGAGCAATGTAGCCTATTTTAATGATTTCTTGGGCTTTCTTAGAGAAGCTGTGATTTTGTTAGAAGAAGTGCACTATAATTCTGTTGAGACACCAGCCCTTAAGATAAAGGCGAAAAAAATCATTGATGAATGGTTGCTTTCCTTAGCTTCTTATCGTCCGACCTATTCCGAAGCATTACATTATTTGCTAAGTCAAATGAATGTTTCTATGGAAGGGAAAAAAATATCTGCAAGTAAATATCTGTCGGATTTGTACGATGAACAACATCGAATATTTTCTAAATTTCCGAACGGTCCATTGCTTAAAGCTGTGGATTATCTATCTGATAGAAGCTTATGTCAACAGTTTGACCCATTTAAAATGGGTTTGACTCCATCTTTTGAAGGGGAGCTTGTTTATAATGAAAGGGAAATAGCTATAAAAGTGCTCTCCTCGGCAAGTCCTGTTATTCAAGAATCTGTTTCGTATGCGTCTTTGAATCAGGAGTTTTTGTCTTTGCTGAAGGTGTTTAAGCAGGAGGGATCTTCTGTTTTCATTGTTAACTTTCAAAATAGAAGATCTAAGAAGGACAAAGCCAGGACTCGATTATTAGAGGAGTGTGCGGATAGCTTGGATTTTGCTGGTAATGTAACGCTATTTTCTTGTCCAGAACCAGAGGAGCTTTTATCAAACATAGAAAATGAAAGAGAGATAGAAGATTTTAGTGAGTTTATACAAGCAGTTGAGAAAGAACTTAGAAAGGATAGATCTACTTCTTCTTATGGAATGAACTTGGAAGTAAAAAACCAATTGGAAAAAGAATTTTTACCTAAGTGTCTTAGTAGTTTGAAAGAGCTCTTTTTTGCAAAGAAAAAAATTCTGTTCCGAAATGATAAGTTATTGCTGCTTCATCTCATATCTTATTTGTTGATTTTTAAACAATTAGAAGTCGTCTTGCCAAATTATTTTTGGATTATGTCAAAAGATGGTTTGGATTATGCAGATACATTTCTCGCTGGACTTTTTTGTTTTTCTAGAAAATCAACAGATTTGGACGAGAAATCTTTGAAACTGATGTTAGCGAAACTTTCTGTACAAACATTTTTAATGAGAGATCGACAGGTTTTATCCTCTTGTGTAGAGCTTTTGGAGAAATTAATGGGGGCGTTAAGAAAAAACAGAAAAAATTTGCCCAAATTACAAGCATTATATACCTGTGATTTAGAAGGGTGGGTGTTCTCGGGATTTTTACCAGAGATCAACGAAGGTTAGCAAATTTATAGCCGGAATATAGAGCTAGGAGAAAAGGTGCTATGATCATTGTTTGTAGGACCGGCAAAACGCTGTTAGAGGCTAGGACCATCCCTGCTTTTAGGAAAACAAAAAAGATGTTTATTAAGCTTAGAGGAACTAAATAAGCCAAGACCACTTTCGGGGTTCGGGAAAATCGTAGGCAGAAAGCGGCTGAGATAATAGTTGCTGCTAGACACGCTAGGGGCGAAAATAGTCTGTAATAGAAATGAGATATTAGAGCGGCAATGCGTTGGGGGATACCAACAGTAGTCCCTGGCCCAGTAGCTTTCCACGGAATGGCTCCAAAAATCTCCGATAGCCTATTTTTTGCTCCCGCAGTAAAAATCTTCGAGAAGGGGTTATCATAGAATCCAAATTCAATTTCTGGGAACTCTTTCATATCAAAGAATTGCTGAGATACATTGTTTGTAGATTCTTGAGTTTTGAAGAGCGTGACGCTAAAGCCCATAGGTAATGAAAGCGTATTGAAAGCTAAGCGTTCGATGGAATAAATTTCATTTCGTGATTTTATCCAAAAAACCTTGTTCAAGGTCATAGATGTTCGGTCGATGTTGGAATAAATCAACACTGTCTGATCTTTTAGGTAAAGAGCAGGTATTTTATCTTCTCTAGTGGTTTTCGAACCTTTTTCTAGAGACTCTTTTTTTAAAGAAATACTTTCACAGGCAGGGTACAACCATTGAAAGTTTGCGTAGAGGAACAAGGTTATAAGTCCCACAGAGAATATGAGCGGAGAAACGAACTGTTTCAGAGATAATCCGGAGGCCTGTAGTAAAGATACTTCGCGTTTGTTCTGCATTGAAGAGAGAGTCAGCGTAGTAGTGACGACAATTAGTTGGGGAAGAAGGAACTCGCTTTTTAGCCCAATTTGAGAGAGGTAGTATAGCGCATTCAATTTCCAAGAAAGAGTCGTTCCACTCAAGTTGGAAGATTTCATGACATGCAAAGAATGATGGATAGAGGAATAGAATAGAAAAGAAGATATTACAAGTAACAGGAAAATAGTCCAAAATCTGACTAGTAGGTGTCGCTGCCATAATTTCATTTAAGCTTGGCCTCGTGTTTCTCTATAAGACAAAATTGCAAAGATTATCCAAGTAGACAGTTGGGGTAAAACAAATAACAAAAAGGCCATGGCCACAGATTTTGTATTTTTCCCTATGATTAGAAGAGTAAGGGTCAGGATTGGTAGTATTACAAAGGGATTAAAGCGTTTTTTGAATCGAGGTTTGTATGTTCCAAGGACTATACCAGAGTAAGTGAGAGTGATGCATAGGGATCCTATAGCTAATCGTCTAAAAATTTCTGGTAATAGCTCTTTTGAGTCTTTGTTTTGTTTGCAACTTTTTAGTAACGTTTTCCATGACAGGTAATCCGTTCTAGTTTTCATGTAAGATTTTCCTGCGAATAGAGTGGAAGTAACTTTGGGAATTAAGATGCTGTCAATAGTTTCTGTGTAAATTTCCTGTGAATCAGACTCATGCTTTAGAGAGTTTGGTATCTTTGATATAATCAGTACTTTGTTTGCGGATACGGTATCTTTAGCGGTATTTGGAATGATATTCTTAATAATCCCGATATCAGAAATTTCTCCGTCCCTCTTTAAGGCTACGATTACATCGTTAAAGGTATTTTTTCGACAATTGTCAACAGCTATAAAGATGCGATTGGTTTCGTTTTTTTGAATCGTTTGTAAGAGTAATGCTGGGGAGGTCATAGCTATATTGGCTATTTCTTTGCAGGTTCTGTATCTGCAGATAGAGGCTAATTCAGAGCAAGTATAAAAATTGACACAGCAGATAATTCCTGCGGTAACCAGTAAAGGAAAGATGATCAAGCTTTGAGAAGCCCCCGAGGATCTTAAGAATGTAATCTGGTTATTGTCTGATAATTTTCTGAAAATGGAAAAAGAGGACACAAAGCAAGAAACTGGGATGATAAAAGGAAGTAGATAGGGGATTTGGTAAATAGAAAGCTTGAAAACAGTAATATAAGAGATATTTTTAGCTATTAAAGAAACAATTTCTTGCAGGGAGCCTATTATGGAGATAAAAATAAGACTTAAACTACATAGGAAGGTAGTTTTCAAGAATCGTAGTATAAGAAGCTTCCAGAGTAGAGGCATGTAGTGCAAAATCCCTTGACTTTCTTAGAAGAGAGAGCTAACTTCTCCAGGTTTTATTCCGTCTCAAAGGGCGTAGAGTAGTATTTTGCCGCCTTGAGTTGTTTTTATGCATAGTGCTCATTTTAAGGATAATCAATTAGAGTTATTTTTTTCTTCCCTGGATAAGAAAAAACGTTATTTATTGGCTCTTTCTGGAGGTTCAGACTCTACTTTTTTATTTTATGTGCTCATTTCTTATAGGATTCCTTTTGCTGCAGCTTACGTGGATCATGGGTGGAGGGACAGTTCCTCTTTGGAGGCGATTCAGTTGCAAAAGCTTTGTAAGGAGTATGAGGTTCCTTTTTATTGTCACAGAATAGACAATGCCGTTTGGAAAGGAAAAGATTTAGAAAATACAGCTAGGAAGGTTAGGTACGATTTTTTTTTAGAAGTTTGTCGGCAAGAGGGGTTGGGGGGAGTTTTTGTTGGCCATCATGCGGATGATAAGGTAGAAACAATTTTAAAACGTCTTTTTGAAGGGGCTGGATTGACAAATCTCTCTGGGCCTAAGGAGACGTCGAGCATGTCTTCTATGCCCATCATTAGGCCTTTGCTGCACCTAAGAAAGCAAGATATCGAAGATAAGCTGCAAAAAGCGAATATTACTTATTTTTTTGATGAGACTAATTCGGACGAGCACTTTTTGCGAGCAAGAATGCGTAAGTCTATTATTCCTTGTCTTCAAAAGAATTTTGGAAAAAATATTATCAATCCATTGTTGGCTTTGGCTAAAGATTCTGATGAATTAGCCGAATATATAGATCAAGAATCAGCGGTATATCTCAAAGGAATTTTTCGCGCAAAAGGGGAAGTCTCTATAACTCTGCCAGATGCTTTGCTAGGAAGGGCTTTTTTAGCTAAGCAAGTGATAAAAAAATTTTTTATTGCAGAGGGGATTGGGGTTTCTAGGCATACGGTGTTAGCCATTTATCAACATTTGATTCAAAGGACTTGCAAGGTGACTATGCGAGTTCATGATAAAAATGTTAAGATCTGTGGAAATATTGTTAGCGTATGTGAGAACTAGTCCTTTAGCTAATCACTTGGAGGCTTAGCTGTGAGCTAAAGCGCCAGTGGATTAGGTTGATAGGTAAACTAGGGTAATATATGATGGGTGTTTGCAAAAGTTTTTTTGTTTTTTAGAGTATACGCTTTTTTGCGAAAAATAAAACTGTAGTTATATAATAATAATTATTACGAATAATTAGTTCTTAGTTAGTGCGATTATGTCATACGAAAAAAAGTTTAATAGTGACCCTAAAAAGAATTTCCCCTCGATGTTTTTTTTCCTTTTGTTTGGAGTCATTTTTGGTGTTTTCGCATTACAAAATTTTGTCGGCTCGAAGAGAGCAAAAGTAGGATTCAGTCATCAGTTAGAACACTTAGTTAATTTACGTTTAATTCTTCCAGAAGATAGTCGAAAGGTCGCTCTCAATGATAATCTGGTATCTTTCAGCGGTAGGTTTAGAGATAGTAGCAGCGCTGAAAGTCAGGCTAGATATCGATACTTAGAGCTCATAGATAAAGAGCATCGTCTTTTGTCCGAAAGACAAGAAACGCTTTCTTCTTTGGGGGGGTTAGAAGTTGAGATTTCTTCGGCAGTTTCTTGGTTTTCGGCTATTTCTGGAATGGCGGCTCCAGAATCTGGTTATATGATTTTTGATAGGGCTAATAGCAAGTTAGGACCTCTCATTGTTAAAGAGATTGTTGCTCCTCAGATTATAAACTTACAATCTTTATCAGCTAAATTTCGAAAAGATATCCGAGATGCGGCGGATTTAAAGCGTTTCGGATCAGATCTTTATGAGTTAATAGGTAAGTATCTATCTCCAGCTCTAGGTATCAGCGCTGAATCGATTAAGGAAGATTTAAAAACGCTTTCCAGTAAGGTTGAGGTTTCTCTGCAACAAGAACAGAGCTCAGAAGATACCCGTCAGCTGTATGGTCAAACATTAGATTCATTACAAAGAATTTCTCAGTCGTTCCTTTATCCAGAGGATGGTGTCCGCTTTGCTTCTTTGCGCTCAGTAAGGCTGTATAAGGAGGAAAGAAAGAAGTATCTTTCCATAGAAAAATCTTTGGAGCTAAATTCCAGTCAGTTGGAAAAATCTCGAGGGGAAGTTTCCGAGGTTGTTTGGTTTTTCAATAATAAGGAACTATCTTCTAAAGCCTTGGAAAGGCAGGACTCAGAGTTGTTTTCTCATTGGTTTAACGGTGCCAAAGAAGAGTGGAATAATTTCAGCCATAACAAATCCCTTTCTTTTAAGGCTCCTGACCAACCACGTAACCTAGTTTTAGAAAAAACCTTTAAAAGTGAAGAGCCCGCTCCTCACTATATGGGGTACATCTTTACGCTCATGCCAGTGATGTTAGTAGTGTTCCTGCTTTACTTAGTCTTCTCTAGACAGCTTAAGGGAGTTGGAGGTTCTGCTATGAGTTTTGGGAAGTCTCCAGCAAAATTATTGCCGAAAGGGCAAAATAAAATCACTTTTGCTGATGTTGCCGGGATTGAGGAGGCCAAAGAAGAGCTAATAGAAATTGTTGATTTTCTCAAAAATCCATCCAAGTTTACAGCTTTAGGTGGACGCATTCCCAAAGGAGTTTTATTAATAGGGCCTCCTGGAACTGGAAAAACTTTAATAGCAAAAGCTGTTTCCGGAGAAGCTGACAGGCCGTTTTTCTCTATAGCTGGTTCTGATTTTGTAGAAATGTTTGTTGGGGTTGGGGCTAGTCGAATTAGAGACATGTTTGAGCAAGCTAAAAGAAATGCTCCATGCATAATCTTTATCGATGAGATAGATGCAGTAGGTCGACACAGAGGAGCCGGTATCGGTGGCGGTCATGATGAAAGAGAGCAAACCCTGAACCAGCTTCTGGTTGAAATGGATGGGTTTGGCACGAATGATGGCGTGATCCTCATGGCGGCAACGAATAGGCCAGATGTTTTAGATAAAGCCTTATTACGTCCTGGAAGGTTTGATAGACGGGTTGTGATCAGTTTGCCTGATATCCGCGGTAGACAAGAAATATTATCCGTACACGCAAAAAAGATTAAACTAGATCCTACCGTGGACCTTATGGCAGTGGCGAGAAGTACTCCTGGAGCTTCTGGAGCAGATTTAGAAAATTTGCTCAATGAAGCGGCCTTACTAGCAGCTAGGAGAGATCGAACAGCTGTGACAGCTGTAGATGTAGCCGAAGCTCGTGATAAGGTTCTGTATGGCAAAGAGCGAAGAAGTTTAGAAATGGATGCTGAAGAACGTCGTACAACAGCCTACCATGAATCGGGTCATGCTGTGGTTGGGTTGTCCGTTCAGCATAGCGACCCAGTGGATAAAGTTACGATTATTCCTAGAGGGTTATCTTTGGGAGCAACACACTTTTTACCAGAGAAAAATCGGCTTAGTTATTGGAAGAGTGAGCTTTTCGATCAGCTAGCTGTTCTTATGGGAGGTCGCGCGGCTGAGGCTATCTTTTTGAATGATGTTTCAAGTGGAGCGCAACAGGATATCGCTCAAGCCACAAAATTAGTGCGCAGTATGGTTTGTGAATGGGGAATGAGCGAGCAATTGGGTACTGTTGCTTATGATGAGCGCTCTGATAACTACACCGGGTACGGTAGTTACCATGAGAGGGTCTACTCCGAGGAGACTGCTAAAGTCATAGATGCTGAAGTGAAAGCCATTTTAGAAGGGGCGTATGCCAGAGCTTTAGACATTATTCAGACTCGACGAGAAGAAGTAGAGTTAATGACAAAAATGTTGATAGAGTTTGAAACGCTAGACGCCAAGGATGTCAAAGAAATTATGGACCACACTTGGGATCCGGAGAGGAAGAGACTCCGACTTAAGGAAGAAAACCTACTGTTCAAGAAAGCTCCGGAAGAGCTTCCTCCTCCTCCCCCGGATGAAGGAGATTCCATACATAATGGACTAGGCTTCAATGTCACCTAAGATAAGAAAACCCCGCTTTTCATAAGCGGGGTTTTTAATTTCCTTAAATGATTGCTTTTTGAGCTTCTTTAGCCGTCAAACATCCGATGTCGTCTGCTCAGAAAGAACTGCTTTATGGCTCAACTTAAGCTGCCCTTTTTCATTTATACTCAGGAGTTTAACTTTAAGGGAGTCTCCTTCCTTCACTATATCCGAAACATTCTCTACTCGTTTGGAGTCTAATTCAGAAATATGGCACAGACCTTCTTTCCCAGGAAGGACTTCAACAAATGCTCCAAAAGAGACAACAGAAGTTACTCGACCATTGTAGATCTTACCAACTTCGACTTCACAGGTTAGCTCTTCTATGATAGCTTTAGCTTTTGCCATAGCTTCCGGTGTTTGAGCTGCAATGCTGACGAGCCCAGAATCATTGATATCGATCTGTACGCCTGTTGTTTCTATAATATGACGAATCTGTCTGCCTCCGGGGCCTATGACGGTAGCGATTTTATTTGGTTTAATACGCACAGTCTCTATTCTAGGAGCATAGATGGACATTTCTTTCTTGGAAGCAGGAACAACTTCCCTCATAGAATTTAAAATGCTTTTTCTTCCAGCTTTTGCCTGTGCTAAAGCCTTCTGCATAATTTCTTTTGTGATGCCTTCTACTTTTATGTCCATTTGGAAGGCTACGATGCCATCCTCATTCCCAGCAACTTTAAAGTCCATATCACCAAGGTGATCTTCTATGCCAGAAATGTCAGAAAGAATCACTGATTGATTCTCTTCCAAAATTAATCCCATAGCTATTCCTGAAATGGGAGTAGTGATGGGAACACCAGCATCCATTAAAGCCAGACAACCGCCGCAAACAGAAGCCATAGAAGAGGAGCCGTTAGACTCTGTAATATTCGACTCTAAGCGAATGGAGTAGGGAAAGCTGGTAAAATCTGGAAGAATGTGTGAAAGAGCCCTTTCGGCTAATTTTCCGTGACCAATTTCCCTTCTCCCGGGAGATCCAATTCTACCTACCTCTCCAACGGAGAAGGGGGGAAAGAAATAGTGCAAATAAAACCTACTGATGCCTTCACCATTCAAGTCCTCATACCGCTGTCCCATGCTATCGCCCCCCAAAGTACAAACAGCTAGAGATTGGGTCTCTCCTCTTGTAAATAAGGCGCTACCATGAGTTCTAGGAAGCACGGAAGGTTCTATAGTAATTTTACGGATATCAGTAACGCCTCTCCCGTCTGCTCGGCGGTTGCTTTCCAAAATCATTTTACGCATGAAGTTGGACTTCACTTTCTTGAACGCAGATTTGATATTGAAGGAAGAAAAATCAGAAGTTTCTTCAGAAGTTAATTCCAAAAGGAGAGAGTCCTCAATTTCTTTGAGGGCAGCTTCTTGAAGTTTTTTATCACACAAAGAAAGCGGAGCAGAAAGCTTCCCTTCTGTTTTCTGTTGAACAGAAAGAAGAACGGACTGAGGAAGGGGCACTACAGAATCTACTTCTTTTGCTTTTCCTACAGCTTTTTGCCAGGAGGACAATTGACGACATATGACCGAAAGAGACTCATGTCCAAAGGCTATGGCGTCTAAGACTTGTTCTTCATCCAGAAAACGGCAATGCCCTTCTATCATTAGGATAGCGTTTTCCGTTCCAGAGAGCATTAAATCAAGTGCAGAAGAGGGCTGCTGTTGTACATCTGGGTTAATGATAAACTTTCCGTCAATGTATCCAACCCTGACTCCAGCGACGGGATTTAAGATAGGAACACTGGAAATAGTTAGGGCTGCAGACGAAGCACAAATTGCTAACGGATCGGGAGAGGTTTTTCCATCGTAGGACCAGATGTAAGAGAGAATCTGAACGTCTCTCATTAACCTTTCTGGAAGAGTTGGCCTTAGAGATCTATCAATAAGACGGGATACTAAAACTTCTCTTTCAGAAGGACGCCCTTCCCTTTTCAAGAATCCTCCAGAGGTTTTTCCTGCTGCGGAAAAGCGTTCTTGGTAGTCTACTCTGAAGGGAAGGAAGTCTGTTTCTTCTGTCAAAGATGCCGAGCAAGCGGAAGAAAAGACGACGGTATCTCCCGATCTAGCTAAAACGGCACCGCTAGCTTGTCTAGCAATTCTGCCTGTTTCGAAAAATATTTTCTTACCATTACCTAGGTCGATGTCGATAACTTCTGCTTTCATTTCTTTGTTCCGCGCCCAATAGTGGAGAAGCTTACTTTCTTAAGTTAAGCCTTTTGATTAAGTTTTTGTATCGTTCGGTGTCTGTAGAGTTCAGGTACTCTAGAAGTTTTCTTCTTTGTCCTACCAGTTTCAGGAGTGACAAACGAGAGTTATGGTCTTTAGGAGACCTTTTAAGATGTTCTTTTAAATCGGCGATATGCTCTGTTAATATCGCAATCTGGACGTCTGCAGAGCCAGTATCCTTTTCATGAAGTTGAAACCGTTTTGTAATTTCTTCCTTAGTTCCCTTATCCAAAGACATTCGGATATCTCCTTAACATGTTTACTGCAAAATGCAATTATACGTCAGAGTGGCGTTAATGTACAACTTTTGTGAGAGCTTGAAAGTGTTTTTCTAGAATCAAATAAATCGTAAATAGCTGCATTCTCTTCTCTCAATGGTGCAATGATTTTTTTTGAACATCTTTTAAACGTTGGTTTGAATGATTATTTTTACTAAATCACCAAAACGTTTAAGCTCCTGATACTATTAAAGACATAAATGCTGTAGGGAGGTTTTAATGGAGTACACAGAGTGTTTGAAAAAACTTAGTCCCTGGTTTAAAGAAATAATTTCTTTAGTTAAGAAAGATTTGAAACAGGAACATTTGGCCAGGGATGTTCGTTTTGTTAAAGAATTTTTTCCAGGAAAAAAGTTTTCGTCTTTGTCGCTTGACGAGATGTCGGAGGGATATTTGAAGGTTATAGAAAATTCTTCAGGAGAATACGAAGAGTTGGCCTCGTTTATCGCTTCCAGGTGGGTATTAAAAAAAACTGAAATTTATGATCTCTTTTTTGATGCTCTTTCTTCTATTTCCAGTGAGACCGAATCCATAAAGTCTATTCCTTCGAATGTTTCAGAGCCTTTAATTCAATCTGCTTTGGGGAAGTTTTGTCCTATAGATGTTTATCTTTTTTCAGAAATGAACTTTGTTGTTTTTTCTCCTGAAGAGAAGTTGATGTTGCGTCAGAAGGCATTGGAAGGAATAGCGGGCCTAGAATCTTGTGGGGAAGAAAAAGTTTCTGAAGAAATTCTTATCGCTGTTAGAAACTGTTCAGATCGTTATGAAAAGAAAATTTCAGGAATGCAAAAGAAATATTTGACAGACATAGCAGCTCTAAAAAAACAAATATCCACATTGCAAAAAAAATTATGCAAGTTACAAGGAGTTTAAAGTGATTTCTGAAGAAGATCGTCGATTTATGCTCCTAGCTCTGAAAGAGGCAGAGAAAGCATATGCTGAAGATGAAGTTCCTGTTGGATGTGTAATTGTGAAAGACAATAGGGTGATAGCTAGAGGCTATAATAGGGTCGAGTCTTTACTCGATCCGACAGCTCATGCAGAAATTTTGTGTATAGGGTCCGCAGCTCAAGCTCTCAATAACTGGAGGTTAAATGGAGCAGACATGTATATCACCCTGGAGCCCTGCCCCATGTGTGCAGGAGCCATACAACTGGCTAGACTTTCCAGAGTTATCTGGGGGGCTCCAGATCTTAGGTTAGGTGCTGGGGGGACCTGGATTAACTTATTTGCGGAAAAGCATCCATTTCATACTGTAGAGTATATTTCTGGTGTAGAGAAGGAGGCTTCTGAGTACTTAATGAAAAAATTTTTCTTAGAGAAAAGGAAAAAAAATGAGGAAGGGTTGTTGTAGTAAAAATTTTATTTCCCTTCTGGAAGAGTTAGTAGAAAGACAAGCAGAAAAAGTTAGAGTTGTGGGAGAGTCCGTGATCCCAACCCTTACTTCTGAAGATCTTTTACAGCCTATGGATTTTCCTGAATTGGAGTGTCACGCTGCTTTTCGTTTTGAGGAAGGAGTTCTTTGCGGGCTGAGGGAGGCTCTAGCTGCTGCTCGGGCTGGGACAGCTTCAGAATAGACTCCAATGTTTATGCTGTTATCAAAACGAGAAAGAGTTAAACGTGGCGTAGGGATTAGGGAGCTTCTCTCCTTGACAGAAGAGAATGGAAAGGAGGACAGAGAGAATAGCTCCTCCTAAGAAGAAGAATGCTTTACAAGCTATAAGAGATAGGAAAAAGACTCCTAGTACGATGAGAAAACCCCATTTTCTTGAAATGTAAAAGGGAAAGGGGCGAAGATAAAATCGTTTCTCTGGGTCTAAGAAGACGCTAACGGTAGCTAGAGCGCATAAGATGCACTCGGCGCCGAAGAACGCGGAATTTGATCCGGTAAGCTTCATCAAGCTCCAAACAGCAGCTCCCACGCAAGGGATTTGTATTCCTAAAAATACTAGAAAACTAGTAGTCCCTAACTTTTGAATAAAATGTCTAGAAATTTTTTGAAGTAGAATACAGACCAATGTATTTCTAAGTAGCAGTCTTTGTGAGAGCTCAAGACTAGCATCTACAGACAGATTTATGGAATCTGAGCAGATCAAAGGATAGGTGAAAAACTGCCAGATGCGGTGAGAGTCTATACTGTTTTTAGAGAGAGAGAAAAGCTCTAGGAGTCCCGAGGTGTGAAAAATTTTCTTTAAAATATAAGAGGCTATAGGAGCTGTGCAAGAAAATAGGAGAAGGGCGAGTGGTACCCTAGAAAAGATTTTAGAGAAAAAATGTGATCCTTGCTGCTTATTTGGGAAAATAACTCTCATAGAGACTTTCCTTGTAACCACGAAAGCCTCTATGGTATAAGATCTTATATTTTATTAAAACTTTTTAATTTATTCTAAATTAACCAGCAGGTCTAGTTAAATTAGCCTTAATAGTTAATTGTTCTAGCATTTCTAGAAGTGCGCAGGCAGCTTGGATCACTTGCAATGATTCGCTGAAGGATGAGTTAACAATTTTCTGATTTGCTTGAGCCCTTTGTTGAGCCGAAGATAATTCTTGTTGAATAAAAGATCTTTGAGCGCCTATTTGTTGGTTTGAGTCTTGGTAAGACTGAACTTCAACACTATTTTTGTATTCAGGTTTGTCAGAATTTTGATCTTTGGCTTCTAGAGAAGGAACGCTAAGCATAGGAAGGTTTATAAGTTCCTTCGTTTTAGCTTGTTGAACAACGGTGTTTTCTTGAAGAACAGTCATAACTGATTTAGCGAAGTCTGTTGTGGCTATTGAAAGTTGCAAGAGTGTTGATATGCAAAAGTTTATGGCTGAATTTTTATTGATGATAATCTCATCTGCTCTAACTTTTGTTGAGGGGACGATGATAGTGGCCACAGGAGAAGTGGGTAAACTGGCTGTTTTCCCAGAACTATAAAGAGGCATAGTTTTTCCTTAGTTGTTAAATGTTAGCAATCAAACTCACTACTTGGGAGAAGGTTTGTATCAGAGCTTGTCCCACTTGCAAAGATTGTTGAATAATGTTGTTGTTAGTGTTCAGGTTGCTGGAGATAACTTGAGAGGCATTTCCTAATCCAGAAATCTGGTTTTGTATGGCTTGTCTCGAAGCTCCAATAGCCTGGTTTTTTGACTGAATATCTTGTAGGTAGCCAGGGGAGTTGTTGTTAACTTGATCTTTGGGGACTGTCGTGTATTGGTAAAGAGCTTCTTGATTATTTAGGTAAATTTGTGCGGAAGAATTCGCTTGAAGCTCCTTTGCTATAATGGTCAAGTTGTCTTGAGCAACTAACACAGACTGATAAACGTAGTATACTGTGACAATAAGAGGGTTAGAGTCTTTAGAAAACCTTTCGATAATAGAATCTGCTGTTGTAGAGCTTACTCTTCCTGAAGAGGTTGTCATTGAGTTAATAATACTAGATTGGTTTGAATCCATAATTCCTAAAATCCTTGGAGGTTACGTTTTTAGACTGTAATTTGCAGACTATTATCCTGGAGGTTTATTAAGTTGGTTTACTACTGATCCGATAGAATTTGTCGTTTTTAGGAATGAGGAGTCTTGAGAAGCTAATTGTTGGATGATATTAATGTTCGTCGAGGCGTGGGACAAAATAATCTGACCATTTTGTCGACATGTAACTAATTGGTCTTGGATGTTAGATCTTTGTGCTGAGTAGTTTTGGTTTTGGTTCTGAACGGAGGTTATCTCAGATTCTTTTGCTCCTGAATTGACTACAGCAAATTTAATTTGATTAGTTTCTTGGTTTAATTGTTGTTGAATATTAGTATTGTCATTCAATTGAGTTGATTGAGTTAAAACGGTTTGCTGCCTGATAGTGATGGCTTCTAACAATAACTCGTAAATATTGAACAGGATGATTCCGATTTTTGGCGTATTCAAAGGTTCCAAGGGCGGTAGTTTAGACCCTTGTACAGGTCCTGTTGGTGTTGTTCCTGTGGATGCTGACATGTTTTTATCTCAAAAAAAAATGAATTTTGTTGATTTGATTTTATCAATAGATGCTTCCGTTTTTTAATTAATTTTTTTTGTGTTTTTTAGAAGTGGTTAGTTTTTAGTTGGTAGTGTTTTTAGTTTATTTTTTTTCAAGAAAAGCTTTTTGATTGCTTAGCCAATTTGACGGGATTAATTTGCTGTTTCTAAAAAAAAGTAAGCTTGTTATCCGTAAGTTTGGTAGCCTACTGAACTTTGGTAGATTATAGGGCTCTTGTAGGCTCTGGGAGAGGTTTCCCGTTTGCTAATGGAAAAGAGAGGTTTTAGGTTCAAAGCAATTGTGAAGGGAGGTTGTCTATGACTAGGGAAGACGTAAGTGCTTATATATTGATCACTTGTGGAAACTCCTCTTTAGACGGAAAAATTCACGTGGAAATGACCTACGAGGGAGATCCTAGTTTAGTGAGTTATCTGTTGAAAACAGCTAAAGAATCTATGGATCAATCTATTGAAGAATCTTTTGAGCAAGAGACACAGTGAGTTGTTTGAGAGAATGAGATTACCTAGGTTGAGATTTGCTAGAATTTTCTCTAAGAAAATTCTAAGCTCATACTTTTCCGAGAAGCTACGTCCTTTTCAGAGGGACTGGATTTTCTTAGTTTCTTTGGCTCTTATTTTAAGCGGTTCTTTTTGCGCCTCTTTTTGTCAGTATGCGCTTCTTTCCTTGATGCTGGTATACTCCGCTTTGGCGTTTCTTTTGGTCCTCTTTTTTGACCTCTGGGGATTGATCTTTTCTTTTGTTAATATTTTATTTTTAACTTGTTGTGTTTTTTATTCGGGTTCTTTGTTGACCTTTGAGTTTATTTGGAACTTAGGAATGGTCTGCGCTTTTTCTTTAACTTGGTTTGTGTTTTTTTTATGGACTAAGAGTTCCAAGGAGCAATCAGGTAAAAAACAAGAAAGCATTAAGAACTTGATAGATGAATTGAGTTCATTGAAGAATACTTATGAGGAAGAGAAGGCTCGACTTTTAGAAGGGAATAAAGAGCTGTCTATCCAGCTGGACGAGACTAATCAAAATTTTGGTGCAACTAAAGAAGACTTAGAAGAATTAAAAAAGAAATATTCGTACTTGGAAGTAGATTTTAGAATACTATCTGAACAAAAAGACAGTTGGTTAGAAGACTACGCTATTCTGCACAGGGAATATGTACAAATTTCGGATCGTTTGGAGATGCTGACTGCTGGAGGAGCGTCTTTATCCAATGAGGAGAAATCGTGTCTACAGAAAAAAGACGAAGAGAATCAAAGGCTTATAGAGTCTTTGGAAAAACAACTTTCTTTAAAAGAGAATGCGTTTTTTGAATTATCTCAAAAGCAAAAAGATTGGATGAAAGAAAAGTCTTCTTTTGAGGAGATTAACCAGCAATTGGCTAAAGATATAGAAGGGTTGAAAAATTTACTAGATAGGAAAGAATCAGAAGTCTGTTCGCTGCAAGAAAAAATAGATGCTTTAAAACAACAGTTGGTTTCTGAGTCGGAAGTTAAAAGGCCTAAAGAGGTTACTGTTTTAGAAGCTAAGGTTGATTGCCAAGCTCTTTATCATCAATTAAAGCTACAATTTGCTGAGAAGGATGCTGTTTTATCCTCTGTCAGAAAAGAATTTTTTCTTTTAAAAGAAAAGCTTTTAGAGAGAGAAAGGATGGAAGAACTATCTTTGGGGGAGGAAAACTTTGAAGAACTTAGACTTATAGAGCATTTGACTTCGGAGATTGCTCTTTTAGAAGAAGAAGTTACTCTCTTAGAAGGGTTAGTATCTCGCATCCTTCTTCAGTAATTAGGAGGGTGTGCTCCCACTGAGCGCTAGGCTTGCCATCGACGGTCCTAGCCTCCCAGTGATTTTTGGGGTCTATAAACCCTTTCTTGTTTCCGATATTAATCATTGGTTCTATGGTGAAGGTCATTCCAGGAGCTAAGGGAATAGAGCAGTTATTCCTGTGATGAGGGATATACGGCTCTTCATGGAATTGGATGCCAACTCCGTGTCCCACGAATTGATCTACAACAGAAAATCCGTATTCAGCGGCAACATCCTCTATAACGTCCCCAATAGCGTGAACAGGGATCTCTGGTTTTAGTATGTTTATGGCCTGTTCTAAACATTTTAGAGAGGCTTCGCAGACAAGTTTTTTTTCTTCTGGAACAGGATCTATTATCACCATACGACTACAGTCTCCGAAGAAACCGTCTACGATGCAAGAAACATCTATGTTAAGAATATCTCCTTTTCTTAACGGTGTATCATTTGGAATACCGTGACAAATTACTTCGTTCAAGGATGTACAAATGGTTTTTGGAAAAGGAGGATGTCCATAATTTAACGGGGCAGGAATAGCCGAGAATTCTTTGTGTAATTTTTGAGACAACTCGTCCAATTCGTTAGTAGTGGTACCTTCTTTTGCGGCAAGACAAAGTTCGTTTAGGATATGCGCTGTGACCTGACAGGCATTCCGGATCTGTTTTATTTCATAGTCATTTTTTATTAAAATCCCGTATTTCGAACGATACTGCGAGGCAATACTTAGGGTTTTATCTTGTATCTGCTTATTAGGGTAGTGGCAGTGTTTCCATTTCTTCTTGCTGCCGCACCAGCAAGGGTCATTTCTGTTAATCACTTTGCTCTCCACTAAGTCGCGTAAAAACCAATGTTAAAGGCTATTCCGAGACCTTTTAACACTAAATTGCCAGCTATAAGAAGGAGGATGACTCCAAACAATCTTTCAAGAGCTACCAACCCGTCTTTACCCATGATGCGGTTAAATACTGTGGAGTAAAGAAAGATTACAAGTGAGGCTGCCCAAGCCAAACAGATGGCGCAAAAAATAAACTCTAGACTGTAAACTTTTTCTTCAACACAGCTTAGTGTTGCAGAAATTACGGCTGGTCCCGTTAAAACTGGAAAGGCTAAAGGAAAAAATATTGGATCCTGAACAACTTTTTGATTTGTTGTTGAGAGGTCTTGCTTTAACGGAGAGAAAGCCATATCCAATCCAATGGCGAAGAGCATAGCTCCCCCGACAACTTGGAAAGAGTAGAGAGATACATTGAAGAGATGAAAAATCTTTCGCCCGAAAGTGATAAAAACAACTAGCGTAGCTAGAGCGAATAGACACTCTCGTATGATTATTTTTCGGCGCCTTTCTGGAGAGAAGTCTTTTAGCAAAGTGACAAATACAGGGAAAGACCCCAGGGCGTCAAAAAGCATGAAGAAAAGAAGGCTTAATTGGAATAAAGCTAATAACATTTTAATGTGCCAGCAGAGCTAACTGCAGCCCCCTTATAAAAATTTGGACTCCGATTATGGATACAAATAAACCTATAATGGCCCTAGATGCTTGTAGGACTTTATCTTTTCGTGTCAGAGCGAATAAAGTTAGCGTGCTAAAGAAGAGAAATATCCAAGAAAGCCCTAGAATGTAACTGTATTCTCTCGGTTGGGGATTACTTATGATCAGAACAAAGCAACCAGCAAACCAGGCGGGGCCAATGATTAGAGGAGTAGCCACAGGAAAAAGCAAGGATCGGTTTTTAGAAATTTCTGGAATTTCTTTAGATTTGTTAAAAGAGGCCTTCAGGCCATTTAAAGTTATCAGAGCTCCAGCTGAAGCTAAAATAGCACAATCTGGAGTTCTTAGGGCTGAAAGAGCTCCTTTCCCTACAAAGAAGAGAATGAATATTATAGGTAAAGAGATCAGCAGATCTCTGGAAAGTAGTAGTAAAGATCTTTTTAATGAAAAGGATTGAAATATGGCTTGCAAATGCGCCATATTTAAAAAACTATCGGCTATCAAGCAGAGCACGAGAGAAAAAGATAAAAGTTGGATAGTCATTGTTATATTTTCTTTTAACTAATTAATTGGAAGAACAAGGGTTTTCCAAATCAACAAAGGACGATGAATTTTATAAGTTTTGGTATGTTTAATCAAGAAATTATTGATGTAATAAAACCTTATTCAGAACTTTTTTCTACAATACTTCTTTTTGGCCCTCCTGGGGTTGGAAAAGATTTGTTAGGAAATTTTTTATCTCAATCGGGCAGTCAATGCTATGTGTCTATGGGGGATGTATTTCGTTGCTATTCCCCCGAGTCTCCTATACGCAGAATGTTTCACCGTTATGCTGTGAGTGGTGCTTTAATTCCGGATGAGATTGTAATAAATGTATGGCAATACTATGTTCAGGGGCTGATTGCCACAGGAAAGTACTTACCTGAGAGGCAGGATCTGCTACTTTCAGGAGTTCCCAGGACTTTAGGACAATGCCAGCTTTTAGAATCGTTTACAAGGGTGCGTCACGTAATCGTGTTGGAGGCCTTTGATGAATCAGAATTATTAGCTAGAACACAAAAATTAGCGCATACAAGAGGGTTAATTGGAGAGGTTGGACTGGATGTGCTGAAGCGTAGGCTGGAGTCATATTACAAGGACATAGAGGAGCTTATAGCATTTTATCCCAAGCATAAAGTTTCTAGAATACAGGCGGAGCAAAAACCTTTTGAAGTTTTAAGGGATGTCCTATCTAGGCTTTCTCACGTTCTATCAGATCCTTGTGCGGCGTAGTTTTTGAACAAGCAATTTTTTTTAAATGCTCTGACGCAGCTTGGGCCAATTCTGGATAATGCTGGGAGATCGTTTTAATAAGTTGTTCTTGCAATTCCTGGTCTAAAGGAGATTGATTTTCAGCTAGAAGATTTAATGTTTCTTCCCATTGTTTTCGTTCGTCTCTCAGAGTTTCAGCGGCCTTTGATGTAGCTTTTGCGTATATGGAAAAAGCCTTGTCTGGCTGTTCCTTGCAGAAGCAAATGCTTTGATGTAAAGCTTCTTGGAACAGACTAATAAATTGTGCAGATGATGTTCGAGTATTAGCTTTAGCGCAAACCAATAGTTGAGGACCTGAGGGCAATCCATAGTCTTCAGGAAAGAAATGTACGATGGGTATTCCTAAGGCTTTTAGTTTAACGCCCTCTATATTGTAAAAACCGCCATATATACAGTCCACCTGTCGAGAAATGATTGGAGACAACATGTCCGAACTTACATTTCTAATTTCTCCAGGGCGGATGCCAGCAGCATTTAAGGTTTTTAGAAAAGAGGAGAGATTTTGTGGGTTGCTTAAACAGAATCCTAGAGTTTTTCCATTGATGTCTTGCATGGAGGAAATTCCACTGTCTTTTCTGCAAATTAGTCCACCAAGGCTTTTATCTATCAATCTTCCTATAGGGATGATAGGAAGTCCTTTTAATTGGCCTCGAATAACACCAAGAGCATGGTAGAGAGTGAGGTCAGTTTTTTCAAACATCAGGTGTGGAATAACGGAGCCATTGTCAGAGCTTTTTATAATAGTCAGTGAGATTCCTTGACTGGAAAAAAAACCCTTTTCTATTCCTACATAGATGGGGACGTGGTTTGGATTTGGGGTCCAATCAAGCAGCAAGGAGACCTCGTACTCGCTTTTGGGTTTAACTAAGGATGTTTGCTTTGGATGGTAAGCAAGAATCCCTATTAATAAACAAGTTAGAGAAAATAATGTATAAAGAGGGCCTTTGGTTTTGTCTTTGGTTTTTGTTAATGAATTTTTTCGTTTTATGTTGTGAATGGCAAAGACTGTGTTTTCAAAGTAAACAACTAGGTTATACAAAGAGATGGTTAGAGTTGAAAGAGCTAGGAGTCCTGCAAAAGTAAGGTCCGTTTCGTAGTTTCTTCGACTTTCTAGGATAAGAATTCCTAGTCCAGAATTTCCAGCAACCCATTCCCCAGCAATAGCACCGAACCCAGCGGAGCCTATAGCAACTTTCAGCCCAGAGAAAATATTTGGAACAGAATAGGGGAGTAGAAGTCTTCTAAATGTTTGAATTTTTGTTGCGTTTTGCAGTTTAAAAAACTCTAGTAATTCGATAGGAGCGGAAGAAAAGCCCTGGTACAAAGTCAGTGTCAAAGGAAAAAATATTGTTAGCACTGTAGGAATAAGGACGGCACTCATTCCCCATCCAAACCACAACACTATTATGGGGGAGAGTGTAAACATGGGGATACACTGGAGTAAAACAAAAAGGGGTTGTAGGAAAGTTTTAGAGCTTTTATAGGAGAGCATAACGAGGGCTAAGACAAAGGAAAGGCCTCCGGCAAGAAGAAATCCGCCTATGATTTCTTTTAAGGTTACCAAAGACTCTTTTAGCAGGATTTCTCTAGAGCGGATGCAGCGTAGGGCTATGGATGAAGGGGGCGGACATACGAGCTTTGCTACGGGCGAGTAAAGGGCCCATATTTCCCAGCCAGTTAGGAAAGCGATGATGAACAGCATTGGAAATAAAAAATTTTTCTTCATAGATCAGTTTGGCTTAGGAAAGGATTAGGGATTTAGTAGGAAGTAAGCATATGCGAAAGGAGTTTGACAGCTTAGGAGAGGTAGAGGTTCCCGAGGACCGATATTATGGAGCACAAACGCAAAGATCTCTACAATTTTTTTCTTGGGGAGAAGAAAGAATGCCAGAGCCCGTTATTAAAGCTTTGGTTCTGGTGAAAAAGTGTGCAGCTAAAGCTAATGCTCTTTTGGGTTTGCTAGATGAAAAAACAGCAGAAAGGATTGTTGCTGCTACAGAAGAAATTCTAGCAGGGAATTTCTCTGAACACTTCCCCTTGAGAGTGTGGCAAACAGGAAGTGGCACACAATCTAACATGAATGTTAATGAAGTGATTGCAAATTTAGCTATCAAGAGGGCTGGGGGAATAATAGGTTCAAAAAATCCTGTTCATCCTAATGATCATGTGAATTGTTCACAGTCATCCAATGATGTTTTTCCTACGGCTATGCATATAGCTGCAGTTCAAGAGATGAAAAGCAAGCTATTGCCTGCTTTGGAGCATATGATTTCTGTCGTGAAGGATAAATCTGAAGAATTTCACAAGTACATCAAAATAGGTAGAACCCATCTCATGGATGCTGTTCCTATGACTTTAGGGCAGGAATTTTCCGGTTACTTGGATCAGTTAAAAAAGAATATTGAAAGAATAGGGTTTTCTCTATCTCATTTGTATGAGCTTGCTATAGGTGCTACAGCAGTCGGCACGGGCCTGAATGTTCCTCCTGGTTTTGTTGAGAAGTTTCTTGAATGCTTGAGGCAGGAAACTCAAGAACCTTTTTGTGCAGCTTCAAATACTTTTTCTGCCTTATCTTGTCATGACTCGTTAGTCTTCGCTCAAACTTGTTTGTCCTCTTTGGCTTGTTCTTTGACCAAGATTGCCACAGACTTGAGTTTTTTAGGATCAGGCCCTCGTTGTGGTTTGGGAGAACTTTTTTTCCCAGAAAACGAGCCAGGCTCATCCATAATGCCAGGGAAGATTAATCCCACTCAATGCGAAGCTACATTAATGGTGTGTACGCAAGTTTTCGGTTATACACAATCTGTTCTCTATGGTGGCAGTAGGGGTAATTTTGAATTAAATGTAATGAAGCCTGTGATCATTTATGATTTTCTAAGATCCGTTTCTTTATTATCGGGGGCTATGAGATCTTTTGCAGATAATTTTATTTCAGGGCTGCGTGTGAATGAAATAAAAATTAAAGAGTATACGGATAGATCGTTGATGATAGTGACGGCGCTATCTCCGGTAATAGGTTATGATAAGTGTTCCAAAATAGCATTAAAAGCTCTTCACGAAAATTTGACCCTCAGAGAAGCTGCAATCTCTCTAGGATTTGTCTCAGCAGAAGACTTTGACAAGTACGTTAACCCGTCTGATATGGTGGGTGACCGCTAGCATTTGCAAAAAAATATTAATCATGAATAGCTGTTTTATTTTCTAATTTTGCTAGGGCGTTAGCAAATAGGAGAGCACCTTTGAGGCTGGAGAAAATGTGATCTTCTCCAATTAATTCATCCAAATGATAACGTTTTAGATCATTGAGAGGAGTTCGCTTAACTCCAGCGAGGAGAAGTAAAGTGCCTTGCCGGTCACATTCTAAATAGAATTCTTCTAAGGCATGCATAGCGGAAACATCAATTGTGGGCACTCTTGTCATACATAAGATAAAGATCTTTGGTGGAGAAGAAACCTCGTTAAGAAGGTTTTTTAATCTATCTGCTATTCCGAAGAAGAAGGGGCCGTTGATTTCATAAATCTCTGTATTTGGAGGTACTTCGGACTTTAAAACTTTGGTGTCTTCTTTTGATTGAGTTTCATCATCAAAATAGTTTGCTGTTGATATAGCATCTGATAAATCACTCATTTGTTTCATGAATAAGAACGCTGCTAACATCATGCCAACTTGCACAGCAGAAGTGATGGTTGTCATTACTGTGAGAATGAAAACGGCTAGTAAAACAATAACATCTTTTTTAGGAGCGGTAAACAGGTGAATAAAGTGATGAATATCACTCATATTCCAAGCTATGAGAATCAAAACAGAAGCTAGGCATGTAAGAGGTATTTTTGTTGTTAAGGGCCAGAGGACCAGTAGGATGATGCAGATAAATATAGAATGTACTATGCCGGCTACGGGAGTTGTTGCGCCAGATTTTACGTTTGCTGTTGTTCTTGCCAGAGACCCTGTGACGGGAAGACCTGAAAACAAAGAGGTTCCCATATTAGCAATTCCTTGAGCTACTAGCTGGCAGTTAGATTGGTGTCTCCACCCAGTCATACCGTCGGCAACGACAGCGGATAGTAGAGTCTCTATACCGGCTAAGACTGCCAGAGTTAAAGCGTCTGGCATTATTTGTAAAATTCTTGTGATACTTAAATGGGGCCAAGAAGGTGTAGGGAAGGATGCTGGAATTGATCCATAGCGACTTCCTACTGTAGGAATGTCTATTTGTAGCAACCAAACGGCTAGGGTAGATATGACAATAGCAATCATTACTCCGGGGTATCGGGGTTTATAATTTCGGAAGTAAATCATGATAATTAGAGAAAAAAATCCTACAGCAAGAGATTTAGGGTCCCAAGTCCACCGGAAATCCCAATATGCTATCCATTTCCCGACAAAATCCGCTGGGATAGAGTCTCCCATTTGCAGGCCTAAAAAATCTTTGATCTGCGAAGAAAAGATAATCACAGATAAGCCCGTAGTAAGGCCTGTGACAACGGGATAGGGCATGTACTTGATGAAAGTACCCAGCCCCATCAAACCAAACCCTACAAGGAGGAGTCCAGCCAGAAATGTGACAATGAAAAGAGTTTCTACTCCGTATCTAGCAGAGATTCCGTAGAGGATAGTAATGAATGCACTCGTAGGGCCTGAAACTAATACCCGACTTCCGCCAAAGAAGGAGGCTAAAAATCCGCCAACAATAGCAGCATGAATTCCTTGTAACGGAGAGACTCCTACCCCAATAGATACCGCAATAGCAAAAGGGAAGGCCAGGATACCAACCGTAATGCCAGAAAGCACATCCTTTTTTAGGGCCCCGAGATTATAATCTTGTCTTAAGCAAGTATACAGTTTAGGTACAAAACTTTTTACAGACCAAGACATTCGGAAACCCATAAGATCAAACTTTTCCTATTATTGTTCGTTTAAAAGGTATCTTTGTCAATCTGTTCGTTAAGGATTTTTATCTTTGGAGTTTGGTTTTTATTTTTTGTCTTATTTCCTACGGAGAGGAAGCAAATTTTTTGTTTTTGGGAGTATTTGATAGAGGATTTTATTTTGATTGATTGGTTGATTTGAATTGTTTCTTGAGCTTAACACTCAGCTGTCGTATCCTGTCTATTGTGTTCCTTTCAGAAGGAGCTTTTCAGGTTCGAATCTTGCTACAAGGGGCTTGATTCGAGACTCTTCCTAATGTATGTCAATTATTTTAGCTTTTTAGCTAGGAGGATGGTATCTAGGCATTTTTCTAGAGCGTATGAGCGTGTGCCTGTGCGGCTTGTTGATGTTCCTTGGGTAGAGTTTAAGTGAAAAACTTTTAGTTGAGGGTAGTTTATGCTGGGTTTTCAATTGGGCATTCTTTTCTTATTTGGTTATTTAGCTATTGTTTTTGAGAACGTAGTTAGGGTAAGCAAATCGGCAATTGCTCTCGTAATGGGTGGACTCATGTGGTTAGTCTGTTTTGCTCATATGAATCAATCCAATGAAGCGGCTTTAGCTGCGCAACTGTCAGAAACCGCGCAGGTTATTTTTTTCCTATTTTCTGCCATGGCTATTGTGGAATTAATTGATGCGCATAAAGGTTTTTCCCTTATTTCAAGATTTTGCCATATAAAATCTAGAGCCGCTCTTTTGTGGGTTTTGATTATACTGTCATTTTTTCTCTCCTCAGCTCTAGATAATCTGACGTCCATCATAGTAATAGTCTCCATTCTGAAGAGGCTAGTGAAGTCTAGGGAAGACCGGTTGATGTTAGGGGCGGTATGTGTTGTAGCCGTCAATGCTGGTGGGGCATGGACTCCTTTGGGCGACGTGACTACAACGATGCTTTGGATTCACGGGAAAGTGTCCACTTGGGGAATTATCCGATCTTTATTTTTGCCTAGTGTTGTATGTGCAGTAATAGCAGGTTGTTTAGCTCTTTTGGCTATGAAAAAGCAGTCTGGAATTATTTCTATGGATGAAGAGAAAAAGTGTCGCGCTCCCGGAGGAACGTTAATCATTTGTCTAGGATTATTTTCCTTGCTGATGATACCTGTTTGGAAGTCTTCTATGGGATTGCCTCCATTCTTGGGTGCATTGATGGGATTAGGGTTGGTTTGGCTTGTTAGTGACTGGCTACATCACCCTCACGGGGATGATAGGAATCATTTGCGAGTCTCACATATTTTGACAAAGATAGATATCTCGTCTATCACCTTCTTCATAGGAATCTTACTTTCTGTGGGAGCTCTTTCTTATGCAGGTATTTTAACAGCCTTTTCCGCTCAGTTAGATAGCTTGTTCCCGAGGAAAATTGTGGCCGTTGTTATCGGTTTAATTTCTAGTGTTCTAGACAATGTTCCCTTAGTTGCCGCTACAATTAACATGTACACCGAGCCCCTGGATGATTCTTTGTGGCACTTAATAGCTTATACAGCTGGAACCGGCGGAAGCATACTTTTGGTAGGCTCTGCAGCGGGAGTGGCTTTTATGGGGTTAGAGAAAGTGGACTTTCTTTGGTACTTAAGGAAGATGTCTTGGATCGCCTTGTTGAGTTATTTTGGTGGGGTTGGTGCATATTTCTTTTTAGAAAAATTTTTTTGCATTTTTTAACCTAAAAATCGAATAAAAATAGTTAAATAGTATAAAATCCCCCTCCATTTTTTTTCATGGAGTTGGAGGATGATGAAGTTAAAAAACTTTTCTGCGGCGTTCTTGGTGTCTCTTCTTTGTTGTGGAGGGACGATATTTGCTGATAACAATGTTTCTAAGGATAAAGTTAGGGAGAACGCGCGTTCTGATCTATCGTTTCTAGAACATCTCGTAGCTACCAAATACGCCCCTCTTTCATGGAAAAAGCTCTTGTTTGATTGGGATTTAGAGAGAGAAGTTAATCGGTGTAAGGTTAAATTATTAGTCCAGGAGAATTTGACAACAAAGTATTGTCAATCGGTGTTTGCTGAATTCTTGGAATCTTTAAATGATTATCACGCTGGGGTGACTTTTTTTAGTACAGAAAAAGCTTACTTGCCTTTTGAATTAAAATTGTCTGACACAGGAAAGTGTTTTGTTGTAAGCACTGCTAAAACAGCAACAAATCTACAGGTGGGCGACGAGATTTTAGAGATAGAGGGCACGCCCATTTTGCAGATAGTGGAGTCGCTAAGGAAAGGGCGAGGAAGCTTGGCAGATTATGCTGGAGCTGTAAGAAATATCACTTTTAGAAGTGCTGCCTTGGGGCACCCCGTTCCAAAGGGTTTAGTAACAATCAAAACTCGGAGAGCTAGCGGAATAGTACGAACCTTAATGGAAAGGTGGAGATATACTCCAGAAAGTGTGGCTGATTTTTCCTTGGTCTACCCTCTAGCTCCTAAAGAAGTTGCTATACGCGCAACTGTTTTTCCTGAGCGCAAGAGTGAAGGAGCCGTATCTACTGTCTTTGGAACTACTATGGTGCCTTACTTCTTGGAAGAGATGCAGGCTCAAAGTAAGATAGCTGATAGGTCTAGCAATTTCAGCATGGGAGATAGGAATGGTTTCTTACCAAACTTTGGGACTCCCGTGTGGCAGATGAGTGGAGAAGGGCCTTTCAGAGCTTATATCTTCGTTGTCAGGGATCATCAAGGAATAGAGCACAAGGTTGGTTATGTTCGTATAGGCACCTACCTTTGGACAGATCTCGTTGCCGATGAAGGCAAAGATGGTCCTTGGAAGGATTTTGAAGCAATAATTTCTAAAATGGATGCCGAAACAGATCTGCTTGTGGTAGATCAGCTAAACAACCCAGGGGGCAGTGTTTTCTATCTTTACGGGTTGGTTTCTATGCTCACAGATCGTCCATTAGATACTCCTAAGCATCGGTTAGTTTTAACTCAGGAAGACGTAAATGCTGCTGTTGGTTGGTTAGAACTATTAGAAGATGTTTACACAGACGAGCAAGCCAGAGTGGCTTTAGGTGAGGATATGGAAGGCTTTTGTATAGACGTTCGCGGAGCAGAAGCTCTACGATCCTATTCTCGAACAGTACTTGCTGAGTGGCAAAATGGTCATTATGATTTAACAGCTCCTATGCCTCTTTTAGGTTTTGATAAAGTGTATCCTCATCCTAGAGTAAATTATGAGAAACCTATAGTAGCTCTGATTAACGAGGATAACTATTCTTGTGCGGATTTGTTTGCTGCTTTGTTTAAAGATAATGAGAGAGCTGTGCTTGTTGGTAAAACAACGGCAGGAGCTGGAGGTTTTGTCTATGAAGTTAATTTCCCGAATAGGAGTGGTATCCGAAGATGTTCTTTAACGGGCTCCTTAGCTGTTAGAGGGGATGGGTCCTTCATAGAAAATTTAGGAGTTGCCCCTCAGATCGACTTGGGCTTTACAGAAAAAGATTTACAAACGGGGAAATTCTCTGATTATACGAACTCCATTTTATCTTTGATCAAAGACTTATTGACACAAAAAGGTGAAGGTCAGTCTAATCTAGATGGTTCTTCTGCTTCCAGCGCTGTGGAAGCTATGGATGAGGGAACTGTAGGAGCCTGGTCACCTTATTGAGGTTGTTTTAAAAATTTTTATGCCTAAAATCATTTTGTGTAGTCCTAGGGGGTTTTGTTCTGGTGTGGTTCGCGCCATAGATACAGTGAAGGTCGCTTTAGAAAAATGGGGGCCCCCTATCTACGTAAAGCATGAGATAGTTCATAATGCTCATGTTGTTTCTTCTCTTAGAGAGCGAGGAGTGATCTTCGTAGAGGATTTATCTGAGGTTCCTGAGGGAGAGAAGGTTATTTTTTCTGCTCACGGTGTTCCTCCTTCCGTTAGGAAAGAGGCTGAGTTGAGGTCTCTGTTTGCTATTGATGCTACGTGTTCTTTAGTGACAAAGGTTCACTCAGCCGTCAAGCAGTATGCAGCTAAAGGATACAAGATTGTTTTAATTGGGCATAAAAATCACGTAGAAATTATTGGGATTAAGGGAGAAGCGCCAGAAAGTGTTTTTGTTGTAGAAACAGTCCAAGATGTGGATTTCTTGGCTTTTTCTAATTCCGATAAGCTTTTTTACATTACACAAACTACTTTGAGTTTAGATGATGTTGCAGCTATCACTAAGAGATTGATAGAACGTTACCCTTCTATAATAACACTACCAAGTTCTTCAATTTGTTATGCTACAACTAATCGTCAGCAAGCTTTACGTTCAGTTTTGCCTAAGGTTCAGTTTGCTATCATTATTGGAGATAAGACTAGCTCTAATTCCACAAGGTTATACGAGATAGCTGTTAGAAGAGATGTCCCCGCAGCGTTTATCAATGATTCTTCGGAAATATCTTTAGATATGGTAAATCATGGGGGAGATGTGGTAGTGACTTCTGGAGCATCTACGCCGGAAAAAGTTGTCCAGGATTGTATAAAAGAACTTTTAAGGTTAAATCCAGCGTTTGAATTGGAAGAAGACTTGTTTGTTCGAGAGAACGTAAGCTTTGGACTCCCCAGAGAGTTGGATAAACTGCCTGCTTCAAAATAGTCTAAAAACAATAAAGGTCTTCTTGTGCGTCGTGACGTATTGCGGATAGGAAGCTTTCTATTTTTTTTTCTTAGATGGATTAAAGAAAAGACTCTCTTGTGTTTGACTTTATACTGGAGATTTCCTTCTCTACTTATCTACGATTTGGCCGCTTTTTCTTATTCTCTCGTGTATAACCCCTATGTTAGATTGAACAGGAAAGCTTCTGAAAGTATTTTGCGTAGGGGAGAGGTTTATGGAGAAACACCCTGGCGTGCGCTAAGTAGAATATGTCAAGATTTTGGGATATCGTCGAAAGATTCTGTTTTGGACCTTGGATCAGGACTAGGTAAAGGTTGTTTTTGGTTTGCGCATGTCGTTGGGTGTAAGAGGGTTTGTGGTGTTGATCGGGAGAAAAAATTCCTTTCTTTTGCTAAAAAAGTCGGCCGGCTCATTTCTTTTGGGGTGTTTTGCTCTGGAAGGTTAAATTATGTTTTAGGAGATTTCACAGAGCTATCCTTTACGGACTATTCTTGCGTATACTTTTATGGCACATCTTTTTCGCCTAGGGTCATACGTAAGCTCATAAAATCTTTGGCTAGCCTGCCAAAGAACGCGAGTGTGATTTCTGTTAGTTATCCATTAACAGAGTTCCTTGAAGGAGAGGCTTTGTTTTTTGTAGAGAAGACTTCAAAAGTTTCTTTCCCTTGGGGAAGCGCAGAAGTATATAAGAATATCCGAAAATGATTACTGATAGATAGATCTAGTTGCTTCGTGCTCTGCCTGCAAGACTTGTAATAAGAAGTTTTCCATGTTTCGCCAATTTTCTTTAATTTCTTCAATGGTCCGTGTTTGCTCTTCTGTTTCCATTCGTAAGAGGTCTTTATACTGTTCATGAAGAGTTCTGTCTGCAGTAGATTTTAATTCGTAAATTTTGGAAGAGGTATCCATTAACTGAGACAATGAAGTTAAAGTTTTTCCGAAGCCTTCGAAAAAGGTTTTAGACTGGGTGTCGTTGAATTTAGCGGAAACATTTCTAAGGATGCTGAGAACTCCTTCTCCAGCACACTCTCCAATAAGAGGAGAAGAGGCGCCGAAAACTCCTAATGTAGCAGATCCTATTGAGAGCCACTTGTTGACTTTGGCTTGATACAAGAAACTATCAACCATTTTCTGGGCCTTTTCCATTAACCTCTTTCTAGATTCTATGCGTTCAAGAGAGTCATTGTGTCTGCTTTTTAACAAAAGTTTCATAATCTCCGCGCATAGAACAAGAATATCTAAACGTGTAACACGTAGTCCTGCAATAGGGGAGCATAGTGCTTCTGAATCTGCAAAATCTATGATGGATTTTGGAAGCACAGTTATATTGGTAGATTGGTTGATTGATTCTTCTAGATCTCCTTGGGACAAATTTTTAGCAGTCTTAATGTATTTTGGATTTTCCGTATGGCCGATTTTATTTTTTGAGACTTTTTTGTCAGAGGATGCAGGGTCTTCTTCTTGGTCTGATTGAGAATCGGAATGTTTTTGTTGTCTTTGTTGCTGATCTTGACGTTCTTTTCTGGAGTCTGTTGTGGAGTCTCTGGAAGCATACTTGTTTTCATCAAGAGATCTATGGAACAATTCCATTGGAGAACATGGTGCAGAATCTCTTTTAGCTGTCAGCACAGGAGAATCTTTCTGTTCTTGAGGTTTAATTTTTCCTTGATCTTTACAGTCTCTTGTTTCTTTAGAGAATGTTGTGAAAGAAAAAGTGGTTGGAGTCAGCGACATTTTGCCTGAAGGTTGGCCTGGGTTATTGTTTTCTTGATCTCCTGGAAGGAAAACAGTTAGAGAGCAGGGTTTATTCGCCAAGGGACCTTCTGGAGAAGGCTGTTGTAAAGTGCTTAAAGAGAGCGCAGCCTTACCTGTCGAACTTACTAATTGATCTTGTAAAGAAGACTCTCTTTGGTCTCTTTTGGAGTTGTTGTTGAATGGATTGTTGGATTTAAATGAGTCAGAAGAGGATTGGGAGCCTGAACTGCTAGAAAAATTAATACCAGCTTTTGCAGAAAGATTTTCTGCTGGGTTCCCGTAGGAATCGGAAAGCTTAGTGCTGTTGAGTGATTCAGAAAGAAAACCCACAGCTACAGCACAAGACTCGGTAACCCCACGAAGCAAAGCCATTTGATTATTAGAAGGAGAACTGATCTTAGAGGTTACAACACTCTGTTCCTCGTTGGAAGAGTTTTCTGCTGTTTCTTCAGCTTCAGCTGCTTGCTGCAAATCTGGGTTAAGAGGCGCCTCAGATGGTGCGCTAGAAAAACTAGGAGTGGGCGTGGACATAACAGCTCCAGGTAGGGTTTAAAAACTCTTTCCAAAAACAACTAACTTCTCATGAGACTGAGATGAGAAGCATTCAATTCTTGCTCTAGAGAGAGTATTCGAGATATAGCCTCGAACTGTTCTTGTATATTTTCAACTAGCTCCTCAACTGATTGGTAAGTATCATCTCTTTCCTGGTTTAATTGGTCAATGAGATTTTCAAGAGAAACCAGAGAGCCTTTTGCTGCTATAACCATAGATCGAGTCCACACAGCTCCAGAGCGTATTACCGCGGATGCAGACTCGAAAGCTGGAGCTACTCCAAGCATGAGTCCATTGACCATCGAAGACATTTCCAATTTATGATATTTCACAGTAATAAGAGATAGGATACTGTTGGCTGTGAGGATAGAAAAGTATGCCATTCTGGTGATTTTTCTTTTTTTCTCTTGGTTAGACCCGGGCAAGAGCCTTTCGAGTTTTTCCCAAGCATCCATAGAGTCCATCAAAGCCAAAGTAAGGGTAATGAGCCCAGAAAAAAGAGTTAGTGTAGCGAAAATGCTTTCTCCTGAAGAAATCGATAGAACAGATAATCCAATGGAGAGCCAGGGCATGATCCATTCGACTAAGGTAGCAAGAGTCCCCCATCGCTTAGCAGTATTTTCTTTGTCTAAATTATTCTTTAACTCCTTCATTCGTTGCTTATGAGTAAGCTCTAGCTCCTTCTGAGTAGCTTCTATATTATCCTTGTAGGTTCCGTAGGAAGCATAATCGCAAAGGATACCTTGTTTGGTTAGGAGATAACTCAGTGTAAAGACTCCTACAGAGGGTAAAGGGATCACGGGGACGACAACTTCAGGAGCTAAAGGTTTTTTGTTTTTATGATTCTTGTGTTTAAAGAATGCTGCGCGCTCTGAAGTTTTTTTTATTGTCGCGGACTTTCTTTTGATATTGCTTGAGTGTTCCTTTTCTTCTTGATGTTTTTCTTGTTGCTCTTGGTGGTTATCTTTGTCAAGATTTTGTCCTAGAGAGAGCCAAGGATTTTTATTTACTCTAGATTCTTTAGAAAAGAGATTTTCTTTTTGAGAAAGAGGATTTTTTTCTGGATTAAGAGTTTTTCTTATGGGTGTTTCAGGGAGATTTCGGGAACCCTTCTCAAAAGAAGAATGTTTTTGTAAAAGGCTAGGAGAGTCTGTTTCTAAAGCCTTTTGTGAACGATTCAAACCGAGATTTTTTTCAAGGTTGCAAGAAGACTGGTTTTCAGGAGATTCGTGTTCTGCCTTAGAGGTGTGCGAGTGAAGATCTTGAAATAATTTTTCGGATTCTTTCCTAGAGGGTTGAGAAAACAACTTCCACAATGTGGACTGAGAGTGAATTTCTCTTGGCAGAGATTGGGATTTTTCAGAAAATCCGAAGAAAAGAATAGCTTCTTTTTTAGAACAAACTTTGATAGCGAGTTCCTTTAGATTTGTTGTTGTTTCGGCTCGTTCTCTTATAATTTGTTTTGTTACTTTTTGCTCGAAAACGTTGAAAAGAGTTCTCGAGGAAGATGCTACAGTTTCGTTGGATTGTTGAGAAATCGAGTATGAGTTTGGCTTGGTTTCTACTCCAGGCTCGGTTGCGCTAGGGTAGTTCCTTTGGGTTAGATTGATTTCACAACTTTGCGATAACCACGAAGACATAGATCCTCCTATTAAAATTCATCGGAAAGGGATTCTGAAGAATGCTTAATAGCTAGAAGTTCTTCTCGTAGTTCTTTGTATTTTGGAGCAGTAGCTCGATCCCAGGCCATTTCTAAAGCTTTAGTAGCTTCTGGTTCTATATTAAGCAGCTTGTAACACAAGTGAGCGTAGTAATGAGGGTAGGGATCCTTATTTCTAAAGATAGCTGTGACGGCGTACGCGTGAATAGCTTTCTTAAAATTTTTTTCCATTTGTAGAGAGGCGCCTAAGGAAAACCAAAATTTAGAAATAAAAGGGTTAAAGAAAATTAACCATCTAAAGGCTGCAGTGCTAAGAGGATAGTTACCACTTAAGTATTCTTGGTAAGCTTCTTTGTAGATGAGTTCCAATTCTTCATTAGAGACATTGAAAATTTTTTGATATGTATCTAATCCCGTAGATGGATTAGGAAAAAAATCTTCAAGGTAATCTTCTAAGTTTTCTGGGAAAGGAAAGGCTTCTTTTGATTGCAGAGAGATCCTTTCCAGTAAAAGAGAAAGAGTATTCATTTTAAGGACGCAAGTTATAGATGAAAGTGTCCATTAGCTCCTTGAGAAGTTTCAAAACATTAGATCGGGCTTGGTGACATTGAGAAACTTCTTGAAGGAGTCTTTGCATATCTGTACGTTCGAGCTGCGTAATTTTTTCCATGTTTTCCTTACGCATTTGGATGTTCTCTCTGAACATTTTCTTTTCTTCTTCGGTCCATTTGTAATTGTTATTTGGAACGACTACACCCAATTGTTTGGCTTTATCCACTAAAGCGATCATTTCAGGATTTTTAGACCAATCTATGTCGCCTTTAGAAGCATTTACTTTGGACATAAGGAGAGTCAAAGATTCCACGTCATCCGTTCTAGCTTTTACTTTCAGATAAAGCTCATGGGCTTCTGCTTCTGCTTGTCCTAATATTCTGGCCATGAGTTTCATAAATCTTAGGAAGATATTCTCATTAGAGGAAGCTTCTGTTTCGGAAGAGGAATTGCCTATAGAAGTGGCGGTAATATTTGCATCAAAAGTTCTCTTAGATTTTTCGCTAAGGTTAGAAGCGAAGAACGCCATAGGAGAAGAGGACTTTTTTTGAAAGCTAGGAGAACGACTATCTTTTGATTGGGAAGAGTTTTTCTGATACTGGAACAGCAGGTGATTTATCTCTAACGTCTGGAAAGGACTATTAGATGTAGGTTTTTTTTCACTTTTTTCTATTTTAAGTTCCTCGGAATCTTCTTCTGAATTTTCTTCCGAATCTTTATTGGAATGTCTGTGTTGTTCTTGCTGTGAAGCGCCTTCTCTTTGATCCTTCGAAGATTGCGAAGATGACGCCTTAGTTGTTGGCTGTGAATCGTTTTGGTCGACAGTCTTTACTTCAGAAGGCGCGAGTTTTTCTGGTGAAGAATCTTTATTTGTTGATACAAGAGTTTTTGTGGTTTCAGGTTTCGCTGCTTTTTGAGAAGCTGGAGAGAATAAAGATGGAGAATCTTTCCCGGATGAAGGGGAATTTTTTTGTTCAGAAGTTCTGAGAACAACCTTTTCTTCAGGAGATGTAGTGTTTTTTTCTGGGTTCGATAGTTGGGAGCCTTTGCTTACCGGATTGTTGGGCAAAAGTAGAGGATTCTCTACGAAACCTTTAGAAAAGGCTGTTGGCTTGTTGCTGGTCTCTTCTTTCTTTGTATCAGGTTTTTGTAATTCCAGCAGAAGGTCTTTAACCTCTATTTCTAGGGAGACTGTTTCTGGAGATAGAAAAACAACGGCTTGTTCTAGAGGAGCTCGAGAAGGCGCAAACAGCTCTTTAGCATTTTCTAAGATGCTTTGAGAACAGATTGTCTGCATGGCTTGTAGAGAGCTTTCTAGAATATCGCTGGGGCATTCGCTAGAGAAAACCAGGGTTCCTACCTGCGTTTTTAGGGATCCTTCTTGAGTAAGGGAAGCATCTCCTTTAGGAGAAAGTGGCATATTATTAGAAGCCGTGGTCGAGGGAGCAGAGGTCTGGTTCATACGATTCTCCGAGGGGCCTGAGTGTTTAAGTCTCTCGCTGAAAAGGGACGTAACTTATATGATCTCAATAATTTTCGGCAAGGAGGATTGTTTTTTCTGTAACCCTTTATATTCTAATGTGTTTCGTGTTGACGGGCGTTCGTAAGCAATTGTAATAAAGAGGAGTAGAGGTTGGTGAGTTTTTTTAGTTTTAGAAAGAATTTTTTCTGATAGGCTTTTCGAAACAAAAAGTGTTTACAAATATCCTTTTCGGTATAGAATTGTTCCCTCAGCCCGGGTGGTGGAATTGGTAGACACGCCGGACTTAGGATCCGGTGCTTTCGGGCATGTAGGTTCAAGTCCTATCTCGGGCAGTCTTTTTTGTTTTTGTATCTCCTTGATTTCGTGTGAGTTGCTTCAGCTCGCCCCTTTGCGCTGGGTTGTTTTAGAGTCTTTTGTTGTGTGAAAAAATTTTTTTTGACTAGTAAAATGAAAGGTAGGAAAAAGAATTTTTTTGAGGATATTTATGAAGACCTGGCTAGCCTGTGCGTTACTTTTACTAAATATGGCTCCTTGTTTTGGTGACAATATTCAAGGGACTTCTTTTTCGTCTAAAGAAAATAAAGAGGGAGCTACTACTAGTTGCGAGACTGTTAGTCGTAAGGCGCAAAAAAAGAAAAAAGCAAAGAAAGCTCCTAAGAGTTCTTCCAACAATAACGGTAATCAGGACGCGGTTCCTTACAGTTTTTATTATCCTTACGACTACTCTTTCTACTATCCTGAGACAGATGGTGAGGACGAGGAAGAGGAAGAGGAGTGCCATGCTTCTTTTCAGGACGGGAACGTTTTTTACGAGTGCAATTAGCGATTCCTAAAAATTAACCGTTGTTTCTTGGGTGAAAAGCTTTGAACTTTTCTGTGAGGCTTTCTTTTGATATGTGAGTATAAACTTCTGTGGAGGATATGCAAGCATGTCCTAGCATTTCTTGGATAATTCGGAGATCAGCCTTATTATCGAGAAGATGTGTAGCGAAGGCGTGTCTAAGAGAGTGTGGAGAAATTTTTTTATCTATACCAGCAAGTTGTGCATAGGACTGTATATTTTTCCAGATAGTAGTTCTATTGAGCTTTTCTCCGCGCACAGAAAGGAACAAATGATCGTTGGTGATAGGAGGCTTTTTATGCAAAGAATCTCTGAAGTGAATAAGGTAGTCGTTGACAACTTGTAAAGCTTTTTTCCCTAGAGGCACCAGTCGGGATTTGGATCCTTTCCCTAGAACTCGGATAAACTCATCGTTGACATCTCCTAATTTAAGATTACAAAGTTCAGATACTCTTATTCCAGTGGAATACATAAGGTATAGGATGGCTTTATCGCGAGCAGAGCAGTAAGCATCCTTAAAGTTTTTAATAGACTTATAGGAAGGAGCTTCCAATAATATATCGACCTCATCTTTGCTGAGCACTGAAGGTAGTTTTCTCCAGATTTTGGGGTGCTCTATGACGGGGACTTGTTTTAAAAATTCAAACTCCTTTAAAAACTGAAAAAAGACCTTTAATGCAATAAGTCGTCGAGTAATGGATGTTTCAGCTTCGCCCCTTGAGTGGAGGAGATCTGAAAAGTCTGTAATGGTTTGTTGAGTAATATCTTTGCAAGATTGAATTTTGGAACTTTCTAAAAATAGAGAAATGTCCCTTAGATATGCAGACACTGTATTGGGAGAAAGCCCGCGATCTATTTTTAGAAAAGTCTCAAAAGATAGAAGAGTTTTGCAAAAGTTGTTCATATATGGATGGCAGGCAATGCAGTTTTAATTGCTCTCTCTGAGGTCTATAAGGGTAGTCAGGGTGTTTATGAAAGACAATGAAAATTTTTTGGCATCTAAATCTGTTTCGCTTCTTTATGAACTAGCAAAATCTCCCTTTAATCTGAACCACAAAGATGTGTTAACTTCCGATAGATTTCTTAAATATAGCATGTCGGCAGCAGGACTTCTTTATTGCTATGCTTTGGAAAGAGTAGATGATTCCATAGTAGGGAGCTTGCAAAATTTAGGAGAGGAAAGAAGGATCGTCTCTCTGATGCGCTCTATGCAGCAAGGCGAAGTTGTTAATGTAATAGAAGGTTTTCCAAGTGAAAATCGCTCTGCTCTACATACAGCGATGCGAGGATGGGTGTCTTCAGAGGTGTCTGAAGAGATACAATCTCCTGTAGCGAAAGAAATGATGACGCGAGCTAAACATGAATATGTTAAGCTGGAAGCTTTCTTAAATTCTATAGGTGATAGATTCTCCACCTTGGTTCAAGTTGGTATCGGAGGGTCTGAGTTGGGGCCTCATGCTTTATATCAGGCTCTTTGTCATCCCAATCAGCAACGCTTTGTTCGGTTTGTTTCTAACATTGATCCGGATGCTGTAACAGCAACGTTTTCTGATTTAGATTTGCAATCCACCCTGGTTGTGATTGTTTCAAAATCTGGAAGTACTTTAGAGACGGCTACTAATGAGATGTTTATCCGATCTTTATTTGAAAAGGCAAATTTAGATTCGAATAAGCATTTCATAGCTGTTACTAATGAAGGAAGTCCTATGGATAATCCCCAACGTTACCTAGAAGTTTTTTACATGTGGGATAGCGTAGGAGGGAGATATTCTGCGACATCTATGGTAGGAGGGGTCGCTTTATCGTTTGCTTTTGGGTTGCAAAGTTTTAAGGAGGTTTTGCTTGGGGCGGCGAGTATGGACTACAATGCTCTTTGTAGTGATTTGTCTAAAAATCTTCCCGCTATGTCAGCCCTTTTAGGTATATGGAATAGAAATTTTCTACGCTACCCTACGGTGGCGGTTATTCCCTATTCGGAAGCTTTACTACGGTTTCCTGCGCACTTGCAGCAATGTACAATGGAATCCAACGGCAAAGGAATTGATAAGTATGGGGATAGGGTAGCTTTTCAGACTTCTCCTGTGATATGGGGAGAAGCAGGAACAAATAGTCAGCATTCTTTCTTCCAAATGATTCATCAAGGCACAGAAGTTGTGCCTGTAGAATTTATAGGATTTCGTAGGAGTCGCTATGGAGAAGATTTCCATTTTAAAGGAACTTCTTCTCAACAAAAATTGTATTCAAACCTACTAGCACAAGCCTTGGCTCTCGCTAAGGGAGAGGATTCTGATAATCCTAACAAACGTTTTGAGGGAAATAGACCTTCTTCTCTGCTTGTAGCAGATGTTGTCGATGCTAAAACTTTGGGAGCTCTATTAGCTTTCTACGAGCATAAGATTGTTTTTCAGGGCTTTTGTTGGGGTATTAATTCTTTCGATCAGGAAGGTGTTTCTTTAGGAAAACGCCTAGCGGACAATTTTTTGGAAGCGATTACGGAGAGGGCGCCTGATGTACCATCAGAAGTGAAGTTGCTTTTAGATTTTTTCTATGATAAGCAGAATTCCTAATTTGTTTTGTTTCTCAAGTATCTGTGGATGACGTACTTTTTATAAGAGTTCGTTGTGATTCTTTCTTCGAGGACACACTGTCTTGACGTCTGTTAATAAAGCTTCGAGAGTTTTTCTTTCTACTGTTGTTCAGAGAGATATTTTTATCCTGGTAGTAATTCTTGATTTTGTTTGATTTCGTAGATATAGTTTCCTTTTTTTGGAGGCGTTATTATGGCGGGTGGATCTTTGGTGAAGGTTGCTGTCACTGGTGGGACAGGGCAAATAGCATACTCTTTTCTGTTTTCCTTAGTTAATGGGGATGTGTTTGGCAAGGATCAAGAGATTGATCTTAGGGTTTATGATGTTCCTGGAACAGAGAAGGTCCTTTCTGGCGTGCGTATGGAGCTTGATGATGGAGCGTACCCTTTGATGAGATCTTTGCGCGTTTGTACAGATTTAGAAGATGCATTTGATGGTATTGACGCGGCTTTTCTTATAGGAGCGGCGCCGAGGAATGCTTCCATGGAGAGATCCGATCTTTTGAAAATCAACGGAGGGATTTTTGCTTTGCAGGGCTCCGTGTTGAATGCTTGTGCTAATAAAAATGCCAAGATATTTGTTGTTGGAAATCCGGCAAACACGAACTGTTTGATAGCCATGAGAAATGCTCCATCTTTGAAGAGGAGGAATTTTCATGCCATGTTGCGTTTGGATCAAAATCGGATGCACGCTATGCTCAGTCACAGAGCAGGAGTTCCCATTCGTGACGTGGAAAGGGTTATTGTTTGGGGGAACCACTCCGCTAAGCAAGTTCCTGATTTTACCTTAGCTACAATCAAAGGTCGTGCAGCAGCTGAGTACATAGGGGATAGGGATTGGCTAGAGAATGTTATGATACCTTCGGTTCAAAGAAGGGGCACGGCTGTTATAGAGGCCAGGGGACGTTCCTCCGCAGCATCAGCAGCTAGAGCTTTGACTAATGCCGCGGCGGAAATTTTTCTACCGGTCGAAGGCAGATGGTTTTCATCTGGCGTTTGTTCTGATCATAATCCTTACGGCATAGAAGAGGATCTTATATTCGGTTTTCCTTGTCGAATGAAGGCTGATGGAGAATATGAGATTGTAGCCGGCCTTCAGATAGACCAATTTATTCAAGCGAAGTTACGCGTAGTTCAAGAAGAATTACTAGAAGAGAAAGCGAGCATAGCTTCTTTATAGAAGAATTTTTGTAGAGGTACTTATGGGCGAACCCTTCAATTTATTGTGCCAAATGGCATTCAGACAAACTTTCAATAAACAGAGGTTTAATCTTATTTTCTCTGGTTTATGTGGTTTTGGGATGCTCTTTACTCTGTTTTTGAAAGTTGGAGCAGAGTTTTCTACTGATGTTTCTGTTTTTATGTGGTCGTCAGGAGCATTTTTCTTAGCTTTCACTGTTTTGTTTGTCATAGGGGTTATTGTTCACCAGTTGTTAAAGAACGAGAATGTTGAAGAAGATCAGCTGCCAACTGTTTTGTCCGCGGTGAGAGCTGGATGGAAGGGGATATGGTTATCTTTGTTACTTTCTATGCCTTTCTTTGTAGCTGTTGTCGCTTTAGTAACAGCTGTAATGTTGACTTTGGTTCTTTGTTCTCTCCCTGTTGTGGGGAAGGTTTTTAGCGTGATTTTAGCTTTTGTGCCTTATGTATCGGCTTTGATGTGTACCTTATTGTTTGTGGGAGCTTTTTCCGCTTTGTTTTTCTGCTTACCTATTTTGAGTTTTTCTGATGGTTTTGATTATACAAAGATAGTTTCCGGTTTTCGGGGTTATATTGCCAGACAGTTGGGAGCTTTCTTCATAGCTCTTGCTCCTATAGTTGTTTCTGGATTTTTAGTTGTGAATTCCTACCTTCTTTCAAAGAATATTTTTATTTTTGCAGAAGTTGATAGCTGGACTTTTTTGTTGCAAACACTGGTGCTTGTTGTGCCTACAGCGCTTATTTTGACTCCTTCTCTAGCCTTTTTCTTCAGTTTTTCTTTTGCTTACTATGTGGACGCAGAGAAGAGAAATTCTTTATCTATGTAGGCGGTAGATTTCGCTAGGACAGCTTTTGCTAACATGTCGCCAACTAGCCCATGATAGAGGAGACCTTTAGAGCCGAAGCCTCCCACGAACCAGACTTTGTCTTTGATTTGTGCGGTTACAGGCTTCCTCGTTGGGCTAGATACCCTCACACCAGAAAAACAGTCGATAATTTGGGCTTCTTTAAGCTGGGGGAATAGGGGGAGTAAGGCTGGAAAGATTTCATTGTACGCGACTTCTTGATTAGGTTCGTCGTCTGCAAGGTTATGTTCAAATGTGGCGCCCAGCATGTAGGTTCCGTCGGTAGCATGGGAAACCATATATTTATGAGCGTTTATGCTGTATTTAGGAGTTTGGAAGCTTTTGGGTAGTTCTACTTTTAGGAGCTGTCCTTTGACTTTGTTTAAGGGAATATCTTTGGTCTCAGGAAGGACATCCCAGTTAGCTCCTGGAGCTATAACGATATGATCATAGAAATCTTCAATATCCGAGATATTTTCAATAATTTCATCATAGAACTGCGTGCCCAGATTAGAGCAAGCCATCCACAAGCCTTGCATATATTCTTCGTTATTGATGGTAATGCCATCCTTAATAAACAGAGCTCCACCATCATCGGGAATAACGATGCCGGGAATTTCTAATTCACAACGAGACTTTTCCCACCACTCTAATTCTTGAGGAAATTCTTCTACTCGTTTTTGAAAAAGTGTTAGTTGTTCTTCATCTGAAGCAGGTCTGACTATTCCTGAAGAGAGGACTACAGAATGCCCTAAAACTTTGCTTGTTTCTGTTATAAGATAGTGGGCGGAGACGAGAGCATCTGAGGCTCTGTAGGGTTTTAAGGCTTTGCGTCCAGTGAAAGCATGTAATAAACCGGAGGACATTCCTGAAGTTCCTTCTCCAATAGGGACTGGGTCGAACAGATCGATAGCTGCGGTTCCTTGAGAATGCAGAAGGAGATGCCAGGCCAGGGATAATCCAGCGTAACCAGCCCCTAGTATGGCGATATGCATAACGTCCTCATGTCTTTACTTCTTTTCCGATAAAACCAGAGGATACGGGAAGAACAAATTAAAAAACAGAGAAGAACTTCCTTAAAAGAAAGAAGTTTTTAAAAAATTTTTAAGAAGTAATGTTATTGCGAAAAAGTAAGGCTGCAGCGTCGTTGCTTAGAAGCTTCTCAGTGAAGGTGTGTTGGATTTTAGATAGTTCGGGTGAGTATACTTGGGGTTGGTAACGCAAAGCTTTGTAGGTTGCGGACAATGAAGGGAAGCCTAACTCTTTACAGGCTTGGTGGAAAGCACCCACTCTTTGGGAGTCCTCATCTAAGAAAATAATTTTTTTAAAAGATTTTTCTTTTAGGTGGTCTCTTAAGAAAAGAAGAATCTTTCGAAAATCTTCTGTATTGGTTTTATTGGCCAGAAATAACACGCCAGAAGAGATTCCGGAACTCAACTCGCCCTTGTCAAGGAAAGTGTCTGCGAAAGATGAAATCGATTTATTTTCTGACATGAACGCCGTTGGAGTCGGAGAAAAGTTAATAGAAACAGAATTTAACTGATCTTTTACTAAGGCTCTATCTTCCATGCATTTATCTGTGCAGCCGATGATTAATTTATTTTTTTCTAGAACTCTGGAGACCATGATCCTTGCAACCTCCTCTACGAGTTTAACAGAACCCTTCTTTTGGTATTCGACCCAGTAAGGGTAAGCAACAAGCCAAGCTTCTTCCTTAGATAGTCCTAGCTCCATAAAGCCTGAAACAGTAGCTTTAAACCAATCCTTATGGGAGAGAGCTTCTGCCCCTTGTAGTAAGGTATTATCTAGTCCTACAATCGTTATAGTAGAATCATCAGCAAAGAGTATTTCTTCTGCAATTTCATTTAAAAAATTAATAGAAATGAGACGATTGCCTTCTATTTCTTTAATGTAAGCGGAATTTTTTTCCGAGGGGACATTGCCAAAGCCTATTCCCATAAAAAGTGCTATTAAAGAAAACAGAGAACAAACCTTTTTTAAAATGCTCATGACTATGCCTCAGAGAAATGCGTGGGCAGAGTATAGAAAAGAAATAATTTTTTATACGAATAATTTTCTTAAGAGAAAAAGAGGGAGTATTCAGTTTTTTTTAGTAATTTTTTACGAGTATTTGAAGAAAGGGTGTTAGGAAACCATAAATGGATTTGATCTAGTGCTTGCTCGAAGAACATTTGGTATCCATATACGATGGGGATATTTTTTTTCTGCGCCAGCAGGATATTGGGGGATTTTCTAGGGAAAGTGGTTAGGTCCATAAATCGATTTGTTATGTGCATTGGTATGTCTATAGAAATGTTGGGGGGGAGTGTGGAAATTAACAAGTCGTAGGTGGTTTTTGTTGAGTAAAGATCGTCTAAGGGAAATATTTGAATAGGGTATTCTTGGGATAGGTAGGGAAATTTGTTAATGGTTCTATTGTACACAGAAACCTTTGATCCGTTAGAAGCCATTGCTAGAGCAATGGCTCTTCCTGCTCCCCCGAACCCTAGGATGGCTATTTTTTCCAAAGGAATGTTTAATCGTTGTAAGGCGCGAAGACATCCGATGCCATCGGTGTTAAACGCGTGGATGTGACCTTCTTGTATGACGAGAGTATTTGCAGCGCCAACTTTTTTGACAAAAGAAGATGCAGAGTCTACAAAGGGCAAAATAGCACTCTTTAGTGGAGCTGTTACACTCAATCCCTTAAAGGGGAGGACTTTTACCATTCGCAAGATCTCTTTGAGGTCTTCTAGAGGGGTTTCTAGTTTCAAATAGCAAGTGTTAAGTCGTTTTTTCGATAGGAAATAGTTGTGAAAGATGTGTCCAATACTGTTTTTTATAGGATTTCCTATAAGGCCGAGGATTGAGGAATGCTTATTTAAGTGTCTGTAGTTATGTCTGAAGAGATCCTTGGTAGATAATTGCCCATTAGCAACGGGGGCATATCCCGGAACGTAAGCATAGTTTATAGGATTTTCTCTTATTGGAGACAAGACTCTAGAGGAAGAACCGTTTTCTCCTGAGCACAAGAATATTAGATCTTTACCTAGGTTCAGTGACTGAGAGAATAGTTCCAGGGTTTTTAAAGAAGAATTAGCTTCAATAACTACTTTATGTAGGTGGGCAAAAGATTCTCTTTTCATAGAAAAATAAATTTCTGGAAGTGTTGTGGCGTGGAGATCCTCTTGGTCAAGATGAGTAGAGCGAATAACTTTTATCTTCTTATAACATTGCAAGATTTTTGAAGTAGGAAGTGAAGGGACTGAGACATCTATATCGAGATAGTCTGGACGGAGAGAAGTTAACTTTTTTATCAGAGATAGGTAGGCATCCAAAGAGTGAAACTGTTTCTTATATGGACAATTAATGATTATAGGAACAGTAGCAACTTCTCTAATCTTTCGTAAAACATGAAAGTCTACAGAGTTTATAGATTCTTCGGAGTTGGGAAAGATTTTATCTAATCGAAACTCTAGTAGGTCGGCAAAACATAAAGCACGCTGTATTTGTCTGATGATGGAACTTAGTGAAGATTCTGAGATGACGGCGCAAAGAAGAGACATCAAAGCCCCTGAGATTTTAGAAAAGAGAAGATGATATCCTCCTGTATTTCACAACAGAACTTTCCGTCGAAGGGTTCCGGTTTGCCAATATCGTTTAGAAGCACAAACTTTGGATTTCTCTTGGTAGAGTTTTTTTTATCATGAGCCATAAAAGAGAGAATTTTTTCAGGGTCAAGATGGGCTTCCAGAAAATTCTTTTCGTATAATTCATGAAAAGAAGTTGGGAGATCAAAAATTTGCAAAGAGTCTTTCAACTGCGTGAGCATAAAGTGGGAAGACCTTCTGCTTATTTCCATTGTTAAGGCTGTCTCTAGAACCATTCCCAAAGATATGGCGTGTCCATGAGAGACTTTTGGAGAGTAAAAAGCTTCTAAAGCATGTCCTAAAGTATGGCCAAAATTTAAGATGTTTCTTCTACATTTACCGTCCAAGTCAGAGGCTACTACAGAAGTTTTGATCTGGTTGTTTTTAGCTACAAGTATATTGAGAGTGGCTGGATCTTTATTTAGTAAATTATGTTTATTTTGGAACAAAAACTGTAAGAGTTCTGGGGAGTGTATGAATGAGTGTTTGATTACTTCAGCAAATCCTTCTAGATAGGCCTCTTTGGAAAGGGTTTGAGAAAAATTTACATCTATCCAAATAGATTTTGGAAAGTAAATTGTTCCTATAGAATTCTTTATATTCTTTATGTTAACTCCGTTTTTCCCTCCTACGGAAGCATCCACCATAGCGAGCAAAGAGGTTGGTATGGAAATAAAGGGCACTCCTCTCCGAAAAGTAGAAGCTAAAAACCCTGCAATATCTAGCACTACGCCGCCACCGATCCCTAAGATTAGCGTATTAGAAGAGCACTCTAGTTGGATTAGGGAGTCTTGTAATTTTTCTAATGTTGTTCTGTTCTTGAACTCCTCTCCGGGAGGGAAGGAAAGGATGAGGTCTTTTGTGAGGAGAGGATAAAGAGTTTGTAAAAGAGCATCAGAGTATAGCTTCCGAATGTTTTCATCACAGATGCACACCACAGTGCATTTAAAAGAAGCAAGATAGTCTAAGAAACTTTCAGAGAACGGTGATTGGTAAAATATTTGAGTAGGTAGGGTCATGAGACAAAAAACCTGCAGCAACAAAAATCAGGTGAAAGCACTAGGGACAGTTTAAATAAAAAAGCTCTATTTTCGATAGATTTATGTTTAGGAAATCAAAGCCGGGTACACCTATGCCATAAAATTAAGTCAGCTAGTACTAAGTTGATCATAGCTTCTACTACAGGAACGGCTCTGATAGCTATGCAGGGATCGTGTCTAGAAGATTGTGGATGAAAAGAAAGAGGAGTGGCTTTGTTGTCGCAAGAGACAGTGTTTAGAGGTTTCCCTATGGAGGAGGTTGGCTTAAAAGCTACGGCTCCAATTAAAGGAGTTCCGACAGAGATACCACCCAGACAACCGCCACAGCGATTACTTTTCATGCAAGGTTCCCCGTTGATTACGCCGATTTCGTCTGTGAAGTTTGATCCCGTGTATTGCGAAGAAGAAAATCCTTCGCCGATTTCAAACCCTTTGACTCCGGGGATACTAAACATGGCCTCTGCCAAGCGAGCTGGGAGTTTGGCATAGACAGGCTCGCCAATACCTGGCGGGATGGGGGAGGTTACGAATCCAACAATCCCTCCTAGAGAATCTTGTTGAGAGCGTATCTCTTGTAGATTGGCACAGAACACTTTTTCTAATTCTTTCTCAGGACAGAATATGGGTGAGTTGTAGGTGGCATCACGCAGGGAGATAGAAAAAACTTCTGGGCAGGGGATTTTTTCTGAGTCACCGACAGAAGATAGATAAGCTAAAACTTGTACGTCGTAATGGTCTAATAGTTTTTTTGCTACAACTGCTGCGGCCACTCTACAGACGGTTTCTCTTGCTGAAGACCTTCCTCCTCCTCGGTAATCATAGATTCCGTATTTTTGGCTGTATCCGAGGCTAGCGTGTCCTGGCCTATAAACATTTTTTACTTGGTCGTATTCTTTTGTGTTGTGATGAAGATTTTGGATGAAGAGGGATATAGGTGTTCCTGTTGTTTTTCCTTCAAAAGTTCCTGAAAGGATGCGTACAATATCAGGTTCTTTCCTTGGGGATGTGAAGGGAGAGTTGCCTGGTGCTCTGCGACGCATAGCTGGAAAGAAATCTTCTTCCCTTAGAGGTATTCCCGAAGGGCATCCATCTATCACTACGCCCATAGACTCTCCATGAGACTCTCCCCAGGTAGTGAATGAAAAAATTTTTCCGAAAGAGTTTTTATTCATACATTTGTTGCTAGCGCTGATGTCGGTAAAGTGTCAGGGAAGGTCCTCAATAGAGAGTTTTTTTTCAAGATATTGATGAGATTTTCAGAATTTTCTCTTGGAGATAAAGAAAGATCGTAGGAGAAGGTAATGTCAGCTAGTCTTTTGAAAAGAAAATTTCTAGATTTTAGATGGCTTTCTAGTTCGTTCGAGGGGGAGTTTCTCAATGTTTCGGGTAATCTTCGACTGTTAGTAGCCAAATATTCCCTAAAGGGAATTTCAATGTGTATTAGGGTGCCTAGGTTTTTTACTAAGGGTATGGATTGAGCGTGTGTTAGGGTCCCTCCTCCTAAGGATATTACAGATGGTTGATAATGTTGGCCAACGAGTGTCAGACAAAAAGTTTCTAGTTCGCGAAAGAATAGCTCTTGATGTGTTTGTACAATCTGCGTGCAGGAGAAAGCTTTCTTATAGATGTACAGGTAAGTGTTTTCGCAACAAAGATCCAAATCTACTAAGGGAAGGCAGAGTTTTTTTGACAGCTGCCTTCCTAAAGAAGTTTTTCCGATTCTGGGAAGACCACAAATGACGAACATTATTTTTGAGTGTCCTTGTATTGTAATGCCCTATAGCTTAGGATTCTTCATGAAGAGTGACGCCAATTTTAGACAAGTTTTCTAAGAAATTTGGGAAAGTTTTCTTCACGCATTCGGATTGATGGATGACGGTAGAGCCTTTTGCTTTTAACGCGGCAACAGTAAGCGCCATAGCTAGTCTATGATCGTTATGGGAATACACATGAGTTCCTTTTAATTTTGAGGGGTAAATTATCAGTTCGTCGTTATTACGGACAAAGATTTTTGCGCCCATTTTTTTCAATTCTTTGGCTGTGCACTCTAATCGATCGCATTCTTTAGTTTTTGCCACTCCAGCATTGTATATTCGAGAAGGAGTTTTAGCAAATAATGCTAAGACAGAAAGAATAGGCACAGCATCAATAAAGGGATTAACGTCTATAGAGAATCCGGACCAAGTTTGTTTTGAAGAGGCAAAGACGGAGTGTTTCTTAAAATTGATGTCAGCTCCAGCCGTTTGTAAAAGGTGAAAAAGCTTTTTATCTCCCTGAGGATCTTCTAAATTTAGGTTGTGAATGACGCTCGAGTTCGTTTTGTCGCCAGCCAATAAAATAGCTCCTAACAGGAAGGCTGCGGAGCTGAAATCTCCAGGGACAGAATAAGAAAAAGGCCTGTACCTTTGGCTGCCAGGTATTGTAAATAGAGTTCGACTATCATTCGTGGTAATTTTAATTTCTAGTTTTTTTAACCAATCCAGCGTTAGGTTTACCCAAGGAAGTTCTCCAGGCCTTAGAACGGAAAGAGTAGAGTCTTGTTTTCGAAGTGGTAGCATTATTAGGTATGCAGAAACGAATTGAGAGTCCGAGCCATCTACTGAGAAGTTAATTTTTGAAGAAGTATTGAGGTTGGAAATAGAAAAAAGTTTTCTTGTGTCAGCCCCCAGATTTATCTGTGCTCCAGCAGATTGTAGTGAATGAAGTAGCGGATTCATGGGCCTTCTGCGGATAAAAGGATCTCCAGTAAACGTGATGGGATATTTAGATAGAGCTGCTATAGCAGTCAAAAAGCGCAAGGTGATACCAGAATTTCCTACATTGATTAAGGCTGGTTTATTGAAGAATTTCTGAGGATTTCCATGAATCACTAGGTGATTTTGTTGTATTTCAAGAAAGGCTCCAAGCTTTTTGCAAGCATCTGTCATCGCTTCCGTATCTGAAGACATCAGTGGGTTGGTGATAGTCGATGTTCCATGAGCTAAAGAGGCAAACAATATAGCTCTTAATGTGTGTGATTTTGATGGGGGGGCAAGAGTTTCTCCAGATACTGTGGATGGGTTAACGACATACTTCACAAATAGGTGTCCTTCGTGTCAGCAGGTTGTGGCCGGCATATTACAATTGTTTTGGTTTATTTATCTTTAGAAAGTTTTCAGTTTGGGGTGGTTATAACACCGCTATTAAAAAAATGTTTATATAACAGGTTCTTTTTAATCCGAGAATGAGCTATCCTACTCGCCTCTAGGTTTTTGTTGCTCGCTTCATTGTAACAAAAATAGAAAAATCCCCACTTTGGTAGACGTGGTTTGTCGTTCAGTGTTAGAGTCTTTCTCTGCCCGTTCTTGGTTTTTCTGAGTTCTATGCGATGTTGTCGTTAGGGTATCCTTCGCTTTAGCATGGAAAGTCTTCAGGAGAACCGAGTTGCTCGCTTTTGGTGGTATCTTTTAAGTGGGGTAATCTTTGGATTATTTTGCTTAATAGTAGGTTTGGTGGGAGGCTTTTATGGCTAGTAGTATTAGGGCTCTTTTTAGTTCGATGGGGGCTAATATAGAAGCTGATAGAGCTAGCTTTTCTAATGAAGAGACGACAGCGTGTGAAAGGAGAAAGATTTGCCAAGTAGCTTTTTTGATATTCGGTATGATCTTTGCAGTAATTTCGGCTACTTCTCTGTTATTTGCTAATTTTTCCTTCATTCCTATTTTTGTAAGCCTGATCTCCGCTTCTTTGTTTTTAGTGGCTCTATTTAAGTTTTTCTCAATATCCGTTCAGAGTGGTGTGATGAAGGAGGAGGAGGTCCTTTTGTTTAAAGAGTTTGGGTGCGGGAGTTTCCAAGAGTTAGAGGGCGACGGAGAAGAGGAAATAGCAAATTCATTAGCTATAGAAGAATGTGAAAGTTTTGTGCCTTCCAGAGGAGAAAAAGCGGACCCTTTGGTGTCTAGAAGTAATATGTTTGCTAGAGAAGCTATAGATTTGGAGGAGTTAGAAGATTTATTTGAGTATTCCGAATTAGGTAAGAGAGGTGCGAAGGCTTTGGTTTCTTCGGTGTCGTCGAGCTTGTGTGTTTTAGGAAAGAAAGTGGTAGATCTTTTAAAGGATGAATCGTTTAGATCTTCCGTAAGTAATGTTGTTCATCGCACAGTAGAGAGCGTTTACGTATTGGCTGCAGGAGATTCCTTGAGAAGAGAAAAAAAAGACAGGAATGAAGATCTTTTTGAGACAAAAAGAACTTAGTTTGGGGAAAACATTAAGTTAACTATTTTCAGCTTCGTACCATTCTCTGTCGTCGTCTGAGAGAAACCTTCTTGCGTGTAGGACTGCTGCGGCCATGTGTTCTCGGAATTGTTGCAGCAAACGATTTGCTTTTTCAGATGAGATTCTGTTGTAGGTTTCTTGAGTGCTAGAAAGGGGATTCTGGAGGTGATTGTACAAAAACCAGCAGGTGAAGGCTCCGCAAGAGACACCATCTGTTTGTAGCGTTGTGTTTGCTGTTATATTTTCTACAGTAAAAGGCCGGTCCCCCGGATAGCTAGTAGACAATAATTCCGCAGTTTCTTGAAGTTTTTTCAGAAGTTCTGTTTGCCCGGTGTAATTGCATAAACTATTGAAGTAGAGTATTTTTCTTAATTGCATATCTAGAGCGACAAGGACCCAATGATTGGCTGCTCCTCCCGTAAAAGTAGGAGAAAATAGATAGGGTATAGGGATGAGCTGGTCTGGGAAGATTTCCTCGGCCTCTATTTTTCTCTCGATATGTTTGTGAACATCGTTAGGGTGAGAGTGCCAGTGCTCTTTACCACGCAGTTGCGGAAACTTTTGAGCTAGAGACATAACTATCTCTGCTATTAACTCGGTGGAGAATTGTAAGGGTGGGGACATCCGTTTTAACAGGCGTGGGTAAAGACGTTCTTGCTTGAGGGAGGTGAGATCTAACTCTTTTGTCAGAAGCTCTGGAGAGGGGATCGCTTCAGGAGATCTTTTCCTTGGAGTAGTGAAAGGGCGATCGATGATTTGTTGTGCTGGTTTTGATAACTCTTCAATAGTTTTTTTCTTAGGGTGTACTTGTTCTGGAGGAAGTGTTATAACCTTGGGTTCGCCTATTAACTCGCCAAAGGAAATGCAACACAAGATGGTTCCCAGGGTGAGGATCACTAGGATTATAGCAGCTATTACTAACAAAACCTTTCCTGCAGTTAGGTTTTCATCCCCCTTTTCAGAAGAGGGAAGGGCGGGCGTTTGGTTAGTGAATAGAGAAGTTTTTGGAATTTGTGTCATAAGAACTTGTAATTGTTATTGACCATTCTATTTTATTAAAAAGTATTTGTTTTTGAAAGTTTCTTTTCTTTTGAAAAGAAATCTTAATGATTTTAAATAGACGTTCCCTTTTGAGGTTAGAAGTGAAAGTAGTCGGCGTTATCGGTGTTACGGGGCGGGCGGGTAGTTGCGTTGCTTGCCATGTTAGGAAGTCTTTGCAATTCCATTTAGGTAAGGGAGTTGGAAGAAAGAAGGAGACTCCCTTTCCTCTAGGTTCCTTAGAAGAAGTTATCGCTGAGAGTGACTTTCTAATAGATTTTTCTTCTCCAGAGCTTGTGCATGAACTTTTGGAAAAACTAAAAGATAGGCCCAAACCTATTGCAATATGCACGACAAATTTAGACTTATACGAAGGGCGGATAGCAGAACTTATAGATCTTTTATCTAAAAAAACTTTGGTAGTTATTGCTCCAAATGTTTCTTTTGGTGCCTGTGTGCAAAGTTTTTTAGTTTCCTTGCTAGCAAGGGTCCTAGATGACGAGTACGATATACATATTCATGATGAGCATCACAGAAGCAAAAAAGACGCTATTTCTGGGACTTCTAGGGCTCTCGTAGACACTATTGTACGAATAAAAAAAGATTTTTGGAATGCAGATTACAGCTATGGGCTTCCTAAAGAAGGTGGTCGAATTGATAACTTTGTAGAATTAAGTTCTTCAAGGTCTGGAGGAATCTTTAGTAATCACGAAGTATCGTTTACTAGTTCTAGAGAATCCCTCTCTGTTGTTCACAAAGTTTGTGATAAGGAGGCTTTTGCTTATGGAGTGGAAAAGATTTTAGAGTGGATGAACAAGAATTTAGGTAAAGTAGGGACTTATGGTATGACAGATGTTTTCGGTTTAAAAAAACGCTTCTTCAATATGAAATAAGGCATTCATTCCATCATGGGGCTGAGACTTTTTCCCTAGGTGATGGTTACTGATCAAGGTATATACGAACGGATCTAGACTGTTAGGCATTATACTCCAATGGATTCAAATAGTATACCTAAGGCATAAGAATGAGTAGAGTTGTAGTAAAGTTTGGCGGGGGGAGTATAAGATCCGTTAAGAGTATACGGAAGGTTGCAGAGATTATTCGTGGTACTCCCGAAGCAGAGGTGATAGTTGTCAGCGCCTTTGCTGGGGTTACGAATATGCTTTCGGATCTTTTTGTTCTTAGCAATAAGGATAGGAGGCTCCTTTTAGATAAGATTTTGCTTCTTCATGAGCAGATAGCTTCTGAGCTTAGAGTTCCTTTTTTTTCCAATTTTTTCCGAAATAAAATCCGAGACAATCTGTTTTGCGATGGAGGCGTACATCCAAGGAAAAAGGCTGAGGTCCTTTCCGTTGGAGAGGATATGTCTCAAGCTATCTTGGCAAATTTTTTTATCAAGATGGGCATTTGCACAGAAACTTTGTGTGCAAGAACTCTTATCATTACCGATGCTAAATACGAAAAAGCTTCTCCTGATCTTTATGCTATGAGAAGATTGTGGTCGAAAAGAAAGAGTTTGCCCGGAGTTCACTACCTCATACAAGGATTTTTAGGTGCGACAGAGCACGGAGAAACCACTCTTTTGGGCCGCGGTGGAAGTGATTATACAGCTGCACTGGTTGCTGAAATGATAAAAGCAGATGAAGTGCGTTTGTATAAAGATGTCGCTGGAGTATATTCTGTAGATCCTGGGTATTCTTCCCGAGCAGAAGTTCTCTCTCGACTTTCTTTTCAAGAGATGGAAGCGCTCTCCCATAGGGGGGCCAAAGTTGTGTATCCACCAACGTTGCTTCCTTGCATGAGAGCTAATATTCCCATTAGAGTGTTGTCTACCTTTGATGAAGATCCAACAGAGCTTTTGAATAAAGGGACATTAATATCTTATGAAAAGGGATGTCTAAGTTCTTCGACGGATACTTTTGATTCTCGAATAAGAGCTTTGGCTATTCGCACAAGGCTGGTGATTGTTTTCATCCACTTGAAAAAGCACGAAGATAAGTTCAAAGTTCACAACTTTCTAGAAACCTTGTCTCAGAAGTGCTTCCTAGATTATATGCAACATGATGATAAAAGTTATGCTGTGGTTTTGGAAGAGATATGGTTCAATAGGTTTTGTAGTAGACACAGGGTGTTTCAGAAGTTAGCATCTTTTGCAGATTTAAATATCATAAAAAACGTTTCTACTTTATCTTTGGTCGGCCGGGGCTTGTCCAATCTAGACTATTTGTCAGATGCTGTGAGGAAGCTATTGCAGAATGTGGTGTCGGTAGTTGTTCTGTACCAGGTTGGTGATACTGCATTCACTGTCGTGGTAGGAGATGATGAAGCCTTCTTGACTGCTTCTTTGTTGCATGATGAGCTTGTTAGAGAAACCTCGTTAGTTTGATCAAAGATTAGAGTTTCCTTTAGGTAATGTGTAGTTCCTTTCTTCCAGAAGTGATTGTGGCGTGTGTGACCCCTTTTTTAGACTCTGGTGCAATAGATTACAGTTCTTTATCACGAGTGCTCCGTATGGGAGAATCTGCCTCAGGAGGAATCTTACTGTTGGGAAGTACAGGGGAAGGGTTGTCGCTGTCTTTTCCTGAGAGACTACGAATTGTGCAGTATACTTGCGAACAAGAGCTTTCTGTTCCCATTTTCGTGGGCGTGTCGGGCATAGATATTCTTGGCGCAGAAATTTTTATACAGAAGTGTAATCGTCTACCCATACAAGGATATCTTTTGACAACGCCTATTTATTCTAAACCGGGCGTTTTTGGACAACTGTCATGGTTTAGGAGATTAATGCATCAAACAACGCTTCCAGTTATTTTGTATAATATTCCTAGTAGAAGTGGAGTTTCTATATATCCTGAAGTTATTAGAACTTTGCAGATAGAGCCTAATTTTTACGGCATTAAAGATGCTTCCGGTCGACCTTCTTTTTATTCGGAGTTTTTAACAGGCCCTTCAGCGTGTACCCTTTTTTGTGGTGACGATATTTTGGTAGAGGATTTCCTAAAAATTGGAGCTAAAGGTTGGATTAATGTAGCTGGAAATGTTTGGCCAGAAATTGTTTCTAAGTATTACAACTATCTGAGACAGAACTTTATTGATATAAGGATGGATGATTTTCCCTGGAGAGAGGCCTGTTCCCTACTGTCTTCGGGGGGGAATCCTGTGTCTGTAAAAGCTGTGTTAGAAAAACTAGGCGTGATAGCTTCTGCGACTGTTAGAGAGCCTTTGAATGTTGCAGATTTTGTTCGTTACAAGGATATAGAATCTGTGCATCAAAAATTAACAAACTGGTCTGTATTTTTAGATGCTGCCTGCACAACTTAGTTGATAGAAGTGAAATATGATAAAAGTGCATTACGAAACGGGGTGCCCTTGCGGGAAGAGTCATCCTTGGACAAGTCCTAGAAGGAATCCTTTAACAATATTTATTTCCTTTATTCTGAATTTGCTGAAACAAATGTTCTTGCGTATGAAGGAAGCTTGGCAGTTAGTTTCTAATCGCCTCAAAGTTTATAGAGCAGATTTTCGAACGGCGAATTCAACGCATATCCTGTTTAGTGAAAGCCCGGAAAAGGTTGCTAAAGCTTTTTTCAAGTTTTTATATCTTTTGTCTTAATGATCCTCGACCATATGTCGGAAGGATTGTGGGGTGAGGTCCTGTATTTCTACCAGATCTTTGGATAGTGAATACTTAGTTTTTATTGCGGTAATATTTATAATCGCTTCCGTTTGTCGGATGTTCTGGTTTTATGGGAAGGTCGTGCTTTAGATTATTTATGGGACTCTCTAGAAGCCTTATGCATAGGATCCAGAACATATTTTGAAACATTTATTCTTATTACAGCAGCTCTGGTTTTCGGATTATTTCTAGAGGTGACTTAACTAATTTAGCAGAGTGGTTTTGATGAGCGCGTAGAGAAGAAAATCTAATGAAGGAGAATTATGGTTATTCGAAGTGAGGATGAACTATCGAAGATTCCTGTAGGAATTTTAGGAGCTACAGGCTCTGTAGGTCAGAAATTTGTGAGTCTGTTAGCAGATCATCCTTTTTTTCGAGTGGTCTCTCTTATGGGGTCTGATCGTTCCGTAGGAAGGAAGTTTGGAGAGTTGGTTCCTAATCTTTCGGGTTTTATTCCTCAAAAATTATTAGCTATGGAAGTACAGCCCAGTGAGCCTAGGGGAGAGTATTCTCTAGTTTTTTCTGGATTACCTTCAGAGGTTGCTTCACAACAGGAGGTGCTCTTCGCTTCATCAGGCTGCTTCGTTATTTCCAATGCTTCAAGCCATCGAATGGAAGCAAAGGTGCCTTTGTTAATACCTGAAGTAAATGCTGATCATTTACAGCTTTTGGATAGTTCGTTAGGGAGCATTGTTACGAACCCCAATTGTTCGGTTGTCGCAATAGTTGCTGCTCTTAAACCTCTGGTAGACGCGTTCGGGGTGTCTGACGTTCAGATTGTTACAATGCAGGCAGTTTCTGGTTCCGGATATCCTGGAGTCTCAGCGTATGATGTCCTAGGGAATGTCATTCCTTATATACCTGGAGAAGAAGAGAAGGTAGAGACCGAACCAGCCAAAATTTTGGGAAAATTTTGTCGGAAGGCTAAAGTTATACAGCCATATCCGATTAACGTAAGTGCTTGTTGTACTAGAGTTCCTGTGTTAGATGGTCATACTGCCTGTGTTTCCGTAAAATTACGAACACCTGCGTCTCGAAAAGAGATCATAGATGCTTGGGAGAACTATTCTGGGGAGCCTCAAGAATTTTCCTTGCCTAGTGCTCCTAAAAAGTTTTTATATTACCTGGAGGATCTCTTTGGACCTCAGCCTGTAAGACATTCTAGGATTGAGCGAGGAATGTCCATAATCATTGGTCGGTTATGCAAAAGTTCGGTATTAGACTGGAAGTTTGTTGTGGTTTCTCATAATACTATTCGTGGTGCCGCTGGCGGAGCTATTCTAAATGCAGAATTGATGTTGCAGAAGGGACTGCTAGCACATTGCCTTGAGGGATCCTCCCATGATGTAGGGTCAGAGGCTGCTCGGCTTGTTTAGTAAAAACCAGCTCTTTTTCTGTTTTTTTTCATATTTTTATAATTGTCCTTACTTTTAAAGTTTTATTTTTCATTTGTTTGTGTTTGTTTTGAGATTGTCGTGTTAAAACGCGGTTAGTTTGTTTTTGGTTTATTTTTTATAATAAAAATAAAAAATTTACTAAAAATGAGCAGTATTAATTCTAATAGTGGAGTGGGAGGTTCTTTCCCTGTACCAGATAACTCGTCTTCAAATGTAGGAAAATCCTCTAAGCTGGGAGGACACAATATTAGCAACAAGGGAGATTCTAAGCAGACAGAATCAGCTTCAAAATCCTTTGATGCCGCTAAAGCAGCCTTAGGAAAGGCTCTTGGCGGGGCTTCGTCAAGTTCTTCTACTCCATTATCTTCCAGAATTAGTACAACTGCAGGAGGCCCCCAAGGAAAGACCTCTTCTCCAGGGAACCAGGGAGTTCCTCCACCTCCTGCTCCCCCATTACCAGCAGATTTAAGCAAGTTTGACGCTGGGGGGCCGTTAAAATTGCCTCCGAGATCAAGCTCTCCCAGAAAGCCTGACGCTTCTCAAGGAAAAAAGGAAGCTGGTGGAGGATTTTTAAGTGAGCTGCAAAAAGCTATTTCTTCTAGAGGAAAAGATGAGGTTGTTTCTGAAAATAATCCCACTCCAGAGTCAGAATCTTCGCCTGCTACTCCAGAGTTGGCTCTTCCCGAGGATACCAATTTACCTTTTGATCCAGCGAATAATCCCCCGCCCCTTCCCCTGAATTTTGGAAGTTCGTCGGCTGCTTCTGTTTCCTCTCCAAAAACTCCTTCTACACCGGAAAAAAAGACGCCGGTATCAAGACCTCTGTCGAAACCTGTTGCTAATGAAGGGTTGATGAACGAATTGAAGGCTAAGCTGCAGCAAAGAGCAGCTTCTGCTCCAAATCTTTCTAGTAGTGAGACAGAGTCTAAACCAGAGTCCAAACCCTCTTCGCCATCTTCTCCTGCTTCTTCAGGAATGAAAGCTGGAAAGGATCCTGTCTTAAAACGCCCAGTTAGTGCTCCTGGTGGATTGAATTTTATGGATGAGCTGAAGACTGCTTTACAAAAGAAAAATTCTCCAGGAAGTGGCGAGACTGAGACGAAAGAAGCCCCTGCCAAGGATAGTAAATCAGAAGTTGAAAGAGGCTCTGTGGAGTATCCTCCTGTGGATTATGAGGATTCTGAAGCAGATAGATCTGGTGCACAAAATATTCAGCAGCAACCGAGATTAGGGCGTAGTCTGAGTGAATCGGATTTGCCTGAAGTGGATTATGAATCTGGAGTTGCTTCTGGAGAAGTTTCAAGGGAGACTCCAAAAACAGATGGTGATGCCAAAAAATCTTTACCAGCAAAGGTTGGGGATAAGATCCGTAAGTTTTTCAATCGAAGAAAGTCTATATAACGCCTGAAGAATTCTGTGGAGATAACAAATCAAAAGTTATCTCCATTTTTTATCCTTTTAGGTGTTTTTAGTAGAGGGACCTTCTTCGGGATCTTCCTCATCCTCGTCGTTGGTAGCGCTGGAAACTTTTATACTCAAAATGGGTTCGCTAAAAGTTCTTAACTTTAACATCTGTTGTTTTGGAGCAGGAACATCCATCGGATCGCCCTTTTTTCTCGGTCTTTTACAAAGAAGAAATTCTCCCAAAAGTGTTTTCCTAAATGTTTCTGCAGAAGACGTAATTAGTTCAGAGATTTCTTTAGGGAAGTATTGAAGAAGGGCTTTGTTTCTTAATGATGGGAGTTTTCCTTCAGCTTCTAGAGATGCTATGAGGATACAAAAGATGAGTTCTGTAGAGCAGGCAGGAAAGACCTCTTCCTCGATGGATACGGTGGAGAGGAGAGATTCCTTGTATTTGCTGTTGCTCAAGATGCATGAAAGGGTTGTTTGTACTTGCAGAGCTAGGTGTGCTGCCTGGCTTGGGGAAACTCGAGCTCCGCTCCTACGACTTTTGAGAGAAAAGAGGGTTAGAGAGGACAGGAAAGATTCTAGTCGATGAGAACAGAACGGCGATACCTGGCCTTCTTTATTTTGCACCCAGAGAGTAAAAGTATTAGACAGATCTCTAGCATCGGACTTTTTAGAGCTTTTCCATAGTTCTAAAATCAGATATAAATTATGAGATCTATCATATGAGGCGCAAATTAATTGGTTTCTAGCGTTAGTGATTTTATCTTTTGCCTCCTCAAGATCTAATTCATAGGGGTTCTTGCATCCACCTTTTAAAATTTCTTTTTGTTCTTCGGTAAAGTTGTTTTGTTGTCGCATTACAACGCCTAGAGAGATTCCTTTACGAAGGATAGTATCTGCAACGCAGTGAACGTTATGTTGTTTTGTGAGTTCTTTTAGAAATAGGTGGAGGTCTCTGATATCTTTCCCATGAGTTTTTCCAAAGCAACAGGTCCAGCAGTGGCATAGTTCTAAAAGAGGGGCGCCGCCGCCGGAGTGTACACAGTTTTGTGGTGGGCAGGAAAGACATCCCGAATATCTTTTTAGGCATCTGTCTGAAGTCAAGGGAATTAATCTGGAAGTAAAAGATTCTATTTTCCTTGCTACAGTTATAATCTCTTCTGGACTTGGTGTTTGGGAGAGCTCGGATCTTCTTAGAGTTGGATAGAAGTGGGAACAGGAGGAAAGCTCTTCTGAAGGAGAAGAGTGGGGAGCTATTGACATACTTTTATTTGTTAATTTGTTTTAAAGGTGAATTTTTAGATTTTAAAAAATTTTTTAATTTTTCCTTTTAACATTTTAAATAAAATTGAGATTTTTTTTGATTAAAATTAATATAATTTCTGTTTTTTGTTCTTTTAATTAAATAGAAGTCAAAATGTCGATACAATCTTTCTTTCGAAGCTTAACAGGTTTCATTTCCTCCCCCTCTTCCTCTAGCGAGGAAGGACAAGAGGATGAGGGCATGCCTGTAGACTTATTGCCTGTGGAAGTTTCTTCAAGAATCTTCGATTGTCTATCGGGGAGGGAAGTCTTTTCTTATGCTCTAGTTTCTGACGCCGCTAGGGTGCAGGCTATTTTGTACGCGAACCATAGGTCGAAGAAGGCTCTGAACAGCTTAAAAAGAGGATCTGAGGCCTTTTCTAAAGCTGTCAACGTATTAAAAATAGTTTTAAATAAAAGGATGGACTTGCTGCCTACCCTTGAATCAGGAGATATGGATGTTTTATCCAACTGTTTAGAGGAATTACAGCTACCACTGCTTTCGGATCAAGTTTTTTTGCCCTTTATTTTACAGAAAGAAGGGGAAGAGTTAGACCTTTCCTTAGCAGTTTCCATCAGCAATAGGTTTGATTTTGTTAGAGGCGTTTTTTCTACCCTAGACGCTTTAGATAGGCTGGATATATTGATTAAGGCTGAGTTTGAGCGTATTCTGATGCCTCTTAATCCGATGCTAATGGAAGAGCTAAGAACCCTTTTGGTTCCTTTATTCAATTGTGTTTGTGACCATTTTTCTTGGAAAATTACTGATGGAGAAGTGGATGAGTTATTGGAATCTTGCTCAAAGGAAGTTTTGCAAAAATTTTTAGAAAAAAACTTTTTAGAGGAAGAAACTAGTCGTTCCGGTACAGTAACACATATCTTTTTGGAAAGACTGTACAAGTTGATCTCTTTAGGTCTTAGCTGGGATGCTTTTTTATTTTTTACAAAGGTTTTTGGACTATCCATTTCCCGACTGCATCCTGGGTCTTTAGAAAGAATGCTGAAAGCTTCGATGACTCGTCCAGATTTTGTCTCCCAACTACTTCAGTTGCCTGTGAAGATGGAGCCTGTTCTTCTAAATAATGAGATATATCAAGCCTATCCCCCCTACGCCTGTTTGAGCATCTTTTTTCTGCAAGGAAATCAGGAAAAGTACTCCCAAGCAATGCGTTCTTGTTATGAGATTCTGACAAAAAGTTCTAGTTGTAAACAAGCTTATAAAGGTGTTTTTTCAAATATCTTCTTAGCGGCTTTAATTGACTGTAAAGAAGCCGTACAAACTCTTTTGGAAAAACCTTTTAGTTTGGAAATGTTAAAGCCTCCCTTGCCTTCTCATGCCAACTCTATTGTTATTTATCATCAGGGACTGGGAGTCTCTATGTTACATGATGTCGTTATGAGACGATATGTGACTAGGTTTTCCAGCGTGTTTCCTCAATGTTTCCCTACAAATGCCGTGGGACAGTTAGATAGGGAATTTTTGAAGAATTTACCGTTCATATCCTTCTTTAGACTAGCTATTTTAAATTTAGATTTGTTCGCGGTAAGGAGTTTGCTGCGAAGAGGTGTTATGGAACCTTTAGAAAAATCTAATTTTGTAGGGGATTTGACTGTCACAGCTCTTGCAGATATATGCTTCCCTCTAGAACCTTTCCATGATGAGTCTCCCAAAGATCAGGGGAAAATGGCTGCTCTCCTTATGGAAAATGGAGCGAATGTTAACGCTACCGTCATCGAAGGCATCACAATCTTAATGCTGGCATGTCGTCTAAGTGGGTGGTACTCTAGAGCTTTTTTAATTCAAGAATTGTTACTTCACGGAGCAAATGTTAATGCTGTAGATAATTCGGGGAATACTGCGCTTCATTATCTGGCTCAATCTAATCCCTCAGAAGAACTTTTAGGCGAGTATCGTATGATTTTTAGGCTCCTGCTTGTAAATAACACTGTGTTGAATGCTCGTAATATGGAGGGGCGTACAGCTGTGGATGTTGCTCAAATTTTTGGTAATGAGATTTTTTTAGGTTTAGCGATAGAAACTGAAGGACTAATAGTTGATTCGGAAGTTTGATGGATAGTTCTTGCTTCTATGCAGAGGTTTATGGTAGCATGGGCCCTCTTCTAGGGGCAGTAGCTCAGCGGTTAGAGCTGCGGACTCATAACCCGTAGGTCCCTGGTTCAAATCCAGGCTGCCCCAAATCTTGTCGAGCTTTGTAGCGCTAAGATCTCTCCCTACCTTGTGTCTCATCTTGTTTCAGAAAATTAAGACTTTTTGCAAAGTAGTTCCTCTCTTGTAGTCTTCCTTATCTTTCGTAGGGGATTTATCTTCCGTCACCTAAAAGCAAGTGACGGAAGATGCTTTTTGTTATCATCGCCTTCTTCTACTTTGGCGTAAAGTTCGACCTACAACAAATAAAAGATAGATCATCATAAAGAAACACCATACAATCCTTACGGTAATCGCCATCTTGTGTAAGGATCTATTTTGATAGACCTCAGTAAAAGTTCCATTCAAATTGAATAGAGGTTCTGTGCAGTTTCCTAAAGGTGTGGGAGTTGTTGTGTTTGCGGTGGTATTGGTAAGAGTGGAATTATTGCACGGTCGACAATTTTCGGGGAATCTCCAGTTAAAGAGATCCAAGCCCCCCATCAATACAGCAAACCCGACTCCGTATATTAAATTGCACATAACTCCGACAGTTGTTCCAAAGGCATTACGTCGATTCTGATCGAAAGGTCCGCCTCGCTGTTCTACCAGCTCTTGTTGATGTTCTTGAGGAGAAACATATCTGAGGGCTAGTCGTGTGGTTCTGTGATAGAGTCTGGGGAAACGTTGCTGCATCCACCAGAACGCAAAAGGAGTCGCTCCAGTCCCGATAACCCAAATTAAAAGATTTTGTACGCAGGGATTCGGAGTAGGGAGGGCTGACACTACTCGCAGATTGTATATGCAGTGAATGTATTCTGCGATAAAAGTAGCATCCCCAATACAACACCATAATCTAGCCAGCATTCTTAATAATCTGTAAGAAGCGGCTCGTCCATTTGTGCAGAAAATAATAAGTTCTCCAGTGGCTCCCAACGTGTAGAAAGAGGCGTAAGCCACATCCATAGGGTGGTAACGGAGATCTACCTCAACCGAAGCCCGGAAGACATTTCCCACAACTTGTCTGAATAATGAAAATATCATAAGCATCAATCGACCACAGTTTCCGTTAACCGGGGGATGACTATTTCTCACGGAAGTTGCGGCTCCAGCTTCTAAGGCATTCATTAATCGTTGGAAGGCTTGACTTTCTTCTTGTTCGATTAAAGACACAAGGGCAAAAGAGTGTCCATCAGTGTTATCTCCAGGAAGTAGAGTGCTTGTAAAGCCGCTTCTCCCAGTACATCGAAGGAAGGCCATCCTTATGCCAAGTTGAAAACTATCGTCGCTTGCCGAAGGAAAGAAGCTTGTCGAGAGGGCTGAATAGGGTACGGTTGATATACGATTATCGGCGCGTGCAGTTAGGTACCCTGTTCGATCGTATAGCGAAGCATGTAGGGAGGTTCTGTAGTAAACAGCTTCTAAAGCGTTCATTGGGTAGTGGGCAGGATTTAACCCCAGTACATGAACGCGAGCTCTAAGTTCTAAAGAAAGCCATTCCAAAGCGGCTTCGACAAAAGCACCGCCGTCACCATCAAAAATTTGAAGAATAATTCCTTCGGGATGAGTTTCCAGAAACCGCATCCATAGTGCATGTAATGCCAGAACTTGTGGATGATAGCGAGGACACCGAAGTCGATGAAGAGGTCTAGAACAGCTGAAACCAACTCCTTCATTCAAAACCGTATTTACGGGGTGTCCCCCGCAACATTCACTTAGAACACATCCCGCGCTTAACGCTTCAAAGGCCGGTGTGCCGCTGTCATTGACATATACAATACAAACTTCCCCAAAAGATGACCCAAGTAGATCTTGAAGTTCCCCATTATTCTCTGTGCTGCCAGTACATACTCGGATTCCTTGAATGAGTTCTTCAGATTGTGGAGGCTGTTCTGAGATAGGAGAGTAACTTGTTGAAGAGGGTAACCTGCCTTCGCTTTCTCCTACAGTAAGAACGCGTATGGTTTCAGCAGTATGCTGGAGGCTTGATTGCGGGGGTAAGCCAGAAGAGGAGAGAATTTCTCTTTGGTCATTACCACTTGTACGGTCACTGCTCGCTTCCTCCCCCGATGATGGTGGCTCTTCTTCTACGTTTGATGAAGGTTGAGAAGCTGAGGATTGAACGGGTTGCATAAAATAATCTCCTAAATTTTAAGGGCTTGTTTTGTTTGTTTTTTTTGCCAGCAAGAGAAATAAGTCTCCTATTTACACAACGGTATCTCTTTTCATAGAGAGGGATTGGAAAAGGGAGCGCTGAGACGAATCTCTGGAAAATTATTAGCTTCTGGAAAAAAAAAACCCCTTTGTCTGGGGGACAAAGGGGTTTTCAAAAGTCTCATTCTCTGATAAAGACAATAACTTCTTGTTTAAGACCACTAGATCCCTCCCAGATAGCTTCGAAAGCCAGCAATAGACTCAATAATTCTGTTTAAAGAAAAATTGCTATGCGCTTGTTCAGAAATGGGTGAAGAGTAGAACCGCCATTCCATAGCAACCCAGCTTCTGTTTTTAAAGAAGAAAATAAAAGGAAAAAAAACGCAGACCAGCTGTAATGCCATAAAATGCTTTTTCGATGTTTTTAAGTAATCGTCCTCTATGCTCCGAAAAAATTGAGCGGCTCATTGTCGTGGAGCGAAGGCTCAGTATCTTAATGATTTAAGAAAAAACAACAAGTAAAAAATCAATTCTTGGAAGAATTGTTTAGATACAATTTTTTTGCCTTGTTGGAGCAAGGTTTTGTTTTGAAGAGAAGACTTCAAGGGAGGGGCTGTCACACTGACTTTTGTTTTTTTTATAATGAAAAGTGGATTTAATCCTTGCCTGGGGTGGCGATTGAAAAAATAGCAAGCGCTTCGGTTTTGCGCATTACAACATGTAAAGGAGGAGTTTATTACTCCATTACAGTTTTATTAAAGCTGTGGAGAGAGGCGGCCTTGTTCTTTGAATAATTTTTTCTTTAAACTCTAAGGAACCCAACTAGATGATTCCGCATCTTTTACTGCCTGCACGGCCAGCAGTTTCATTTTTAAAAACAGAGCGTTCATTCCCTGTTGTCTTCCAAGAGATATTGACGAGTAAAATTGTAGTTTCTCAGAAAAAATAGGGGGAGTGGAAAATAGCGTCTGGGGAGTCTCTTCTGAGTAGGCAATGAGGAATAGTTTGGTCATGCCCAAAGATAAAAGAGCTTCGGAAGAGGCCGCAAAAATTAATTTATTTTCAGTCAATTGGCAAGTTAAGTAAAGGTTGCTTTGGCATCCTCTGACTAAATTTTGTTCTATTTTGTGTTCCGAAGGAAAAACAACAGGCTCTCTGCCGAGCTCTATGAGCGCTTGATAGAAGGCTTCCTTGGAAGGCAGATTGTTAAGGGTAGAAACTAGAAGGTGTTGCTTCTCTTGGCAGGAGAGCCCGTCTATTTTCAGTGATTTAAGATTCATCTTCTACAATCCTGTCTGGCGTTTCTGTTATGCTTGCTAAGCGAACAGATAGAGCTAAGATGCTTTTTTCCAAAAGTTCTATTGCTATTTTAGGGTTATCAAGACTTATAGGTTTTGGTGCCGAAGGTTCGCTAAAATCGTAGATCCTGTTCATTAGTCCAGTAAGTTTTATAGGAACAGTATGTGTGAGAGATTCTTCAGGGGATGAACTTTGATATTTTTTTAATAGGAGAGTAAGTATTTCCTGATTAATTAGAAGATTTCGAAAAATTTGACATTCATTAATGGAGTGTCGGATAGAATTGGTTCTTTGCTCGAAAGCTTCCGGATCGTACAGATAGCGGACAGATTCTTTTCCTAGTTGTATGCCGTAGCAAGCTTGAATAGATATCTGATTCCCTATACATGTTCCGATAATAAAGCCGACAACCTCAGGAATCATGTATATGAGACCTGAAATCGAAGCTACCATAGTAGCTAGTAGTACCTGTCTAGTTCCATTTTGGTCTAGCTGCGTGATGCCGTGATTGAGAAGGTTCCACAGGCTGTTGATTTCTTTATTTTTATTTTCTTTGTCCAGGAGGGTCGCAGAGACTATGCCGATGACAATTCCTGCCGCAAAACCAATGCAGAGCCATACAGTAAGTGTTATTGCCACAGTAAAGTGGCAAGCTAGAATGAGAGCCCAAGCCAGCATGTATAAAAGGATGTGTTTCCAATTAGCTTTTAAAAATTCTCCTATCTTATCCGTTATAACAAAAAGTTTTCCCGAGATTCCAGTGGAGGGGGCTCTCTGTAGAGGAATTATCTCTAGTTCTGTAATAGGAGCTTCTTCTAATAGCCTTGACTGAGGAAAGCGGCCTATCATATTCGAAGAACTATTGGTCGGAGGTGTGGAGGGAAACTCTAAAGGTGAGGGGCTTTGAAAGGAGTTGTTAATAGATGGTGTGCTCATTCTATGATGATTTCATGTTGAAAGCTATTATTTTAAAAGTGGTCTCTTTAATTCTAAAGAGAAAGTTTTTTCTTTTTCATTTTTGATTTTTCAAAATAAATGATTTAGAGAAATGAATTTTTTTAATGTCTGGGAATATTAAAGATGAGCCTTATTACTTTCTCTTAAAAGGAAGTCATTTGACTTTTTCTTGTTGTCGAATATACTTTTTTCTTTTCTCGGTCTTGTTTCGGCCTTTTGAGGTTGTGGCGGCGGGGGAATCATTTTGCAGTTGGGTGTCGAAAGCAGGGTTATGGCTAAAAAAGAAGATACTATAGTTCTAGAGGGACAAGTCAAGGAATTACTTCCAAATATGAGTTTTCGTGTGGTTTTGGAAAACGGAATGCCTGTCACAGCTCACCTGTGCGGAAAGATGCGTATGAGTAATATCAGACTTCTGGTTGGAGATCGGGTAACAGTAGAGATGTCGGCGTATGATTTGACGAAAGCTAGGATTGTCTATAGACATCGCTAGAGGTTTTCTGTTGATGTTTTAAAATTGGTCACATAGACTAGGCTATTCTCTATGATGCTTTGGTCTTAAACGAGCCCAGATAGCTCAGTGGTAGAGCACTTGCATGGTAAGCAAGCGGTCGTAGGTTCAATTCCTATTCTGGGCATTTGTAGGAACAGTAGAATAATTAAATATAAAGAGGATTCTGAAAGATGTCGAAAGAAACTTTCGAGCGGAAAAAGCCCCACGTAAATATTGGAACAATTGGGCACGTTGACCACGGTAAAACTACTTTGACGGCTGCTATTACGAAAGCTTTGGCTGGTGATGGATTGGCTGATTTTCGCGATTACAACTCGATCGACAATACTCCAGAAGAGAAAGCTCGAGGAATTACCATTACCGCTTCTCACGTGGAATATGAAACGCCAAACAGACACTATGCGCACGTCGACTGCCCTGGGCACGCTGACTACGTAAAGAATATGATTACGGGTGCTGCTCAAATGGACGGAGCTATTTTGGTGGTTTCAGCTACGGATGGAGCTATGCCCCAAACTAAGGAGCACATCCTTTTAGCTAGACAAGTTGGGGTTCCATACATTGTTGTCTTTTTAAACAAGATAGACATGATTTCTGGTGAAGACAGCGAGTTGGTTGACCTCGTAGAAATGGAGCTTTCAGAGCTCTTGGAGGAGAGGGGATACAAGGGGTGTCCTATTATCAGAGGGTCCGCTCTTAAGGCTTTGGAGGGGGACGCTCAGTACGTTGAGAAGATTCGAGAGTTGATGCAGGCAGTTGATGACAATATTCCGACTCCTCAAAGAGAAATTGATAAGCCATTCTTAATGCCTATCGAGGACGTGTTCTCTATTTCTGGTAGAGGAACTGTGGTAACAGGTCGTATTGAAAGAGGGGTTGTCAAAGTTTCGGATAAGGTTCAGTTGGTAGGGCTTGGTGAAACTAAAGACACTATTGTTACTGGTGTTGAGATGTTCCGAAAAGAGCTTCCAGAAGGTCATGCGGGAGAAAACGTTGGCTTGCTTCTCAGAGGTATTGGGAAGAATGAAGTTGAGAGGGGGATGGTAGTTTGCGTGCCTGGAAGCGTTAAGCCTCATACAAAGTTCCAGGCTGCTGTTTACGTTTTGAAGAAAGAAGAGGGGGGAAGGCATAAACCTTTCTTCAGTGGTTACAGGCCTCAGTTCTTCTTTAGAACTACAGACGTTACCGGTGTGGTCACTCTGCCTGAAAATGTAGAGATGGTTATGCCAGGAGACAATGTTGAGATCAAAGTGGAATTGATTTGTCCAGTAGCTCTAGAGGAAGGAATGAGATTTGCTATTCGAGAGGGTGGCAGAACTATTGGAGCTGGAACAATATCTAAAATTGTTGAATAAGTTTCCCTGGTTGTGAGTGCAGGCGAAGGTCTGCGCTCTCTGGGTGTGTAGCTTAGCTGGTAGAGCAGTGGCCTCCAAAGCCGCCGGTCGGGGGTTCGATTCCCTTCGCACCCGTTGAAAACATAATTTCTGAAAGTTCGTTTATGAAGCAAGGTCAAAAAAACGCAAAATCTCGAGCAGCGGCTCTTAAGAAAGCCTCTCAGTTTGCGGGGAGTTTTTCTGATGAAATAAAGAAAATAGAGTGGACCAGTAAAAAGGACTTGAAAAGATACCTAAAGATTATTTTAGCGAGTGTTTTTTCTTGCGGATTAGCTGTTTATTTGATCGATATAACTATTCGAAGGGTGCTTGTTGCTATAGGTGAATTGGTAAAGGTTATTTTTGGTTAATTACATGTTTAAGTGGTACGTTGTACAAGTTTTCACGGCTCAGGAAAAGAAGGTTAAGAAAGCTTTAGAGGATTTTAAAGAGTCCTCTGGAATGTCCGATTTTATCGAGGATATTGTCCTGCCTATAGAGAATGTCATGGAAGTGAAGAAAGGAGAACATAAGGTCGTAGAGAAGTTGATTTGGCCTGGGTACCTTTTGGTTAAAATGCACTTAACCGATGAGTCTTGGTTGTATATTAAAGGTACTAACGGGGTTATAGAGTTTCTCGGAGGAACAAATCCTGTGGCTCTTTCGGAAGAAGAAGTAGGAAATATTTTAAATGACCTCGAAGAGAAGAAGTCTGGAGTTGTTCAAAAGCACAAGTTTGAAGTGGGATCTAGGGTCAAGATTAATGACGGGGTCTTTGTGAACTTTGTCGGGGTTGTTTCCGAAGTTTTCGAAGATAAAGGACGTCTTAGTGTGATGGTGTCAATCTTTGGTCGAGAAACTAGGGTCGATGATTTGGAGTTTTGGCAGGTAGAGGAAGTTGCTCCTGGACAGGAAATTGAATGAATTTTAACAAAATAGTGCATTCTAATTGTCAATCCTTTTATAATGCCGACTTTCTGTTTTCTTCTCGTCAAATTATGTAAGAACGTACAAACGTACTCAGGGTTATTCGTATGTCCAATAAAAAGATAGTTAAGCTTGTTAAGTTGCAGATCCCTGCTGGGAAAGCAAATCCAGCGCCTCCTATAGGGCCCGCCTTAGGTGCGGCTGGGGTTAACATTATGGGGTTCTGTAAGGAATTCAACGCTGCCACACAGGACAAGGCTGGAGATATTTTGCCTGTGGTCATAACGGTTTATGCAGATAAAAGTTTTACTTTTATTACGAAGCAACCCCCAGTGTCTTCTTTAATCAAGAAAGCTTTGGGGTTGGAGTCTGGTTCCAAAATTCCGAATAGAAACAAAGTTGGAAAAATCACGCGAGAGCAAATGAAGGCTATTGCCGAGCAGAAGATGAAAGACATGGATGTTGTAAAGCTCGAATCTGCGATAAAGATGGTTGCTGGTACAGCTCGAAGCATGGGAATAGATGTTGTAGAAGGTTAGTTCGGGGTATAAGGTTTAGGGCGTCGTGTTATGAAGTGTGGAAAAAGAATGAAAAGCATAGCAAAGAGTTTCGATTCGAGTCGCAGTTACTCTTTGTTGGAGGCTATAAATATTTTAAAGTCGTGTCCTTCCGTTAAGTTTGATCAGACGGTAGATCTTTCTATGAAGTTGGGGGTAGATACTAAGAAGAGTGATCAGCAAGTTCGTGGTTCGGTATTGCTTCCTAGTGGAACGGGGAAAAAGCTTACGGTTCTAGTATTTGCTGCTGGTGACAAAGCTAAGGAGGCTTTGGAAGCTGGAGCGGATTATGTGGGTAGCGATGAGCTGGTTGAAAAAGTCAAGGGGGGGTGGACAGATTTTGATGTGGCTGTGGCGACTCCTGATATGATGAGGGAAGTAGGTAAGCTGGGGAAGGTTTTGGGGCCGAGAAATTTAATGCCCACGCCTAAGGCTGGAACTGTTACGACGGATGTTGTTAAGGCTATACAAGAGTTGAGAAAAGGACGGGTTGAATTTAAAGCTGATCGAGCTGGTGTTTGCAATTTGGGTGTGGGTAAGCTATCTTTTGAGGCTCAGTCTCTGAAAGACAACATAGAGGCTTGTGTGTCTGCTGTAGTTAGAGCTAAACCCGCTACTTCTAAGGGGCAGTATCTTGTTTCGCTGGTGCTTTCATCTACGATGGGGCCTGGGATTATGATTGATTTGCGTGAGCTTGCGGTGGCGTAAAAGGTGTAGATATGAAAGAAGAGAAAAATTTACTTTTGCTCGAGGTTGAAGAGAAGATAGCGGATTCCCGGGGCTTTATTTTAATGAGTTATTCTGGGATGGATGCTGCTCGAACTAGGGATTTTAGAAATTCTTTAGCGGGGATTTCTGCTGAATTTGAAGTGGTGAAGAAAAGAATATTTTTCAAGGCTTTGTCTGCAGCGGGGTTGGATATTCCTTTCGAGTCCTCTAAGGGTCACTTGGGGGTTGTTTTTGCTTATGAGGACATGCTCTCTGCGGCAAAAGAGGTTTTGAATTTTACCAAGAAGAATGAAAACGCTTTGGTTTTTCTTGGTGGAAGGATAGATAACGCTTGTTTGAGCGGTAAAGAGGTTGAGAGTGTGGCGAAGTTGCCTTCGTTGCAAGAGTTGCGTGGACAATTTGTTGGTTTATTAGCAGCTCCGCTCTCAGGTGTTGTTGGAGTTATGAACTCTGTTCTTTCTAGTGTTGTTTCTTGTGTAGAACAGAAGGCTGGGAAGAGTTCATAGAAAGTCTATAGTTTTTATTTAAGTTTGTAGAAAAAAGGTGTTAACGTGACTGCGGAATGTTTGGATGAATTGGTAGAAAAATTAAGTGGTTTGACCGTTTTGCAACTTGCTGATCTAAAGAAAAGATTGGAAGAGAAGTGGGACGTTACAGCTTCTGCTCCTATGATGGCTATGCCTGTTGCAGGCGCTGCTGCTGGTGAGGCGGGTGCTGCTGCTGCCGAATCTTCGGAGTTTGCAGTAATTATTGAAGAAGTTCCTGCAGATAAAAAAATAGGAGTTCTCAAGGCTGTTCGAGAATTGACTGGATTAGCTCTTAAAGAAGCTAAAGAGATGACAGAGGGATTACCTAAAACTGTTAAAGAAAAAGCCTCTAAGGCTGATGCTGAAGATATGGTGAAGAAGTTGCAGGAAGCTGGAGCAAAAGCTGTAGCTAAAGGCATGTAAGCTGCGCATTTCTTGTGTCATTGGATTTTCTTCATTTTGCTTATGAAGGAATCGTGAGTGTTTTCTCCAGATTTGAGGCTTTCTTGTTTGGAGAAAACTTGGTTGCATTCGAATTAGTTTAGGAGATCACGCATGTTAAGGTGCCCTGAGAGGGTGAGTTTCATCAAAAAGGAAGACATTTTAGATCTTCCTAATCTTATAGAAATTCAGATTAAGTCTTATAATCAGTTTTTGCAGATAGGGAAACTTGCTGAAGAGAGAGAGAATGTCGGGCTAGAAGAGGTCTTTAGGGAAATATTTCCCATCAAGTCCTATAATGAGACAACCGTTTTAGAGTATCTTTCTTATAATTTGGGTGTGCCAAAGTATTCGCCAGAGGAGTGCGTTCGAAGAGGGATTACCTATAACGTAACGTTAAAAGTTCGGTTTCGTTTAACGGATGAGACCGGTATTAAAGAAGAAGAAGTCTACATGGGGACAATCCCCGTCATGACTGACAAGGGAACTTTCGTTATTAATGGAGCTGAGAGGGTTGTAGTTTCTCAAGTTCATAGGTCTCCCGGTATTAACTTTGAGCAAGAGAAGCGCTCTAAGGGCAGTGTTCTTTATTCCTTCCGGATTATTCCTTACAGAGGGAGTTGGCTGGAAGCTATCTTTGATGTTAATGATTTAATTTATATTTATATTGATAGAAAAAAACGTCGAAGAAAAATCTTAGCGATGACGTTTATCAGAGCTTTGGGATATTCTTCTGACGCAGACATCATAGAAGAGTTTTTCCAGGTAGATACCTTCTCTCTAAAAAGCGAAAAAGACTTCTCTGTTTTGGTTGGAAAAATTCTTGCCGATAACGTCGTAGATGAGTCTTCCTCGCTAGTCTTGGGTAAGTCTGGAGAGAAGCTGACCACAGCTATGTTAAAACGGATGTTAGATGCTGGGGTTGACTCTCTCAAGATAGCTCTTGATGCAGACGAGTCGCATCCAATCATTAAAATGTTAGCAAAAGATCCTACAGATTCTTATGAAGCGGCTTTGAAAGATTTTTATAGAAAGGTGCGACCAGGCGAGCCTGCAACCCTGGCCAATGCTCGCTCCACGATTATGAGACTTTTCTTTGATCCTAAGAGATACAATCTAGGTAAGGTCGGTCGTTATAAAATGAACCGCAAGCTTGGATTTGAGATGAATGACGAAGTTCTTTCTCAGGTGACTCTAAGGAAAGAGGACGTCATAGGCGCATTGAAATATTTGATCAAGCTTAAAATGGGAGATGAAACAGCTTCCGTAGATGATATCGATCATTTGGCTAATAGAAGGGTTCGTTCTGTAGGAGAATTGATACAGAATCAGTGTCGTTCAGGATTAGCCAGAATGGAAAAAATTGTTCGTGAGAGAATGAATTTGTTTGATTTCTCTTCCGACACTTTGACTCCAGGAAAAATAGTTTCTGCGAAAGGTTTGGCGAGCGTTTTAAAAGATTTCTTCGGGAGATCTCAGTTGTCTCAGTTTATGGATCAAACGAATCCGGTAGCAGAGCTGACGCATAAGCGTAGGCTTTCCGCTTTAGGGCCTGGAGGGCTAAATAGAGAAAGAGCTGGTTTTGAGGTTCGGGACGTACACTCTACTCACTATGGAAGAATATGTCCGATAGAAACTCCTGAAGGTCCTAACATTGGCTTGATAACCTCTCTTTCGGCTTTTGCTAAGATTAATGAGTTTGGGTTTATAGAAACTCCTTACAGGATAGTTAGAGACGGTGTAGTCTCTGATGAAATTGAGTACATGACTGCAGATATCGAGGAAGAATGTGTTATAGCTCAAGCCTCTGCAAGGTTGGATGAGTACAACATGTTCGTTGATAACGTTTGCTGGGCTCGTTACAAAGGAGAAGCTTTTGAGGCGGATACAGCAACAGTAACTCACATGGATGTTTCGCCAAAGCAATTAGTGTCTATCGTGACGGGCTTGATACCCTTCCTGGAGCATGATGATGCTAACCGAGCCCTGATGGGATCTAACATGCAACGTCAAGCGGTTCCTTTGTTGCAAACGGAAGCTCCTGTCGTTGGGACGGGATTAGAAATTCGAGCAGCGAAGGATTCTGGGGCTATTGTCTTGGCTGAAGAGGATGGTGTTGTTGATTATGTGGACGGCTTCCAAATAGTTATCGCTCCCAAGTATAATTCTACAATTAAAAAGACTTACAAGCTTAAAAAGTTTTTAAGATCCAACTCTGGAACATGTATTAATCAAACGCCCCTAGTTTCTGTTGGAGATGTTGTTTCTGCCGGAGATGTGATAGCGGACGGACCAGCTACTGATAAAGGAGAGCTGGCCTTAGGTAAGAACGTGTTGGTCGCGTTTATGCCCTGGTATGGATACAACTTTGAAGATGCTATTATCATTTCAGAAAAACTTATTAAACAAGATACGTATACTTCTGTTTATATTGAAGAGTTCGAGTTAACGGCTCGGGATACTAAGTTGGGTAAAGAGGAAATCACTCGAGACATTCCTAATGTTTCTGAAGAGGTTTTAGCGAATCTCGGAGAAGATGGTATTATCCGTATTGGAGCTGAGGTAAAGCCTGGGGATATCTTGGTGGGTAAGATTACTCCAAAATCTGAGACTGAGTTGGCTCCAGAAGAGCGGTTGCTGCGAGCAATTTTCGGTGAGAAGGCTGCAGATGTTAAGGATGCTTCTTTAACAGTACCTCCGGGGACGGAAGGTGTTGTTATGGATGTTAAAGTCTTTAGTCGAAAAGATCGCTTGTCAAAAACTGATGATGAGTTAGTGGAAGAAGCTGTTCACTTGAAAGATCTGCAAAAAGGATATAAAGCGCAGCTCTCGGAGCTTAAGATAGAGTACAGAGAGAAGTTAGGGGCATTGCTTCTGAATGAGAAAGCTCCAGAAGCTATTTTGCATAGGAGAACAGCAGAAGTAATTTTGAGCAAAGGAGAAGTCTTTGATCAAGAGATCATAGAACGGATAGAAAAAGAAGATTTAGTAGATCTTTTGATGCCTCAGTGTGAGCTTTATGACGTCTTAAAGAACATTTTGACAGACTATGCAACTGATCTACAAAAGTTAGAGGTCGGTTACAAAACTGAGATTGAGCAAATCCGAGAAGGAGATGCAGACTTGGATCATGGAGTGATTCGTCAAGTCAAAGTCTACGTGGCTTCTAAGAGAAAGCTACAGGTAGGAGACAAAATGGCGGGTCGCCATGGAAATAAGGGAGTGGTTTCCAAAATTGTTCCAGAGGCTGATATGCCTTTCTTGCCTAATGGAGAAACCGTTCAGATGATTTTGAATCCTCTTGGGGTGCCCTCCAGAATGAACTTGGGGCAGGTTTTGGAAACTCATTTAGGGTATGTAGCTAAGACTGCGGGCATTTATGTAAAAACTCCGGTATTTGAAGGATTCCCAGAAGATCGTATTTGGGACATGATGCTTGAGCAGAATCTTCCTCAAGATGGTAAATCGTTCTTGTATGATGGTAAAACTGGTGAACGGTTTGATAATAAGGTGGTTGTGGGTTACATATATATGCTAAAACTCAGTCACTTGATCGCAGATAAGATTCACGCTAGATCGATAGGTCCCTACTCCCTAGTAACTCAGCAACCTCTTGGAGGAAAAGCTCAGATGGGGGGACAAAGATTCGGGGAGATGGAGGTCTGGGCTTTAGAGGCTTATGGAGTAGCTCATGTTCTTCAGGAAATTTTGACAGTTAAATCTGACGATGTTGCCGGAAGAACAAGGATTTATGAATCTATCGTTAAGGGAGAAAACCTCTTGCGTTCAGGAACTCCAGAATCCTTTAACGTGTTAATTAAAGAAATGCAGGGTCTTGGACTTGATGTGAGACCTTTAGTTGTAGAAGCGTAAACTTTTCACTTGTTGGAGATAAGATTAATGTTCGGAGAAAATTCTCGAGACATTTCTGCCCTAGCTATGAAGGAAGGGCTTTTTGATAAATTGGAAATAGGTATTGCCTCTGACTCTATCATTCGTGACAAGTGGTCTTGCGGAGAGATAAAGAAACCTGAAACGATCAACTACAGGACTTTTAAACCAGAAAAAGGTGGGTTATTCTGTGAAAAGATCTTCGGACCTACAAAAGACTGGGAGTGTTGCTGTGGTAAATATAAAAAAATTAAGCATAAGGGCATAGTTTGTGATCGTTGTGGAGTAGAGGTTACGCTTTCAAAGGTTCGTAGAGAGCGTATGGCTCACATAGAGCTTGCAGTCCCTGTCGTTCATATTTGGTTTTTTAAAACAACGCCTTCCAGAATTGGAAATGTTTTAGGTATGACTGCTTCGGATTTGGAGCGGGTTATCTACTATGAAGAGTATGTTGTAATAGATCCAGGAAAAACGGATCTAGTGAAGAAACAATTGCTCAATGATATCCAATATCGAGAAGTAGTTGAGAAGTGGGGTAAAGACTCTTTCGTGGCGAAAATGGGGGGAGAGGCTGTTTACGATTTGCTAAAAAGCGAGGATCTGCAAACCCTTCTTGTAGAGTTAAAGGATAAACTACGAAAGACGAAGTCCCAGCAAGCAAGAATGAAGCTAGCGAAACGACTGAAGATTGTGGAGGGTTTTGTTTCTTCTTCCAATCGTCCTGAGTGGATGGTTTTGAAAAATGTTCCTGTCGTTCCACCAGATCTTAGACCCTTAGTTCCTCTTGACGGGGGAAGGTTTGCTACTTCCGATTTAAATGATTTGTATCGTCGTGTTATCAACAGAAATAATCGTCTAAAGGCTATTTTAAGGCTTAAAACGCCTGAAGTTATTGTTCGTAACGAGAAAAGGATGCTTCAGGAGGCTGTTGACGCTCTATTTGACAATGGTAGGCATGGTCACCCAGTGATGGGAGCTGGAAATAGGCCGTTGAAGTCTCTTTCGGAGATGTTAAAAGGAAAAAATGGCCGGTTTCGTCAGAATCTCTTAGGAAAACGGGTGGACTATTCTGGTCGTTCCGTAATTATCGTGGGCCCCGAATTGAAGTTTAATCAATGTGGTCTTCCCAAAGAGATGGCATTGGAATTGTTCGAGCCCTTTATTATCAAAAGATTAAAGGATCTCGGATATGTTTATACCATTCGTTCTGCAAAGAAAATGATTCAAAGAGGTTCTCCAGAAGTTTGGGACGTTCTTGAAGAGATCATAAAGGGACATCCGGTTCTATTGAACCGAGCTCCAACTTTGCATAGGTTGGGTATACAAGCTTTTGAGCCGGTTTTAATTGAGGGCAAGGCTATCAGAGTACATCCTCTAGTTTGCGCTGCATTTAACGCGGACTTCGATGGAGACCAGATGGCTGTCCACGTTCCTCTTTCTGTAGAGGCTCAGTTAGAAGCCAAAGTTTTGATGATGGCCCCTGACAATATTTTCTTGCCATCCTCAGGGAAACCCGTGGCTATTCCGTCCAAGGATATGACTTTAGGCTTGTATTATCTCATGGCAGACCCCACTTATTTCCCCGAAAAAATCAAAGTATTTAGTGGGGAGAAGGAGGTTTTGGTAGCTTTGAACAGTGGAGGCTTCATAGATGAAGAGCTTCCTGGGAGACGCGATGAGACTGGTCGAGGTTTACATATTCACGAAACAATCAAGGTTAGGATAGATGATCAGATTATACAAACTACTCCTGGGAGAGTTTTGTTTAATCAAATAGTTCCGAAAGAGCTTGGTTTTCAAAATTACAGTATGCCAAGCAAGAGGATCAGTGAGTTGATTCTTGAATGTTATAAAAAGGTCGGGCTGGAAGCTACCGTTAAATTCCTGGATGACTTGAAAGATCTTGGATTTGTTCAGGCGACAAAAGCAGCAATTTCTATGGGGTTAAAAGATGTGACAATTCCTCCTATGAAGGAAGATGTCTTAAAAGAGGCCTATGAAAAAGTTGCTGTTGTTAAAAAGCAGTATGAAGATGGGATTATTACGGACGGAGAAAGACACTCCAAGACCATTAGTATTTGGACAGAAGTTTCGGATACCCTTTCTGATGCGCTTTATGTTGAAATTAGTAAACAGAAGAATAGCAAGCATAATCCGTTGTTCCTAATGATAGATTCGGGAGCAAGAGGAAATAAATCTCAGCTGAAGCAGCTGGGAGCTCTTCGAGGATTAATGGCAAAGCCTAACGGAGCAATTATTGAATCTCCTATTACCTCTAACTTCCGTGAAGGGTTAACAGTACTGGAATACTCAATTTCCTCACACGGAGCTAGAAAAGGTTTAGCAGATACGGCGCTTAAGACTGCGGATTCTGGATATCTGACTAGAAGATTGGTGGATGTCGCGCAAGATGTCATCATAACAGAACCTGATTGTGGAACGTTGAATTGCATAGAAACTGCAGCTATTCGTCAAGGAACTGAAGAACTTTTGTCCCTCAAAGATCGTATTTACGGAAGGACTGTTGCTGAAGATATTTTCCGTCCAGGGGATAAGAGTCAGCTACTGGCGAAGGCCGGTGATGTGATAACTTCTGTACAAGCAGAAGCTATCGATGATGCAGGCATAGAGTCTGTGAAAATCTTTTCTACTTTGACTTGTGAAAGTCAAAGAGGTGTTTGTGCAAAATGTTATGGTTTGAACCTGGCCAATGGTCGACTAATTGGTATGGGAGAAGCTGTTGGGATTATTGCTGCACAGTCCATTGGAGAGCCTGGAACACAGTTAACCATGAGAACCTTCCACTTAGGAGGTATCGCTGCGACATCCTCCACTCCAGAGATTGTTTCCGATCATGATGGAGTTTTAGTTTACATGAATTTAAGGGTAGTAGAAGGTCAAGACGGTAATAACCTTGTGCTAAACAAGAAGGGGGCTTTGCATATTGTTAAAGATGATGGCCGAAGTCTTGAGGAGTACAAGAAGCTCTTAGGAACTAAATCTATAGAAAGTTTGGAAACCATTCCTGTAGAACTTGGTGTTAAACTGTTAGCGGGAGATGGAGAACGGATTTCAAAAGGACAAAAAATTGCCGAAGTAGAACTTCATAATATACCTATCATTTGCGATAAACCCGGTTTTGTAAAGTACGAAGACCTAGTAGAAGGAGTCTCCACAGAAAAGGTTGTTAACAAAAATACAGGTCTTGTGGAGTTAATCGTTAAGCAACATAGAGGAGAACTACATCCTCAGATTGTTATTTACAATGATCCGGCATTGACAGAACTAATAGGTACCTATGCTATTCCTTCAGGAGCTATTATATCCGTGGAGGAAGGACAAAGGGTTGCTCCGGGAATGCTTTTGGCCAGGTTGCCTAGAGGCGCTATTAAAACAAAGGACATTACAGGTGGATTGCCTAGAGTTGCTGAGTTAGTAGAAGCTAGGAAGCCCGAAGATGCTGCCGACATAGCGAAAATCGATGGAGTGGTGGACTTTAAAGGTGTTCAAAAGAATAAGCGTATAGTTGTAGTCCGAGATGAAGTAACGGGAATGGAAGAAGAGCATCTTGTTCCATTGACTAAACACCTTATAGTTCAAAGGGGAGACAGTGTTTTAAAAGGCCAACAATTGACGGATGGGCTTGTGGTCCCTCATGAGATTTTAGAAATCTGTGGGGTGCGAGAATTGCAAAGGTACCTTGTTAACGAGGTTCAAGAAGTTTATCGCTTGCAAGGGGTGGATATTAACGATAAGCACGTAGAAATTATCGTTAGACAAATGTTGCAAAAGGTGCGGATCACAGACCCGGGAGACACCACACTTCTGTTTGGAGAAGACGTAGATAAGAAAGAATTCTATGAGGAGAATAAACGAACGGAAGAGGATGGAGGAAAGCCTGCTCAGGCAGTTCCAGTTCTTCTGGGGATTACAAAAGCTTCCTTAGGTACAGAATCCTTCATTTCTGCGGCATCATTCCAGGACACAACTCGAGTGCTTACTGAAGCGGCTTGCAGTAGTAAGACAGACTATCTGCTCGGCTTTAAAGAAAATGTGATTATGGGGCATATGATTCCTGGTGGAACAGGATTTGAAACTCATTGTCGAGTCAAGCAGTATCTGGAAAAAGAACAGGAAGAGTTGGTTTTCGATTTTTCTGACGAGTAAGAAAGTACTAAGCGGACTGCTGAATTACAGTGGCCCGCTTTCGTGTTTTTCTGAAGTTATTAGTTCTATCACTTAGTGCGAAGAGGAGCTTTTTGGTGTTGATTTGATAACGGTTGGTATCTCCTTAATTAAATTCTTCGCTTCCTTGATAGTAAAGTATCTTTTTGTTAGATTCCCTAAAGAAAGGATTTGGAAAAAAGTAGGTGCGTCATGGCAAGTCAGCTAGATCAACTTAAAGAGTTCAGCACTATTTCTTGTGATACTGCCGACTCGTCTTTAATTAAGAAGTTTGGGGCTAGGGACGCTACGACGAATCCATCTTTAATTCTTCGCGTTGCTCAAGATGAGCGTTACGGAGAACTTCTCAATGAAGCTGTTTATTGGGGAATTAAACAGAATGGAGATGAGGTTCAGACTCTACAATTTATTCAAGACAAGATTTTGGCTAATATTGGTGCAGAAATTTTAAAAGAAGTGCCAGGAAGAGTTTCCACGGAAATAGACGCTCGTCTTTCCTTTAACACAGAGGGAATGGTTCAGAGAGCAAAGTTTGTTATGAGTCTCTATGAGGCTATGGGGATATCAAGAGATAGGGTTCTAATTAAACTTCCAGGGACCTGGGAGGGGATTCGTGCTGCAGGATTTTTGGAAAGTGAGGGAATTAAGTGTAACGTTACCCTAGTTTTTAGTCTTATGCAGGCTATTGCTGCAGCTGAAGCCAAAGTGACTTTGATTTCGCCTTTTGTTGGTCGTATATATGATTGGTGGATAGCCCATTATGGAGAGGCTGATTATTCTATAGATAATGATCCTGGGGTTGTTTCTGTAACCAATATTTATGCTTATTATAAGAAGTTTAAGATTTCCACGGAAATTATGGCGGCCTCTTTTCGTACCAAAGAGCAGGTTTTAGCCTTAGCAGGATGTGATCTTCTTACAGTCTCTCCAAAATTGTTGGAAGAGTTGCAGCAGTCTGAGGATAAAGTAGAAAGAAAGCTTTCAGAAGATGTTGCCAATGCATTACAAATAGAGCCCATTAATTTGACAGAAAGTGTTTTTCGTTTTCTTCTGAACGAGGACATAATGGCTACGGATAAATTATCTGAGGGAATCAGGATTTTTGCTTCAGATGCTCAAGTGCTGGATGCTTCCATAACTGAATTTATTAGATTAATTTCAGAAGGGGCAAAATAAAGTTCCTTTTGGTTGGGAATGAGCCTAAAGTCTGAAAGCATTGTTTAGGAAGTGGCTTGCGAGACTTTTTGTTTCGGTTATTGGAGAGAGAGGATGAATGAGAATGTTGCGTTAGAGTTTCTTTGTGTTAAGTGCAACAAAGAGCGTGTCTCATTCTCTCTTCTGCATTTTCCTTCGGAGTTGATTTGTCCGCACTGTGGCTCCTTCTATAAGTTGGATGAAGAGAGCGAAGGAAAAACTCTGAAAAACTTTAGAGATTTGTGTAGACAGATTCAATTGTCCAAAGATATTTTGGGCGCGATGTCTGTAGGAGTCTCCGTCGGAGAGTCTACGGTGGAGGTGCCCTTTAATCTTTTGCTTACGCGTTTTCCTCTGAGACTGTCTTTTGTTCTAGAAGGGAAGAAGTTTTTTGTGGAATGTATTTTTGATGCCTTGCGCCAGGAACCGTTAGCTAGGGAAGTGGCGTGCGTATTCTCCGGAGGAGCTTCTTCTGATTCTGAGTTCGATTTTTAAAATAAGATCCTTATTTTTCTATACTACGCAAGGCTTGTTCTAAAATTTCATCTCCAGAAAGCTCTCTGCTTTTTTTAAGTTGGAAAGAAGTAACAGTTTTCAAAAATTCCTGAGAAATCTGAGGGAAGTCGTCCCATGCTGACATGCAGTTGAAAAGGTAGACTTTGTTGTTTTTTACTGTAACTGCTTGTAAAAATACTACTTGTCCCCAACAAGAATTTTTTTCTGTTTTAATGATTATGAATTCGCAACAAGGAGACCTTACAGAAGTAAACACTGCAGAAGAAAGAGTGTTGGAGTCTTGTAGGTGATAAGAAATAATTTCTTCGGCGTATTCTGTGAAATTTTTTTGAGTAATCTCTGAAGCTACGTTTATAGTGGGGGTTAGAGAGCTTACTCCCTTTCCTATAAAGAGAAGATCTATTTTCTCAGGCAACTGCTGTTTATCTTCTATGCACTGCCAGATAGAGGATAATTTGATAGAATAGTCTTCGCCGAAGTATGTAGTGTCTTTTGTGTCTGAAAGATTCTTTTTAAGAAGTTTCTTTTTTTGTTTGTTTTTAAGTGTCTGGAGACATTGTTGTCGATTTTTGCTACGTTGCACCAAAATTTGTCTTCGAGTTTTATTCTGCTCGTTTCCATCCATGCTCAGGGGGTAAGCAAGGAAAAAAGATAGACCAATCAGGAAATTAAAATAATTCATTTTCAAGAGCATTATTTAACGTAATTCGGGTTTTGCTTCTTAGATTTATGTTGCTTAACTAGTTGAACGATAAAGCAATTTTTCTTTAATATGAAACCGATTTCTTGAAAATGATCAACTAAAAGGCGAGGATTATGGGTGAATCGCACTCTGATGAGAAGCTAAAACGTATTTGTGATGCTTTAAGAACAGAAACCCTTGAACCTGCTGAGAAGGAAGCGGCTTCTATCATAGAGGGAGCAAAAGGTCAGGCGAGTGCGATCATAGAGGAAGCCAACAGGAAGGCCGAGTCTCTTTTGGCAGAAGCTGAAAGTAAAGCTCGAGACAAAATAGCTAAAGCAGAGAAGGCTCTATGTCAGGCTGGGAAAAGATCTTTAGAGGCTCTCAGGCATGCCGTAGAGGAAAAGTTCTTTAAAGCAAATCTTTCAGAGTGGCTTTCTTCGGTCTTGTCCTCAGAGAAGGTCGTTGCAGATCTTATAACAGCCTTAGTGGGTGCCGTAGATGCTGAGGGAGTTAAGGGGCCTTTAGTGGGTTATATTTCTAAAAAATTAACGCCAAGATCTGTTAACGAATTGTTAGGAAAGACAATAACAGAGAAGTTCAAGGGAAAAAGCGTAACTCTCGGAGATTTTCAGGGAGGGGTCCAGCTTAAGGTTAATGATAGACATTGGATTTTGGACCTTTCTTCAGAAGCTTTGCAAGAATTGTTCGTTCGCTATCTTCAAAAAGATTTTCGAGAGATGATTTTTGCTGATTCAATGAGCGATGATTTTTCCTCATAGGTCCTGTAGTATGTTTTACAAAAATTTTGGTATCCTTAGAAGATTGTATTCATGACTAAATATTACTTCCTTTCGTCTTTCATGCCTGCGCAACAGCCCGATAAAGAGGCTGTATTTTCTTTGGCTGATTTGGACGATTTGTTGGTCACGAATCTTTCTAAAAAGGATTGGTCTGATTACAGGTTAATTAAGCGGTTATTCGACTTAGAGAATTTTGCTTTTTTTTGGAACAATAAAGAAATACGTCACTCTTTTGGTGAAGTTACGCAAGAAAATGTTTGTGAGTTGTTGCGTTTTCAGCAATGGGAGGGCGAAGAAGATTTTGAAGACTTTTTCAGGGACTTTTTGCAGGTGTACAAAAGTTCCGAAGAACGGATCCAAGCTTATTCTCTATTGGTTAGGGATTTCTTAGTTTATTATAGTGATCGTTGTAGTGGATTTCTCAAAGAGTATCTTTCTTTTAAGCAGAATTTGCGAATAGTACTGGCTGGATACAGAGCTAGGGCTATGCGCATGGATATGTCCTACGTTTTAAGAAATGAGGATCATTCAGATCCGATAGTTCTACACACTCTTATGCAAAAAGATGCGCCACAGTATGAACTTCCGTGGGAGTTCAGGGATTTGAAGGCTAGTTTAGAGGATTATGGTAGGCTTTCGCATACTTTATACCAGTCTTTAGAGTTGTATGAATTTTATAAGCTGGAAGAAATGACGAGAGATTATTACTTTGACTCAGGCTTGGTTCTTGGTAGAGCCGTTTCGTACTTATTGGCTTTAAGGCGATCTAGAGCGAATGTTGATGTTGGGAAAATTTTTATTGGTGAAATGGAGAAGTCGTTGACATGGTGAATAGTAGCGGACAAACAACTCAGGGAGTTGTCGCAGAAGCATTTGGAAATTTATTGCGAGTGCGTTTTGAGGGGGCAGTTCGTCAGGGGGAAGTTGCATATGTCAATGTAGGAGAGGCCTGGTTAAAGGCTGAGGTTATAGAAGTTGTAGATCAAGAAGTAAAGATCCAGGTTTTTGAAGATACCTTAGGAGTTTCTCGGGGTAATAAGGTAATGTTTTCAGGAAGCCTTCTGGAGGCAGAATTAGGGCCAGGTTTATTGAAAACAATTTTTGACGGATTGCAAAACCGCCTAGAGGTTTTAGCTGAGGACGACCTGTTTTTACAGCGGGGAAAGTATGTCTCGCCCATTTGTAGAGAAACTCTTTGGAAGTATACGCCTAAGGCTTCTGTGGGGCAAACTGTTCGGAGAGGGGATGCCCTGGGTTTTGTTAAAGAAGGACTTTTTGATCACAAGATTTCCGTGCCTTATAGCCTATTTCAGACTTTTACATTAACTTGGGTGATTTCTGAAGGAGACTATACGGTAGATACAGTTGTGGCCAAAGGTAGAGATGAGACTGGGACGGAACATGAATTCACAATGATTCAAAAATGGCCGATTAAACAGCCTCTTCGAGAGGGAGTAGAGATTCCCTGTAAAGAAATTATGAGTGTGGGACTCCGCGTATTGGATACTCAAATTCCTATCCTAAAGGGCGGAACTTTTTGTACGCCTGGGCCTTTTGGGGCGGGGAAAACTATCTTACAACATCATCTTTCTAAATATGCCGCTGTAGATGTCGTCATTATGTGTGCTTGTGGCGAAAGAGCGGGGGAAGTCGTTGAAGTTTTGCAAGAATTTCCTAAGCTAGTAGATCCTTACACTAAAAAAGCCCTGATTGATAGGACTTGTATTATTTGCAATACATCATCCATGCCAGTAGCTTCTAGAGAATCTTCTGTTTACATGGGAGTAACCATTGCGGAGTACTACCGTCAGATGGGATTGGATGTTTTATTATTAGCAGATTCTACTTCTCGATGGGCTCAGGCTCTTAGAGAAATTTCTGGTAGGCTAGAAGAAATTCCGGGAGAGGAGGCCTTCCCTGCGTACCTATCTTCTAGAATTGCCTCTTTTTATGAAAGAGGAGGAGTAATTCGGAACCGAGAAGGTGTAGAAGGGTCTTTGACAATATGTGGCTCTGTTTCTCCTGCTGGAGGAAACTTTGAGGAACCAGTGACCCAATCGACGCTAGCTGTTGTAGGAGCTTTTTGTGGGCTGTCAAAAGCTAGAGCAGATGCCCGAAGATATCCATCCATAGATCCAATGATCTCTTGGTCTAAGTATCTAAGTAAGGTAGGTGAGATTTTAGAAAATAAAGTCTCTGGGTGGGGAGAACTAGTAGAAAGATCAGATCGACTTCTCAGAGAAGGCAGTGAGATTGGAAAAAGAATGGAGGTTGTAGGAGAAGAGGGAGTTTCTTTGCGGGATATGGAAACTTACCTGAAAGCCGAATTGTATGATTTTTGCTACTTACAGCAAAATGCTTTTGATCCTGTTGACAGCTATTGTCCATTTGATCGTCAGGTAGTTCTATTTCAATTAATGAATAAGATATTTGACACCACTTTTTCATTTGAGAAAGTGGACGATGCTAGAAGTTTCTTTTTGGAGCTTCAAAGCAAAATTAAAACTCTGAATGGATTGGTATTTGAGTCTCCGGAGTATGCTGAGGGGATAAATGCTATTATGAAGTTGTTGGAATCAAGAACGGAAATAAAAACGGCTTAGGGTATGCGAACGATTTACACAAAGATAACAGATATAAAAGGGAATCTTATCACAGTTGATGCGAAGGATACTTCTTTAGGGGAGTTAGCTTTAATTGAACGTGCTGATGGTCGTTCCTCATATGCTTCCGTTTTGCGCTTTGACTCCAATAAGGTTACTCTACAGGTTTTTGGAGGTACCTCAGGGCTTTCAAATGGGGATAGAGTTACATTTTTAGGACACGCCATGGAGGTTGTTTATGGTGATTCCCTTCTGGGTAGAAGATTGAATGGCATTGGACGGCCTTTAGATGATGATAAAGAGCCCATTATGGGTGACCCTATAGGGATATCTACTCCAACATTTAATCCGGTATGTCGAGTCGTTCCCAGAGAAATGGTGCGAACGAATATTCCCATGATAGATGTTTTCAATTGTTTAGTTCGTTCACAGAAGATACCTATATTTTCTTCTTCTGGGGAGAAACACAACGCTTTACTTATGCGTATTGCTGCTCAAACTGACGCAGACGTTGTCATCATTGGGGGTATGGGTTTAACTTTTGTAGACTATAGTTATTTAGTAGAAGAGGCGAAAAGGACGGGACTACTAGATAAGTGTATTATTTTTGCGCATAAAGCTGTAGATGCGCCAGTGGAGTGTATGCTTGTTCCTGATATGGCGTTAGCTTGCGCAGAGCGATTTGCTATTGATAAAAAGTTAAATGTCTTAGTTTTGTTAACGGATATGACAGCGTTTGCTGATGCTCTAAAGGAAATATCCATAACAATGGATCAAATCCCTGCTAATCGTGGTTATCCAGGATCTTTGTATTCAGATTTAGCTGTGCGTTACGAAAAGGCTGTAGAAATTGCCCAAGGAGGATCGATCACGCTTATAGCTGTGACGACAATGCCTGGAGATGACGTTACTCACCCTGTTCCCGATAACACGGGATATATTACCGAAGGGCAGTTTTATTTAAGGGGTGGTAGAATAGATCCCTTTGGATCTCTTTCTCGATTAAAGCAGCTTGTAATAGGTAAAGCTACTAGAGAGGATCATGGAGATTTAGCAAATACTTTGATTCGTCTGTATGCAGACTCTCGTAAAGCTGTGGAGAGAATGTCTATGGGATTTAAGCTGTCGAAGTGGGATCAAAAGTTATTGAGTTTTTCAGAGCAATTCGAATCTAGACTTATGGATTTGAATGTTAACATATCATTGGAAAAGGCTCTGGATATCGGTTGGCAGATTCTTAGAAACTCTTTTTATCCCGAAGAAACAGGAATAAAACAACAACTGATAGATAAATTCTGGCCTAAGTAGGATATGTTATGGCGGCGCCCTTGAAGCTAACAAAAAACGAATTTCGTGCCAGAAAGTCTAAGCTAGAATGGCTGCAAGCTTATTTGCCCACATTAAAGCTTAAAAAGGCTTTATTGCAATCAGAAGTGCAAGCAGCACTGTCAGAGAATGAGTTGTGTGAGAGAGAATACGAGTCAACGAAGCATCAGGTGTATGCTATGGCGGAGTTGTTTAGTATTCCAATTTATATTCGTGATGTCGAAGAAAGTTTTCAAGTTTCTAGAATAGATAAGGAATTAGAAAATATAGCTGGAGTAGAAGTTCCTGTTTTTCGTGGTGTTGAAATGAAAAACTCTTCCTATTCACTCCTAGATACTCCAGCATGGACAGATACTTTAATAGCTTTGTCTAGAGATTTTGTTGTTGCTAAGATTAAGTCAGCTATAGCCAAGGAGCGTTGCGAGATTTTACAAGCAGAGCTTCGAAATGTTTCTATTCGGGTAAATTTATTTGAAAAGAAGCTTATCCCAGAGACTAAGGAGGCTATGAAAAAGATAACAATTTTTCTTAATGATAGGGCTATGGTTGACGTCGGACAAAACAAAATAGCTAAGAAAAAAATCGAAGAGAAGAAAGAGGCTTTTCATGAGGGTTGATATAAAGAAATGTCTTTTCATTGCTACTTCTCGGGTAAAAGAAGATTTTTTTTTAGACTGTCGTAGCTTGGAAGCTGTAGAATTTTTTTCTAAGGAGTTTACTTTTTCTGAAAGAGTTTCTGGTAAACATGCGGAGGCCGTAAAGATTCTGCGTAGACTGGGGGCAGAATTCTCTTTAGAGGAATTAAAAATTGACACAACGAATTTTCAGCTGTCAGTAGAGGAAATCATAGAAGAAGTTTTAAGACTGGATCGTGAAGCGGCCAAGTTAAAAGAACTTTTAAAGGCTGTCAATAAGGAGATTCTTCGAGTTCAACCTTTAGGTAGATTTTCTACTCAAGACATAGAGGATCTGTGTCGTCGTACGGGCTTGTCTGTTCGTTATTTTTATCGCAGACATATTGATGGAGACCCCATAGAGGTTAATGACGAAAATGTTTTCCATATATCTACCGCACATAATTTTGACTATTATGTGGTAATAGGCGTTGTTAACCTTTCTAAGGATAGATATACGGAAATTGTTGTTAAGCAATCATTTTCAGAGCTTCAAGAGCGGGGGGCAGAACTTCAAAAAGAAATTCGAGAAAAGACAAATCGTTTGCTAGAATTTCACTCAGCTTTACCCTTAATTATAAAAGATTTGTACGAAAGGATAAACTATACCAATCTATCAAATGTAGAGAAGTGTAGTAGTCCCGCATTCAATGGTAAGCTCTTTTCTATTACGGGATGGGTTGTGGCCAACCGCATGAAAGAACTTGCAAAGATATGTGAAGCTCACGGTGTGTGGATGGAAGAGGTATTTCCAGACGAGGGGGAAAGAATCCCCACGCATTTGGAGAATACTGGCTTGGGTGCCATAGGTGAGGATTTAGTTAATATTTATGACACCCCCTCATCCGCAGATTTAGATCCTTCCACGTGGGTATTTATTTCCTTTGCCCTATTCTTTTCTATGATTATCAATGATGCTGGGTACGGATTACTATTTCTGCTTTCGTCCTTATGGTTTAAGTTTCGTTCTAAGAAAAAGCCGAGTGGTCTGAAAAGACGTTTCCTTAAAATGGCAACTATTTTAGGAGGTAGTTGCATAGTTTGGGGGCTAGCTACAGCGTCCTTTTTTGGAGTTTCATTCTCTTCGAACAGCATTATGAATGAAATTTCTTTAACGCGATTTTTAGCTTTGAAGAAAGCTGAATACTTTTTAGAAAAAAAGCCTTCTTCATATAAAAAATTAATAGTAGAGTATCCGATTTTAAAAGAAAAAACTTCTCCAAAAGAATTTTTAATGACTAAAGGTTCGAGAAGTGGAGGAGAAGAGGTTAAATATCTCATTTATGACAAGTTTATAGATAACATCTTAATGGAGATTTCTTTATTCGTTGGCATAGTGCATATTATGCTTGGTATAATAAGGAATTTTCGACGAGCTCCGACAGGAGTGGGATGGCTGCTATTTTTGGTTGGAGGATATCTCTACTTCCCTATCTACCTCAACTGCGTCTCCTTAATACACTATTTCTTTAAGGTTCCTTATGCTATGGGCGGGGAACTCGGTTTGTATTTTCTTTTAGGAGGAATAGGTCTAGCTAGTGTGATAGCTGTTATCAAAGATAAGTGGAAAGGGATAGGGGAACTTACTGTAGTTATCCAGGTGTTTTCTGATGTGCTTTCTTATCTGAGGATCTACGCTTTGGGGCTTGCCGGAGCCATGATGGGAGCTACTTTTAATAGCATGGGGGCAAAACTTTCTGGAGTGTTTGGAGCGCTTGTGATCTTGTTGGGCCATTCTGTGAACATTGTTTTGTCTATCATGGGAGGGGTGATTCATGGTTTGCGTTTGAACTTTATCGAGTGGTATCACTACTGTTTTGAAGGTGGAGGAAAGAAATTAAACCCTTTTCGTAGAATTGCTCAAGAGGATGAGTAGGGGTGGTTTTCCTTAGTCTTAAATCTTAGTTTTGGTAATATTGCCCTTTTGTTTCGGTTTTTAGCACCAAAAAGGGTAGGTACATAGTCGGGGTAAGGTATGGGTGTTTTAGAAGTTGTTGGGCCAGCATTGCTTTTGGGCATGGCCATGATTGGAAGCGCTATAGGGTGTGGGATTGCCGGAGTAGCCTCTCACGCTGTAATGTCCAGGATGGATGAAGGACATGGAAAGATTATAGGTATGTCTGCTATGCCTGCTTCCCAGTCTATCTACGGATTTATTTTGATGTTATTGATGCAAAATGCCATTAAGGACGGAAAGTTGGGAGCTATAGGTGCTATAGCTATAGGAGTTTCTGTAGGGGTGGCGCTGATGGCATCTTCTGTTATGCAAGGGAAGTGTTGTGTAAGTGGTATACAAGCCTACTCGAGATCATCTTCTGTATATGGAAAGTGTTTAGCCTCTATAGGGATAGTAGAATCGTTTGCGCTCTTTGCTTTTGTTTTTGCATTATTACTCTTTTAAGTTTGTTCTGGGAATTGCTGTCGTACTTGCCTTCTTGTTTTTTTCTTCAACGGGATGTACGGCTCCTGTTCTCTACACCTTCACGGAATACGTTTCTGAGGAGGATTGTGCGTCTTCAAAGATTGGGCTAGAAGACTCCTATGGTCCGGTCTTTCTGGGGAAACAGGTCGTGATCAATTGGTCTCTTCCAAAAAAATATCTTTCAACAACTTCTTTGAGTTTGCTCCTGAGTGTGTTTTACAGTGATGGAGGGAATGAAAAGCTGGTATATGAGGTCAAAGGAATTTCTGGATACAGAGTGTATAGGATTCAAGAGCAAGCGGAGTCATCCAAAGAAATAGTCTCTTACAAAGCGGTTTTAGTTGCTGATGGTAAAGAGATAGTTTCTTCTTCGCATCATTTGTGGACAGAGGTTATTCCTACCACTAGGGGAGATGCTACGGATCAGTTAAACTAAAACAAGACAAGACATATCTAACAACATGAAAAAAGAAGAGTTATCTAAAGCATATTCAGCGGTCTTAGTAGAGGAGAGGTTGTATGCTTTTTGGGAATCAGCGGGATTATTTAAAGCAAATGCAGAGTCTAGCAAACCGCCGTTTTCTGTAATAATGCCTCCGCCGAACGTTACAGGAGTTCTACATATGGGGCATGCTTTAGTTAATACTCTTCAGGATATTGTCGTTCGCTACAAACGTAAAACAGGCTTTGAAGTCTGTTGGATCCCTGGAACAGACCACGCCGGCATAGCAACTCAAAGTGTTGTTGAAAAGCATCTGTTGGCTTCAGAGGGAAAAAGAAGAAGGGATTATTCCAGACAAGAGTTTTTAGAAAAAGTAGAAGCCTGGAAAGAGAGGAGTCAGCAGGTAATCCTTTCTCAATTACGTAAGTTAGGGTGTTCTTGTGATTGGTCTCGTCAACGGTTTACAATGGACGCAGGGGCCAATGCGGCGGTGCGAAAAGCTTTTAAGATTCTTTTTGATAAAGGCTTAATCTATCAAGGAGACTACCTGGTAAACTGGGATCCTGTGTTGCAAACAGCGCTAGCTGATGATGAAGTAGAGCATGAAGAAAAGAAGGGTTACCTCTACTACTTCAATTATCCGATAGTAGGTGATAGAGATGGGCGAGTAGTTTCTGTAGCAACGACTAGGCCAGAAACTCTTTTAGGAGACGTTGCTGTAGCAGTTTCCCCTGAGGACGAGCGTTATCAAGATTTGTTGGGTGTTAAGTTATACCATCCCCTTTTGGAAAAGGAGATCCCATTAATTTTTGATGTTCGTGTTGATCAGAACTTTGGGACTGGGGCAGTAAAAATTACCCCAGCTCATGACAAAGATGATTATCGTATAGGGGTGGACCATGGTTTGCCTTTGATAAACATCTTAACTCCTGAAGGGTTAATTAACGATAATGGTGGAAAATTTTGTGGTTTGACGCGTGAGGAGGCTCGGGAGAAAGTTACGGAGGCCATGAAGTCTTTGGGTAGGTTTGAAAAGAAGGAAGACTACGCCGTCCGAACGGGAGTTTCCTATCGTTCTGGAGCCGTTGTGGAACCTTTTCTCTCAAAGCAATGGTTTGTTCGAGCAGAACCTTTTATTGGAAAGTTAAGGAGTGTGGCGGAAGAACAATTAGTGAAACTATTTCCACCTGAGTTCAAGCAAAACTATCTCTCTTGGGTTAACAATCTTAGAGATTGGTGTATTAGTAGACAATTGTGGTGGGGACATCAGATACCTATCTGGTACAAAAAGGGAGAAGAGTCTACGGTGATTTGCTATGATGGAGAGGGCGTTCCTCCCGAAGTAGCAGAGAATCCTCATGAATGGGAGCAGGATCCAGATGTTTTGGATACTTGGTTTTCCTCAGGTTTATGGCCCATTACTTGTCTGGGATGGCCCGATCTTAATTCGAAAGATCTTGCCAAGTTTTACCCAACTTCCTTTTTGGTGACTGGGCATGATATTCTATTTTTCTGGGTCACCAGGATGATATTGATGTGTTCAGAGTTCTCTGAAGGGGAAGTTCCTTTTAAGGAAGTTTTCTTGCATGGGTTAATTTTTGGAAAATCTTACTTTCGTTTTGATGAGCTAGGGCAGGTCACTTATATCACGGGGGAAGAGAAAAAGAGCTACGATTCTGGATCTGTTATTCCCAAGGATGTTTGCCATAAATGGGAAAAACTATCGAAATCAAAAGGCAATGTAGTAGATCCTCTAGATCTTATAGCTTCCTATGGAGCCGACGCTATTCGAATGACCTTGTGTTCTTTTGCTAATAGGGGAGAACAAATAGATTTAGATTATCGGGTTTTTGAAGAGTTTAAGAATTTTTCCAATAAAATTTGGAATGGAGCTCGATTCATACTGGGGAATATTGAAGGGCTTAAAGCTGAAGACATAGAAGAAGGTATAGATAGTTCTCTATTAGGAGTAGAGGATTATCAAGTTATGTATCGGTTCAATGAGCTTGTATCTCTTCTCCATGAATACTATACGAATTACTCTTTTGATAAGATAGCTACAAGAGCTTATGAGTTCTTTAGAAACGATTTATGTTCTACTTACATAGAGCTAATAAAACCTGTCTTATTTAATAAGTTGGGGACTGATTTAGAAAAAAGAAACAAACAAAAATTGTTGGTATGCTTACTTGCAGGTGTTTTGGGCGTTCTGCATCCTATGGCTCCGTTTATAACAGAGGAGCTTTTCCAAAAACTGAAACAATCTCTGGGTAAAGAAAACTATGAAGGTGGCGACGATTATACGAGGTCTACTTGTCGGGCTTTATCGGCAATATCTTGTATGACAGCAAGTTATCCTGAAGCTTTTCCAGAGAGAGGATTTCCGGAAGATTTGTTGCATCGTTGTGCTCTTAGAGATAGATTAGTGTATATAGTAAGAAATATTCGTAGTGAATCAGGAATTTCTCCAGGAGAAGCCGTTAAGGTTTATATAGCTTCTTTAGAGTATGGTCATTTACAAGAGCATGCCACTGCTTTGCGTTCTTTGGCTGGTGTTGGCGAGCTGTTTTTTGTAGAGGCTCTTCCTAAGGATGAAGTTTTATCTATAGGGGTTGTGGAACATATTTCTGTTGGAGTAGTTGTTTCACGAGAGCTTCTGAAGAAAGAGACCGACCGACTGCGAAAGGATTTATCAAAATTAGAAGCATCGTTGGAAAGAAATTTGGCTCTTTTGGCAAATCAGGAGTTTATATCCAAAGCAAAAGCAGAGCTTATTTCAGAAAAAAAAGAAATGGTCGACAAGCAGAAAGCTGAAGTTGCTAAGATTAGAGAAAAACTTATAGAAAAAGAAAAGCAACAATAGAAGGTTTACTACATTTGTCCATTTGCCAATGGAGGTTTATGAAGGATAATGGTTATCAGATTATTCGCTTAATTGGCAAAGGAGGAATGGGAGAAGTATATTTAGCTTATGACCCTATTTATGACAGGAAGGTAGCTTTAAAAAGAATACGTTCGGATTTACCCTCAAGTCCTGTTCTTAAACAAAGATTTCTTAGAGAACCTCGTATAGCAGGTAGGCTAGTGCATCCTGGTGTGGTTCCCGTGTATTCCATCCGAGAGGAGGAAGATCATGTGTATTACACAATGCCCTATATAGAAGGCAAAACATTAAAAAGTCTTTTTAAGGAAGTTTGGAACAAAGATCTTATACCTCAAACTCTTAAAGAGAAAACATCCGTATCCTCCCTTGTTTCTATTTTTTACAACGTGTGTAAAACTATAGAATATGTTCATTCGCAAGGCGTTTTACATCGAGATCTGAAACCAGATAATATTTTACTTGGACTCTTTGGTGAAGTTGTTATTCTAGATTGGGGAGCTGCTATAGAAAAGCAGTATAGCTCAGCAGAGGATTATGATGAGGATATAGCGGGGGGTAGCCACGGAGATAGGGAAGGATTCTCTGGCATTACAGTCCCAGGTAAAGTTGTTGGAACATTAGATTATATGGCTCCCGAACGTCTAAACGGGGAGCCCGCAACAGAGCTAACGGATATTTATTCTCTCGGGGTTATGCTGTACCAGATGTTGACGCTTTCATTTCCTTTCCCTAAGAGAAGGAAAATGAAAGCCTCGAAGCTTGGAGAGAATATTTTACCTCCGGAGACGGTGGCTCCTTACCGCGAAATTTCGCCGATATTATCTAAAGTTGTTATGAAAGCTTTAGAGTTTGATCCGGCATTGCGTTATCAATCAGTTGCTGAGTTGTGTTCAGACCTAGCATCTTATTTGTCTGGGACTTCAGGTTATTCTGAAGAGGAAGTATTATTTCTGTCTGATAAGAGCGTGTGGAAATTTTCTGAGCCCATACTTTTATCAACGTATTTCCCAAAGCTTAAGGGAGCGTCTTCTCTTTGGTATGAATTGTCCGTATCTAAGCAGGCTTGGTTTTCAGATGTAAGGTTTCGATATACTATTCCAAAGAACCATATTCGAGAAGGCTTAGGAGTACTGTTTCCGGTAGCTCTGCATACAGGAGTTTCTAGTCCTCTAGGGTATGGGCTGTGGCTTGCTTTACAGAATAACGAAGTGGTTTTTTCTTTAACTAAAAACGGTACAGAACTAGCTCATCAAACGATTTCCATTTTGGGAGATGCTGTGTCTATTCCTGTTCTTATAGAAAAAGAAGAAACAAAGATAACTTTTAAAATAGGCGACTTTTTCTTATTTTCTTGTACGGAAGACCTTTTGAGAGGGGGACACGTAGGTATATTGTCTTGTGACCCGAAAGTATTTTCTGGGGAAATATTTGTTTCTGAGATTAACAATAGCTTACAAGTAAGCTGTCTATCTATTCCGGATGCCTTTTTGGCTGAAAGATTTTATGACCATGCGTTGGCATTGTATCGACGCATAGCAGAAGCTTTTCCTGGAAGGAGAGAGGGGTGTGAGGCTCGGTTTCGCGCAGGGATGACTCTCTTAGAGAATTATTCGGGTAAAAAGGGAGATCTGCGTACTGATTCCAGAAACTTATTGACGGCTTTAGAAGAATTTTCTTACCTACACAACACTATACTAGCTCCTTTAGAGTATTTGGGTAAGTCTTTTGTATATCACGTTATGGGGGATTATTCTGAAGAATCTAAATGTTTAGCTCTAGGGCTGAAACGTTATTCTACACATCAGGAAGTTTATCGTCTTAAAGAGCAATTGTTATATCGAGTTCACGAATCATCCCGTAAAGATCCAAGAGCTTTTTTGCGATTTTTATCGTTAGCCTTGGGAGTTTCTCCAGAGGCATTTTCTCAGTCAGATAGACAGCGCTTTTTCCAATTATTACAATTGAAAATTGATGCTACATTTTTGTTTGATGATCGATCTTTGACACTTTTTGATTCGAAGAAGATTCGCCTTTTGCTGAGTTATTGGACTGGAGAATCTACAGCTGTTTTGGGATTTGTAGAGAAAGACAGCAGGGAAAAAGATTTTTGGGCAAAAGCTCTTACTGTGTTGTTCATAAATTCTCCTAAGCAATTTGCTACGCATGTACAATCACTGATAGATGAAGAAGAGATAGCTTTAGATAAACATTTGATGCTATTTTCTGAATGGTTGTCAATGGTGTTCACGAAATTTGATGATGTGTATTCTTCCGTGACTCAAGTAGGTGCAGAATTTCCTGAGAGTTGTCTAGTTTATTTGTTCGAGATTCTTTTATTAGCGGCTCCATTGACAAACCGTGAAGAACAAATGCTGGAACTAATCGCTAGGGTAGAAGAAAGTATTTGTCAATCCACATCTCTTATTGGGGATATTTTTGCAGAAAAATTTTTGAAGTTTTACGCTGGAAAGTCTCTTTCTGAGATAAAATTCTCTTTGGACTGTAAGAAGATTCGACTTTTGTTATTCTTAGGAGACAGAAAACGTGCTGGAGCTCTATTAGCCTCTTATAATGAGAACCTTTTTATTGATGATGCGAAAGAGCTTTTTGTTTTGTATGGATGTTGGTTAGCTTTAACAGAGGGAGAAGAACTAGCTCGCGTACATTTTTTAGGTGTAAATGAATCTTCAGATTATTCTCCCAAAGTTCTCCTTGCTCGACTAATTGTCGAAGGCTCTAGGTTTCCTCTTCAGTCGTTGTTGGAAGGAGAAAAAAGAGAGCTGTTGGGGCAACAGCTACTGTATTACAAATGTTTAGGAGATGTTGAAGGAGTATCAACAGTGTTACGTCAGTATAGGGAAATGTTTTAGCCCTATTGAAAAGGACTATTCTTAATAGAAAACTAGTTTAAGTTAACTCTAGGACGTAGGAAGCAGACTGAAGAATTTCTTTTGAGTGGTCTGCACAAAGGACGGAGTGACCATCATTTACTAGTTGTTTTAAGATTTTAACCAGGGCTTGAATTCCTTTTTTGTCTAGTTGAGAAGAGGGTTTATCTAGAAGGTACAGGGAGGGGGCAACATTTTTTTTGCAAAGAGTCTTTGCTATTTCTATTAAATATCTTTCACCCTTGGACAGAGAGGATAACTTTTTTTCTAGTGGCAGATAATCTATCTGTAGTTCCTTCATTATTTGAATCTGAGCAACTAATTTCTTCAAGAAAGGGAACGTTTCTGAGAGGACATATGCTGGGAGTCGTAGAATTTCACCGAAATGTTTTTCCTGATAGAAGACGCTTAAACTTATGGGGTTTAACATAAATCCGTGGCACTCTGGGCAGCGGATTTCTTCCTGAGACAATGATGTTTGTTGAGAATGTAGTTTGCCTGTCCCAAAACATGATGAGCACATACCCTTTTTAGTATTTGAGCTAAAAGAAGATGGAGAAAGATTGTGGGCAATAGATTTTGGGAGTGATGCAAAAAACTTTCGCAATAGAGGAGATAGATCCAAATAAGTTCCTACATCAGATCTTGTGTAAGATCGATCTATATGTGAATCTAGGAAGATTAAGTGTTTAATCTTGCTAGAAGGGAGGGTTAGCAAATTTTTGCCTGTTTTAAGAAATCCATCGCGCAACAAAGCACTGGGTTCAGCGTTTGCAGATCCCGTTATACAAGCCAGAGTATTCAGGGGAGCTTTATAGGAAGTTTCTGTTTTTTTCCCTATGGTTACCTCTTCTGTTATAATCCATTCTTGGAAAGTATTTTTCGATGGTTTTAGAGGAGAAGGAGTAGCAGAAGTTGGGGATTGGCTGAGAGGGCATAAATATCCTCCTTCAGGACCAGAAAGAGGTCCCAGGTGGATATTATGATCGGCAAAAACAGTCAGTTGGTTATTTCTATCTGTCGCTATAATGGTGTTACGCAAAGTTTTTAATCGGGTGAAAAGTTCTACAAGTTTTGGAAGCTCTCGAGGATAAAGATAAGAGGCTGGAGACTCTAAGATATAAATAATATTTGATAAGAAATTACTTGTTTTAGAAACGATGTAAGCAAAATACAGTTCACTAGTACAGAGAGTGTCTAAAGAACGAATTAAAGACAGATGCGATAAGCCTAACATTTTGATGGAAGAAAGAATGCTAGTTAGCTTTTGTTTGATGGGTAAAAGCACAGAAGATAGAGTTGGAGAGTAGAGTGTGGGATCAAAAAATGATTCCAGATTTGCGAAGGAATTATTCATGAGATCTAGCAAAGATGAGCCCTCTACTTTAATGGAAAGAGAAAAAGAATTTAAGCCTGTTCCAGAGCATTCTGTGCATAGTTTCTTTGATAGAAAATGTTTTAAAAAGAACCACTCTTCTTCCGAATTATCTCGTAATTTTTGGGAAAGGAGGGTTTCTATTCCGGGATAACTTTCAGAACCTTTTAACAATCTTTCTATTTCTTTAGAGGAGAATTGTTTGATTTTTTCTGTAAAAGACAATCCAAGGTTCAGGATGGCTTGCTCGTCTTCTTTTAAATTAGTTTTTTGAGGAAAGAAATAGGTGAAAAGTTCTTTGGGAGACATTTGAGATAATTTGTCTTTATGTAAAGACAAGTCGAATGTTTTTAAGAAACCCTTTCCTAAGCATTTCTTACATGAGCTTAAGGGGTTTTCTTCAGAAAACGTTTCTGAAGAAATTTTAGGGAATGTTGTTCCTAAGTGGTTTTGAAGGCCTTTGCGAGCTTGCTGAATGGATTTAGTATTCTCTTTATCTGATATCAGAAAGATACATTTGTCTCCTGATAAATCGAATGCTAAAGAAAATGCTTGTGAAATTTTACTTTTGTTCTTTTCTGCAATCAACAGATGATTGATAACAGCTCCAGCTTCTTGTAAGTCTTTGAGCGGGAAGTTATCGATATCGAAAATTTGTTTGTTTCCAAAAAATTTTACGTACCCCATTCTTTGTTTTTCTTGGAACTCTTCTTTGATGTTATCTGATGTGAATGGAGCTACTATTGTCACATAATTTCCATTTGCTTTAGCAAGAAGGTCTTCAGTCAAAGATTCTTCGTGGACATCTTTTAAGGGGTTTTGTGTTTCCGGATCTGTTGGTACTCCTACGGAGATAAAGATTAGTTTGAGAAGATCATAGATGCCCACAATTTTGGCCAGAGATTTATTGGCTGGAGAGTTTTGAGAGCTGATGGCGTTTTTTTCGAAGATCTTCATATCTTCAGAAGATAGCGCCACAACAGGAGAAAGATTGTGAACTTTTCCACCTTCGCTATGCGATGCTTTTGGTAATAAAGGAGCTAAATAAGAAGGGAGTAGATCAGAATAATTAAGCATTCCTTCTGAGAATATCGTGCCAAAGGCCAAAGAATTTTTACCAGAAGCTATAGGACCTGATATTACGTTGAATGCATTTCTCTTGATAGTGACGTCAATGTTTTTGAGGTTATTTTTATTAGCTTGGATAATTTCAATGTCTGGTAACTCTGGAGCAGAGTGTCTTTGGGAAGAGTGATGTAGGGGTAGAAGATTTGTCGAGGATAGAAAAGGTTGTAGAAATCTACCTGTTTGAGAAGAAGTTTTTATAAGCTCTTCGGGGGTGCATTCATGAAGAATATATCCACCTTCAGGACCTCCAACGGGGCCTAAATCTATAACAAGGTCGCTCATTTTAATGACATGAGCGTTGTGCTCAACGACAACCACTGTATGTCCCAACTCTGTAAACGCATAAAGAATTTTTAGTAAGTCTTTTATATCTTGTGTGTGCAACCCTGTTGTGGGCTCGTCTAATACATAAAGAGTAGGTTTTTTCATTCGTTTAAACGAATGAAGCTCTGCTGCTAATTTTAATCTTTGACATTCTCCCTCCGATAAGGTGGATAAGGGTCGACCCAATTGCAAATGATCCAATCCTATTTGAGTTAATGAAAGAATTTTTTCATGAATAGTTGGATAATCTTGAAAAAACGTTTCGGCTTCTAAGGCAGTCATATCCAAAATATCAGCAATATTTTTTCCTCTGAAAGAAACAGACAATACTTTGGGAGAAAAGCGCTTCCCTTTACATGCGGAGCATGGTACAGCGTATTCTTCACAAGATTCAGAAATTTGTATTTCGCCTAAACCAGAGCATGATGAACAAAGATGTTCGGGATCAGGAGTATTGAAGCTGAAGGAAGATTTTGTTAATCCGAACTGATTAGCCAAAGGTTGTTCTGCAAATAAATCCCTTATAAGATTGAAAACACCTATGTAGGTGGCGGGAACTGAACGTTTATTTTTTCCGGGGGCTTTTTGATTAATGCTGATTACATTAGAAAAAATTTCTTTGCCGTAGACTTTGATTTTGGAGTGTTCAGAGTTTAGTGGATAGCCGTTTAAGCAAGCTTCCATAATAGGGACTAACGTATCATTAATAAGAGAAGATTTTCCTGATCCAGAAACTCCTGTTATGGAGATGAAGAGTCCTTTAGGAATATTTAAGGTGACATTTTTGAGATTGTTCGTGGAGATATTTTCTATCCGCAAGCATTCTGAACTAGTTCTTCGTTTCTTTGGAATTTCTATCACAGCTTCCTTTCTGAGGAATTTAGCCGTCATGGAATCAGATTTCTTTAGAAAATCCTCAGGAGTTCCGTTAAATAGGATATTTCCTCCAAAGGATCCGGCTTTGGGGCCGATATCGATGATTCTGTCTGCAAAGGACAAAGAGTGATCGTAATGATCGACAAGAATGATAGTGTTGCCTTTTTGCTTGAGCTCTTGGATGCAAAGAGACAATTTCTCGGTATCTAATGGATGTAGTCCTATTGAGGGTTCGTCTAAAACATAAATAATGCCTACGGGGCCAAAGCTAATTTGTTTTGCTAGCATTGTTCTTCTTGCTTCCCCTCCAGATAACGATTGCATGGGTCGATCGCAGGAGAGGTAGCCCAATCCCAAGCGGTTCATCAAGGAAATTTTGTTTTCAAGGTTTTGAATAATTTCTTGAGAAAAAATTTTTTCTGTCGGACTCATAGACAGATTTTTCAAATGCTCAGAAAGAGAAGCTATGGGCATAGAAAGAGTTTCTGCAAAAGTTTTTCCTCCTAGGGTAACATTTGAGATCCATGGGTGGTAGCCATTCCCTTGGCATGTAGGGCATTTCGAGATGGTGAGGTAGGGTGAAAGTTTGCTTTTGACTTGTTTGGAAGAAGATAAGATAAATCTTTCTGCCAGTTCGGGAATAACGCCCTTCCATCGGATATAAGATTTTTTGCCAAATAGATTGATTTCTAAGTACTTATTTGGATCGCCGTGTAAGAAAACCTTCTTGGCTACTTTGTCCAACTGTTTCCAAGGTGTTTTCAGTGAGAAATTATAGTTTTTTGCCAAGGCGTCATAGACAGCCTGATAGTAAGCAGTTTGATATTTACCTGCGGGGATACAAGCATTCTCGGAAATACTGAGTTCTTCGTTAATGGAAGTTTGGGGGTTTAGTTGCACTAGGCTCCCTAACCCAAGGCATTTAGGGCATCGCCCCTTTTCTGTTTTGTTAGAAAAATCTTGAGGAGATAAAGGGAAAGAGAGTTCTTCGGGTAGGTTTGGGGTTAATGATAATTTTTGCTCTTCGTGATTAGGCTGGGCAAGAAAGCAAATACCGTGGCCTTCATCGAAGGCTTTAAATAAGGAAGAGGCTATTCTGGATGCATTGGATGGTTTGACAGATATTGTGTCGACGACAAGGTTAAGATGAGATAGCTGTTTTATTTTAGAAGAATTTTGAAGATCGTAAAGGGACATGAGTTGTCCATCATAGAGAATTTTAGAAAAGCCTTTTTGGATAAGGGTTGTAAGAGTTTCTGGAGAAAGATTTTTAGGGTTGAGGGAAATTCTTAACTGAATTTTAGTGTTTTCAGGAAGAGCTAGGATATTTTTTAAAAATTTTTCTTTGGATCCAAACACCACGGGCTGCTTTGTGTTTGGGTCTCTGATGATGCCAAGAAGAGAAAAAAGTGTTTTTAAATATTCCGTAATTTTCGTTGTGGTTCCCACTGTAGAATAAGGATTGGTGCTCTTTATTGAGTGTCGGTGAATGGCGATTGTTGGAGTGAGCCCTTTAATATCATCAGCCTCGGGAGCTTGTGGTAGTTGGAAATGTTCTGAAAGATTAAATGTTGAAGCGTATTGTCTATGTCCAGAAGCAAAGATGGTATCGAAAGCTAGAGAAGACTTCCCTGATCCAGAGGGGCCGGTAAGTAAAACTATTTCTCCGAAGTAAAAATAAGCAGAAGCATTTTTCAGGTTTCGTACTCTGACATTAATTAATTCTACAATATGATTTTGCTGCATGATAGCGTATTTAAAATGTTGGTTGCTTAACAGAGATGCTTTTGGCAATTAATTATTAAGGAAAGGTTTGTTTTTAGAAAAAGTTTTTATTTCTTTTTATAGGTTTGTTTTTGAACGATTTTTTGTTTTTTTTTTTGGTCTGGAGCGTATACTGCCTCTTTAACCCCCCGTGGTTTTTGTTAACTAGGCTTTATTTTTTGGTGGGAATAGGCGCTAATGATTACACGAACAAAAGTTGTTTGCACTATAGGTCCAAGGACATCCAGTGAAGAGATGTTAAATGCTTTATTAGATGCTGGGATGAACATTGCTCGGTTAAACTTTAGTCATGGATCCCATGAGGAACATGCTAAAGTCATTACTAGATTGCAGACCCTTCGTCAAGAAAGAGGAGTTCCTTTAGCTATCATGTTGGATACTAAAGGGCCGGAGATCCGGATAGGAAAGATTCGTCACGGAGCTATGAATATTTCCAAAGGACAAAAGCTTTCTTTAGTAGCTAGGGAATTAGAGGGCGATGAGCAGGGAGTGTCGTTATACCCAGCGTCGGTGATTTCTCATATTTCTCCTGGGGTAGAGATTCTTGTAGATGACGGTTATATCCACGCTAAGGTAACCAAGATTATTGAGGATGGATTAGAAATAGAATTTACCGTTAATGGAACTTTAAAATCCCACAAGTCCGTAAGTATAAGGGGTGTAGATGTCGATCTGCCTTTCATGACTGATAAAGACCGTGAAGACCTTAGATTTGGCATAGAACAAGGGGTAGATTTTGTGGCAGCCTCCTTTGTTCGTTATCCTGAAGATGTTAAGAGTATGAAGAAGTTTTTGGCTGAGAATGGAAGACCGGATATGCCTATCATAGCCAAGATTGAAAACCAATCTGGAGTGCAAAACTTTAATCAGATAGCTGATGTTGCTGATGGCATCATGATTGCTAGAGGTGATTTAGGTATAGAGTTGTCTGTGGTCGAAGTTCCTGTTTTGCAGAAGCGTATGGCAAAAATTGCCAGAGACAAAGGGCGTTTTTGTATTATTGCTACGCAAATGTTAGAATCTATGATCCATAATCTATTGCCGACAAGGGCAGAAGTTTCTGACATAGCAAATGCTATATATGATGGAGCTTCAGCTGTGATGCTTTCCGGAGAGACAGCTTCAGGAAATTATCCTATAGAAGCAGTGAATATTATGAAGGCTGTTATTTCTAAGACTGAAGGCAACATAAGTTGTGATGAATTTTCTCAATGTGATGATGGGGCCTGCATTTTAAATGTTTCTTCTGGACTAAAGGCTTTAGGATCCTCTGTTGTTTCTATCGTTAAGCGAGCAAAAGTAAGGGCAATTGTTGTTTACACGGAGAATGGGGTATCGCCTGTGTTTTTGGCTAAATACCGTTCAGAAATACCTGTCTTGGCAGTAACAACTTCTTCCTCTTTGTACCATAGGCTTTCTGCAGAATGGGGAGTATATCCAATGCTGACGGGAGAATCCAACAGGACTGTGTGGAGGAGACAAGCATGTCTTTATGGTTTGGAACAAAGGTTCTTTTCAGAAGATGATCGTATTTTGGTTTTAAGCCGTAGCTCCGGAAGCAGAGAAACAAATATGTTGGCAATAGCCTCGGTAAAAGACATTATCAGAGGAGAGTAATTTTTTCCGCGAAGAGATTTGTTTCGACTTATTTAAGAAAACTTTCTGTTAGAGAAAAAAGTTCTTTGGTGGTCTTTTTTGCTAAGGGGAAAGCGTGGTTTGTTCCTGTTTTTTTTAGGTGTCTTCGGAGAGCTTTGTTATTTGTGCAGTCGAATACAGCTTCGAACGTATTGGGAATGGAAAAAATCTCAGAGCTGTCTTTTAGAAGAGATATTTTCGTTTCTGGGTGCTTGGAGGTTATGTCTGCTATTAGTTGTCTAGAATGGGCGTCTTCTGCAGCAACGGATATGTCCGCACCTTTAAATATTGTAATCCATCGGCTAAGAACCACTTCTCTTTCTTTTGAAAAGTTTTCATCGAGCAATATAAGGATGCGGCTAAAGGAGAATTTTTTCTTAAGGGAAGACGGAAGTTTTTTTTTCCAACGTTTATGTAGCCACATCCACTGCTCTGGTCGATGTCGAATACCAATTTCTAGGAAACGCATCAATTTATCCATAAGAGCAGAACAAGCTTCTTTAGGAGACAGATCTTTGTCTATAAAAAACGGGGGGGAAGGGCGAAGTACATAACCGTGTTTTTCCCTAGATACGGCTACAGCTATGATTGGAGCAGAGGTTCTGTGAGCTAATATTGCTGGTGATATGGTTGTCCATGCCTCGCTTCCGAATAAAGGATAAGAATATGTCGACATAAGCAAAGCTTGATCTCCGACAATACCTACTAAGTTGCCTTGGTGTAAAGCTTTCAAACATTTGCTGATACCATCTTTGGGAGATGAGATCTTTCCTTTGTGCAATTCTCGTAATTTACAGATTTTTTTATCAAGGAGCTGATTTTTGACTGTTTTCGCCAAGGCTAGTCCAGGATAATCCTTGGTAATAAAAAGAAATGGGAGTTCCCAGTTGGCTTGATGCCCGCAGAATGCGATAAGCCCTTCTTTCTTTGCAAGTCTTTGATAAATACTCTCTAATTCGAGGTCTGAAATAATTGTGGCGGGAAAAGTAGGGTCTCTTTTGGATTCTGTTTCTATGTGAATAAGGTTATTGATTTTTTTAGCTATTCTTTCTACGGAAAGAATTTCTAATAAAGTAATTCCGAGGTGAGCAAAAGATTTCTGGGCAATCTGTTGCCTCTCTGCAAAAGTTTTCTCTGGATACGCTAGAGCAAGGTTTCTTAGTGCAGTATTTCTATAATCTTTAAGGCTTATGTAAGCAATTCGACCTAGTAACTTACCTGTGAGATGTATGAATGAAATAGGAAAACATTTGAGTATGTGAATGATGGCGGAGACAGAGAGGTAAAGAGGTAATTCTGCCAGAATGCGTCGAAGATGTTTTGTTTTTGATTGACGACTCTTGCTCATTTGAATTCCGGGGAGTTTCGGCGTGAATTTGTTCTAAATCGTTCGGGAAAATTTATTCCATGATTTGATGCAAGCTATAGCCAGAGATAGAGAAATTAGAGCAGACGCTAGAAGGAGTGCTATAACTAGGTATGATGATTGCACGCCAAAGAAGGGGGAAGGTAGAGTGATTATTTCTGCTGCTGCCAAGCTTATCAGAGAAACCGATGTTAGAAAAATAATAGACATTAAGGTGGATGCTGCTAACGTTATAGCTTCTCTTTTTTTATGGCTTCGATCGAAAGGAGAACAGGTTATTGTAAGCAAGCAGTTAGTCGAAGCCGAAATACAATCTGTACAGCACATGTGCTTGTCCTTGAGGGTTCAATGTTGCTCTAGAGTTATACCAGAGGGTTTTTTTAAAGGAATATCATTTTTCATTAGTGATAGCTTTTGTTCTGTAATAATCACTTTGTTTTCTTTAACTTTTGCAGACAGGGAAAGAGGTTTACCGCTGTCATTGAAGAGAGTTATTTTCCTTAAGTATTCTCGAAATCTGTGTCGAATCTGTTGCTCGTCAGCTTGTCTCAGAATTTCGTTTTCATAAGTTTCGTGTTCTATGGTAGTTTTTACAAAAGTGTTCTCTAGAGTCTTCTCATCGATAAACTCGATGGCACAGTTGGCCTGGGAGCTAGGTTGCTGAGAAGGAATAACCACGACGGCTACTGAAAGATTATCTTTAACGACATCAAGGAATAGTCTGCTAACATCTTTGACGTATAAAGGAATATTTAGTACGGGGATGCCGTTTTTTTGAGAAACAGCTTTGGTAGGTAGGATGGAATAGTCTAGAGGGTTTATGGAAGCACTATATTTGACTGGGAAAAAAAGAAATATAGGTAATTTTGCGTCTAGAGGCATTAGCTCTTGTTTCAGAAACAATATTCTTAAAAAATCAGCCTTAGGATCATTTAAAGTAATAAGAGTATTATCTCCAAAGGGAACGGAAATTTTTTTCCAACTATCAGGGACCTTGAAAACAACCTCGTCGTGGTGATTTTGTTCTATATAGTTTTTATCTAACTCTTCTGCAGAGACTTTATTCAAATTTAAAGTTAGTTCCAACCCTTGTTCTTTTAATGCAGCAATTTGTTCTTGAGGCCCGCTGATTTTTTGATTTAAATATTTAGGCCATACATCAAGATATTCGTAGCCTCTGGGAGGATTCCCTGTTGGAGGCATGATAGTGACAGTAATGTCTTCTGTTATAAATTTTGTTAGGTTGATAAAGACATCCGAAGCAACAACAGAGGTTACTTGTTTTCTTATGTCTACATTTTGATTTAGACTTACAAGATTGTGCTTATCAATAGAAGCTATCCAACTTTCTCTATGTCCAGAAGCATCGATCACTACTTCAAGATCATTAGGACGTAAATCTTGGACAACGATTTTGTTTCCTGTAATAGTGATAGTTATTCGTTTTTTTAATAATCCTGTGGGAAGCAAGCCTACGACAGTTTGTTCTGGGAGTAAGCCTATAATACGAATAGGGATGTTGGTAAGCGTTTTAGAGACCGTTGTGGTTTGATTAACGAGGAACCAAATGCTAACAGCAAATACTAGAGAAACGAGTTTTCTTGGCCAATTTTTTACGAATAAAGAAAATAAAAACGATTTCATTAGAAAGAAAGCCATGATTTATAAGATTTATTTCTATTTTTATTTGCTGCGAATAAACTCCTTAATACAGCCTTAAATCGATCCATCTTTACTCCTCTGGTTAGAAGCCCGTCCCTAGACAAAGAAACGTTTCCATTTTCTTCGGAAACAGTAATGATCAAGGCATCCGTTTTTTGGCTGGCCCCTAAGGCTGCTCTGTGCCTAGTCCCCATTGTCCTAGAGAGTTGCGCCGTATCTTGGGCCAGAGGTAAAATTACCCTAGCGTAAGCAATAACCTCTCCTCGTATAATAACTGCGCCGTCGTGCAAAGGTGAAGTAGGTTCAAAGATAGATTTGAGCAATTCCTCAGAAAAATCAGCATTCAGTGCAACGGAAGATAGATTGAGGTATTCGTTGAGAGAGTCTTTGTTTTCCAGTACGATAAGAGCGCCAATTTGTCTTTCGGAAAAATAGTAAACAGTATTGGTAATTTGTTCGATAAAATGGTCTTTGGCATTTAGATTATACTTTCTTCCTCGGATGCGTATTCGAGAAAGAGCTAGTCTAATTTCAGGTTGGAAAATAATAAAGACGGCTACAGCGGCGATATTCACTACATTAAGCATTAACTTGTTTATAACAGGAAGATTTAGTCTGTCAGAAAGAACGAATAGGAACAAAAAGAATAAAAAGCCAAAGACCACATCCATGGCTCTTGTTCCCCAGAAAAATTTCAAGAGGTAGTGTAAGAACGCCCAAATCAAAACAATTTCGGCAAGAGGAATTAAATGGGAAGCATCCATAACAGACAAAACTACACGCGTGCTCTTCTTTTGTTTTTAATATCGCCCCCTTCCATTAGGGATCTTTAGAGAAAGAATCTTTCTAAGAATTTAGCCGCAGCATACAGAAGATACCCTTAAGGTGAAAGAATTTTTATTTATTTTTAGATAGAAATAGATAGTTGACTTGTTTAGCTTTGATAAAGATGATCAGAATGACCCTTGTTTATAGAATAAAATAGATTTGTTTTGTAATTACAAATGAGGGGAAAAGGGTTTATATAGACTTGAGAGTAAGATTTCGTTCGTGTATGGTAAACTTTTTTTAATCTTTTAGACAGAATTGATTTATGGATGCTTTGCTTTTGTCTCGAATTCAATTTGGTTTGTTCGTGGGTTTTCATTATCTCTTTGTTCCGTTAAGTCTGGGATTAGGAGGTATGTTGGTTATTATGCAGGGGCTATTTTTAAAAACTGGCTTGGAAGTATATCGCAGGCTTACTTACTTTTGGGTTAAGATTTTTTCTTTACTGTTTGTTGTTGGAGTCGTCACTGGGTTAATGCAGATCTTTTCGTTCGGATCTAATTGGGCCAGATTTTCTACCTATGTGGGCAATGTTTTTGGAACGCTTCTTGGAAGTGAAGGTGTTTTCGCCTTTTTTTTGGAATCTGGTTTTCTTGGTGTTTTGGTCTTTGGCAGAGGCAAGGTTTCTGAGAAAATGTATTTTTTCTCCACATGTATGGTGGCATTAGGTGCTCATATGAGCGCTTTTTGGATCATAGCGGCTAATTCTTGGATGCAGACACCTTCAGGGTACAAGATGGCTATTGTTAATGGACAAGAGGTTCCGGTGATAGAGTCGTTCTGGAAAGCTGTTTTTTCTCCTTCCTTCTTAGACAGATTTACCCATGCCACCTTGGGGGCTTGGTTATCCGGATGTTTTCTTGTATTAAGCATTTCCGCTTACTATCTATGGAAAAAAAGACATTTAGAGTTTGCTGTTAAGGGTTTGAAAGTAAGCTCTATAACAGCTGTAATTTTGCTGGTCTTGCAGTTGTGGTCAGGAGATACCACTGCGCGACACCTAGCCGTTAATCAGCCAGCAAAATTGGCTGCCTTTGAAGGAGTTTTTAAAACTAAGGAAAGAACGCCTATATGGTTATTCGGATACGTTGATGTAGAAAACGAAAAAGTTCATGGAGTGGCCATTCCTGGAGCTTTATCTTTACTGGTTCACAGGAACATCAATACTCCGGTAACCGGATTGGACGCTTTCAGTAAAGAAGATATTCCAAATGTTCAAGTAGTATTTCAATTGTATCATTTAATGATAGCTCTTTGGGGCGTGATGTTTCTTCTTGCCATTACTGGTATCGCAGCATACAAAGGAAAAAGGTGGGCTCAATCAAACTTTTTCTTTAGGCTTTTATCCTTTTCCGTGTTGATACCGGCTATCTGTAATGAGGTTGGCTGGGCAGCTGCGGAGATAGGAAGACAACCTTGGATTGTGCAAGGTTTGATGAGAGTCAAAGACGCGACCTCGTTATTTGTTAATCGAGGACAAGTTATCCAATCCTTGGTTCTTTTTAGTATTATTTTTTGCTTATTATTTGGTTTATTTACGACTTTACTTTTGAAAAAAATTTCAGAGGGACCTGAACAAGAATAAGCTGAAAGAAATTAGAGTTTAGAGGTTATCAAATGCTAAGTACGTTTTCTTCTGGAGTTTTTTCTTCTCTTTTTTCTGAGAATACGCTTGCAGTTCTTTGGTATGTCATATTGGCTGTGGCTGTGTTCGCCTACTCTTTAGGAGAAGGCTTTGATTTAGGTGTCAGTTCCATATATTTTTTGTCAAAAACGGAAGAGGACAGAAGAAAGCTTCTGAACTCTATAGGGCCTGTTTGGGACGGGAATGAAGTCTGGTTAATTATTGTTATTGCGGGGATGTTTGCTGGCTTTCCCAGTGCCTATGCATTATTGTTGTCTATATTCTACATGCCCATGTGGAGCTTTGTGACTATGTTAATTCTCAGAGGAGTATCTTTGGAGTTTCGTAGTAAAAGTGAATCAAAAAGGTGGAAGAAGTTTTGGGATTGTTCCTTTGCTTTTTCTGGTTCATTAATAGCATTTTTCTTAGGTGCTTTTCTTGGAAATTTATTAATGGGGTTGCCTATAGCTCCAGATATTTCTTATGCAGAAATATCTTGGTCTCTTTTCTTTCGCCCTTACGCAGTATTATGTGGATTATTGGTAGTCTCCGCATATTCTATTCATGGGGCCTGCTTTTCTTTAATTAAAGTAGATGGAGAGTTGGAGCAGCGGATTTCTCAAAAAATGTCTCAGCTAGTGTCTATATTTTTGGTTCTTCAGCTCACTGTAGTTGTAGTAACTACTTTAAAGTTAAAGGAACTTCTTTTCGGAGCAGGCTATCCTGTTATGATTGGCTGTGTTTTAGCTAGTTGTTTGGCTTTGGTTGCTTCTGTCAAAAAAGTTAGAATAGCTAAGTATCGCCAGGCTTTCTTTTTTTCTGTTTGCAACCTTGTTTGTTTAGTTGTTTCTAGTAGTGTAATGCTTTTTCCTAATTTATTGCGTTCTTTAGTGTCTCCAGAGCATTCCCTCACTGTTTACAACAGCGCAGTAGAAGCAAAGACGTTGAAGGTGCTTCTTCTTATTGTTTTAATAGGGCTGCCTTTTGTTATTGCTTATGCTGTTTACATATATCGAGTGTTTCGAGGTAAAACTGATTTCAAATCCATATATTGAAAGAGCTTTGTTTAGAAATTGTTTCTAGAGAGCTGTTAGAGGTTCTACATAAAACCTTCTGAATGTAAAATATTTATTTTATTTTTAGAGGGTTTTATGTTCTGTCGGTGTTTCATCGTCTTCTTTATTGCGTTAATAGGTTTTTTTCGGGAAGTTTCAGGAGAAGTATTCTGGGAGGATAATGTATGTGATGAGGAAGAGTGTATTCTTTCTTCAGAGAGTACAAATAGCGATAAAGCTAGCATTGTAGATTTAGGGGGGAGGCTTCTGGTTGTTTGGGAAGAAGACTGTTCAGTTAAAAGGCTTGTGGCAAAGGAATACGTGGGGGGAATATGGAAAGATCTAATGTTGCCTTTTAAGAGCGAAAAAAGTTCGCATAGCAATCCTATATTAGCCAAAATTTCTTCAAAGGAGATTATATTGTTTTATGAAAAACAGAGGGAGGGCTCTTCCCACTCTTGTGCTAAGATTTCGTCTAGTGGAGGGCGTTTATGGGGAGAGGAGAAAATTTTGCCTCCAGGAATTTTAGGCTCAATGAGGAATGCTCCATTAGTGAAAAGATCTTTAGGAATGATGTATCTGCCCGTTTATGCTTGTTACCCCTATTCCAAAAAATTAACAACAACGACCTCTGTTTGGTTAGAAGTAGTGGATATCAAACTCAGAAAATGGAAGGGGAAAAGAGGCCCAGTATATTCCACAAGCTTTGATAAACAACCTAAAGAACCGTCTCTAGTATCTCTTGGCGATGATAGTTTGTTACTAGTATGTCGTAATCATGCGGGTTCGAGTTACGATACAGGAGCAAGCATTTTATTTTCTCGATCTTTTGATGAAGGCAAAAGCTGGTCTGAAGTAGAAACGAGTCCATGGCCTAATCCAGACACTTCTGTTACCGCTGTTTATGGGATGAATACTTTGTTTGTCTTTGCAAATAACTCGCTTATTGGACCCCAAAACCTATCTTGTTTTTCTATTTCTGATATAGAAACTCAATGGAATGAGGTAAAGGAGATAGAAAAAGGGTTCTCGGAAAATCCTTCAGCTGTTTTAACCTCAGATGGTTATGTGCACATAGTGTATACGGTCAAAATCAATGGTAAAAAGAGGATAAAATATAAAAAGCTCTCATCTCGTGCTTTAATTTCTGGAGACGCTGTGTTCGTTAGCGAAATCTTCGATTAGTCAGAATCAAAGCTTGTCCTCTCTGATAGACAAGATGAAATAAGCTGGAAAAGCAAAATGGTTATTGGGTCTGGGAACAACTTGTACAACAACTTTTTTTCCAACCCAAGCATCCATGTCAAATTTGGTAGTATACAGAAAGGCTAGAGTGTTGTCTTGATCTTTGAGTAGATAATCTCCTGGGTTATTTCGAACAACGTGAGTATACTGCTCTATTGTTCCTCTTAAGGTAGAGGCTTTAGCTTGCTCCGCTTTATAAAAATCTTCTAGCGAGACGTTGCTAGAGTTTTGCATATTAGCCCATACCGAAAACAAAGAATTTTCCATCGTCACCCGCCCCTTAGTTTGAGGAGAGCACTTGATGGTTGTCTGTTTGCGAATATGTTGAGATAGAAGAGATTTTCCCATATAGTTTTCTATAGCTTTGGGAAGATGAGAGGAAAAAGAGTTCGTAGGAGGTAGCGGTTTTGAGCTAGAGATCTCTTCCGTAGAGGTTTTTTCTAGGTAACGGTCCTGTATCTTTTCCAAAACTTCCTGAATTTTTTTTTGCAGTTCAGGAATTCCAGCAAATTCTTCTGTTTGGACAAGGTTGACTTTGCTATAGATAGATTCGAGATCGACAGACTTCAGAGGTTTTTCTAACTCCTTAAAAGCGAAAGAAGCTGCGGAGTCCAAGAGATCTAAAGCAATTTTTCTGTTATGCTCTAAAGTTTGATAAACTTCTGGAGAACCAATATTATTGATGTAGTTTTTAGCTACGTAAAACACGCACTCTTCTGGCAAGGCAATTTCTTGCCATTTTCCTTGTGAAGATGGCCCTGGAATGGTTTTGATTTCTGTTCCCCGCGACAGACGGGTAACAATGGGAGCTGTTGTAGAGGGCTCAAGGCGGACATTGACTTGCTCTCCCTCGACTACGCCATCAAGTACAAAGGTTTTGAATATGTATCCCGTTACTGATGACGGAGGTTTTACCATGTAATATTCGGAGTTCATTCCGACGACTAAAAGTTTGTCTCCTTTAGATAATTCCTTAATGATGGTGCTGCCAACATTGGGGGCATGACGTAATCTGACTTTTGACCCTTTGATTTCTCCAGTAAAAGAAGAGAATTCTTTGGATAAAAGCTCTTTAGTTCCAGAGCTCTTATTGGAAGATGCCAAAGATTGCTGAGATACCAGCTGAGAGCCTAGGATCAACAATAGAACGGGTAATTGACGCATGCCATCTCCTTATTCATTCATCTCTTTTGCCTGAAAGCATTAACTCAGCCGGGCGGAGCAGCAAAAAACGCTGCGCCCCATCACGGGTGAGATTATATCGACGATTTTGAAAAAGTCAATGGCGATACGAGTTTAATTGCGAAGAAGATTGTTTTCTTCATCCCCTATGTATAAAGGACGGCTTCAATGTGCTCGCACGTTGTTTGTCCACAAGTGCATCCTATAGGTGTTCCTAGATAGACGCTGAACTGTTCTTTAGGATCTAAAGGATTGGTAACGACATACATGTTTTCTCCGCTTTGAACTATGTCCCAAGATCTGAAAGAAAGATCAGACTCTGAAACAGTTGAGTCATTCTCCTCTTCGATGAACCGGCCTACTTGACAGTGCAAACAGTTGCAGTGAGGTTCGGGAGAGGGCAGTGCTCCAGGAATATTATTAGCTAAGTTTTTCGTAATTTCAGCCATTTTTTCTAGAACTTCTGTTGGAGCATCAGAGTGATCCTTATGTTCTGGAACGTGTTGCAAAATCATTTCTATGGGATATGAGCCTGGTATGGGGAGTAGAGACTTTGCTGACAGAATCTGTACATCTGTATTTTTTGTTATTTGCTGTATTAGTGAAAGGAGGGGAAAAATTTTTTCATCTTCTTTTTTTTCTATTTCTTTTTTTGCTTGGGAGTTTTCCAAAAAACGGAGATGCTCATTGAAAACGACATCTACAATAGCCTTATCTAGGCCAGGGATTTCTACAACACTTCCATCAGTCAAATGCAGGTGAAGAGTTGCTTGGTGCTCATTACTTTCTTTGGCTTCAAGAAAAGCTATTTGACTCCATTTCGCCGAAATGTAGGGGGGAATGCAGATGATATGTTCGTTGACCTTCACTCTCATGTTGCCTCTCTTGAAAAAGCGCTAGAAATCTTTTCGAAAGCCAGATTGTATAAAATTGTAGTAATTTTTGCCAAACAACTAGCGCTCCATCTTAAAGAGTGCTAAATAAATTTTTTTTGTATTAATGTCTATGGTAATAATTGCTTGAAATAATAATGCAGGAAAAGCTACGAACAGAATTGAATTTGTGTGAGATTTCACCTCGGAATCATTTGTTGATGTCAAACAATAAATTAAAGAAAGCTTTTGTTTTAGATACTAGTGTCTTAATCTATGATCCAGAAGCAATAACCTCTTTTGAAGGATGTAAAGTTATTCTTCCCTTTACGGTTTTAGAAGAATTAGAGTCCGTGGGGAAGTTTCGAGATGAATCAGCAAAAAATGCTTCTAGAGCACTTTTGAATATCAGACATTTATTAGAAAATTCTTCTAGAAATTGTTCGGAAGGAATTTGTTTAGATAACGGGACTTTTTTAAGTGTCGCTGTTCTTCCTCAACATGAAACATTGAAAGCCTCTAAACTTTTAGTTTTAGACGTCCTCCAAATGTTGGTTGATAGAGGAGAGCGTTTTGTTTACGTAACTAAGAGCCTAGGAAGACGCGTCCGCGCTGAAAGCATGGGGATAGAATCCAGAGACTATGAGAATCAACGTTTTGCTTTTAGATCTCTGTACAAAGGCTTTCGGCGTATAGACGTGGATTCTGAAGTGATACAGTCCTTTTATAAAGATGGCGAGGCAGAAATTTCTGTTGATCTAGATCCATCTCCTAATGAGTACTTCCTTCTTCAGGAAGGAGAGAGATCTTCTGCTCTGGCTCGCTATGATGTCTCCGTTAGTAAATTGGTTTCTTTAAAGGCTCTTCCAGATTCTGTTTGGGGAATAAAACCTCTCAACGTAGAGCAGAAGTGTGCTTTAGATTTATTGCTCAGGGATGAGGTGAAGTTAGTCACTCTTATAGGCCAAGCTGGGTCTGGGAAAACTTTATTAGCTTTGGCTGCAGCTATGCATAAAGTTTTTGACAAAGGAATATACAATAAGCTTCTTATAAGTAGGCCTATTGTGCCTATGGGTAAAGACATTGGGTTTCTTCCTGGCGTTAAAGAAGATAAATTAGCTCATTGGATGCAGCCTATTTATGATAATATGGAATTTTTGTGCCATCTCAATGGTATGGAAGATTTTGGAGAAACCTTGCCATCGCTGATTTCTGCTAAAAAAATAGAGATGGAAGCATTAACTTATATTAGAGGACGATCTTTACCTAAAGTGTTTATGATTATTGACGAGGCGCAAAACTTAACGCCTCATGAAATCAAAACTATTGTGTCTAGAGCAGGACAGGGGACAAAAATAATTCTTACTGGAGATCCGACACAAATAGATAGTCCATATTTCGACGAAAATTCTAATGGATTAACTTATTTGGTAGGTAAGTTCCGCAATCTTTCTCTCTATGGTCACATGTTTATGTCCAGGACAGAGCGTTCAGAACTTGCCGCAGCAGCGGCAAAAATATTGTAATTTTTTAAGGCTTTTGTCTTCCTTTCTTTCATGTCTTCAAAACAGCTGCTTGGGATAGAAGTTTTCATTTAGGCAAGAACGAGAGGATCTGCTTTTGATTCGACTTGGAAGTTTTTCTAGTTTTTAAATTTTTTTAAGGATAGTTACGAAAGTTTTGATGAGAAATCTAGCTTTAGCAGCTTTCTGAAAAAGTCTATGCTGGAGTAACAGCTTAGCTCTACTGCAAGAGAAAAAATCATCACTAGCATAACCGCATACAGCACTAGCATAGCAATAAGAGAAAGGCCTAGCATCGAAAGGATGCCGAAGACAATGGTTAAGCGCAGATTGTTGGTAACATTCCGATCTAGAATTTCTTTCTGTCCAGACTCCCGAAGAATAGTTTGCCGGTTTTTATATGCGCAATAAAGAGTTATGGTTCCAGTTATTATTCCTATCCCAGGTATTAATTGGAGCAGAAAAAAGTATAAGGGCATTTCAGTCACCAGCCCTCTGGGATCAACGTTTATACATTGAAAAGTGCTTTTTCGCCATACTCGAGGCCGATCGTAGCATTTGTCTGGCTGGCGAAGGGTATCTGAAGGTCCTACGAAAACAGCTATCTCCATAAGAGCATCTAAATTAAATAAAAAGAATCAGTGTTTTAATGAGTTTCTTCATAAAAAGCACGAGATTTTATTCTATAGTTGGATAGCAATCAGTTGTTTCGTGATGGGATCTGAGGGAATGTAGCGGAGTTCTATTTGAAAAGGATCCATTCTTCGCAAACCAAGAGGGTATTAGACGAGACGGAAGAGGGGGCTTGCTCGTTAGGACTTTCTGCAAGGCACTGAATTTTTTTTGAGATCTGATTGCAGGGGGCGTGATGAGGAATCTAATACCAGTTGACTTTTGACAAAATTAACAAGAAGGCTGTAACTATGTTGCATCAAAAGAGACAAGGCTATTACTAAAATAACTGCCGCTATTATCAGAACAGCGAGGAGGGAGAGGCCTAGCATTGAGAGGAGGCCGAAAAGACCTGCTATGCGAAGATCGCGTAAAATGGGCCTATCTGGAATTTCTCTTAATCCGGTCTCTCGATGTATTGCTTTTTTGTTTTTATAAACGCTTCGGAGAGTTATTGCTCCAGTTACTATTCCTATCCCAGGCACTAATTGGAGAAGAGCAAAGTACCAGGGCATTTCTGAAATAAGCCCTCTGGGGTCGAGGTCTACGTATTGAAAGGTTCCGAGGAGAGATCCTCTGAATGTTGTGTAGTATTTTCCTGGAACTCGAGAAGCTCCCGAAGGGCCAACAAGAACGGGTATTTCCACAAAAGCCTCTAAGTCAAATAAAAAGCGCTGCTATTTTAACAAGTTTTTTCATAAAAGGCACGGGGTTTTATTCGACAGAAGTAGTGGAGGGATTCTGTGTAATATGGATTTAAAAGATTACAGAAGTAAGCTGTTTAGCAAAGGATCATTCATTTTAATTTTTTATTTTACGAGAGTTGGGTTATGGGTTATTAGTGCCTAGGGTGAATGTTCTTACTAAGAGTGTCGGAGCTATTATTAGGAATGCTATGGTGGCGGCGACAAGGGCTAAAGCTAGGGTAAGGACAAAGACAGGAAGAGCTAGGCCGAGCATAGAAAGAATGGCCCATACTTGGGTAGAACGAATCGTGAGTAGAGAGTCGTTATCAAGGCCCGGAAGTCCGGTCGTCTCTTTTATGAGGCGCTCGTTCCTATAAGCAGCGCGAAACGTGATAGCGCCGGCCACGATGCCAACAAGAGGAATTAACTGCAGAACAAAAAGAGTTTTAGGAATATGACTGAGAATTCCTCTGGGATCAATGTTTCTTACTACAACACAAATCTTATCTCCTTTAGTAAAGAAGCCTGGGGGAATTTTGTGAGTATCAAAAGGATCGTCAGAAATTAGTTTTCCAACAGCTGCTGCTATTTCCATAAAATTCTCTCAGATACGTTTTACTGCCTAAAAAGGAGAACAGAGAGTCTCCAGGGTTTTATTTAGCCATGTTTTTAGGTTATACTTGGACTGCAGGATTAAGGTCTATCGCCCGCATAAAAACTCTGGGTTTCAATAAGGTTACAAGCCGAAGTAGGGCGAATTGAATCACAACTAAAATCGCCGTAATGATTGTTGCTATGGCGACTACAGCACAAGCTACTAGAAATACGGGTAAGGCAAGCCCTAATATAGCTAGCACGCCGAAAGCTTGAGTTAAACGGATTTCTGCGGCAGAGCTTCTCTTAAAGGTTTCTATGGAGGTGTTTTCAATAATTAAACGCTTATTTTTCTGAGCTGCGGCAATGGCCATGCTTCCTGTTACAATGCCGACCACTGGGATTAGTTGCGAAATAAAGAATCCTAGAGGCATAAACGTCCAGTAACCTCTAAGGTCTATTCCGTCTACGGGTTTAAAGTACTTGTCGTTTTTGCTTATAATGGAAGCGTCTGTTTTTAAAACATTTAAGGGTAATTCATTAGGCTTAACTTCTATAAGTAAACTCATGTAAAGTACCAAGTTTAGTTTCTTCTAATTTTGGAGGTGGAGAGAATCGAACTCTCGTCCTTAGCAAACTCCCTGATAACGTCTACATGCTTAGCCCAAGATTAATAACGTTCGCCCTCTGAGTCTTGAGCTGCTAAAAGAACAAACGACCCCTTTTTATCTCGGAAAGCAACCAAAGGAGTACCAGTGTGGCTTCCTTACCAGATCTATGACGGCGCTTCAACGATCTCTGGCGGAATCGTTGGGCGCCGGGTCGCTAGCTTGCGCCAGACGACAGCAACGCTACGCTATCAACTTAAGCAGCTTTTTGCTCGTAGGCAATATCAGCAAAGTTAATAATTTCGCATTCGGCCTTAGGTTCGGCACTTATTGTTTCGTTGGCTTTTTAGGAGGCCAGCCAACACCCTCCGCATGCAGTTAACGCTTCATTCCTAAGTCGAAACCTTTACACCCCCAGGGCAGAGATTTTACCTAAAATAAAGCAAAAACTTAAGTAAAAAGTACATTTGATTAAAAAATGTGAAAAATTTTCTAATTTTATAGTGGACTCTATTAAGATTTATTGACGAGAGATAACGTTTTATTTTTGTCTAAGTTGTTCTTTATTTCTCTACGTGGTATGTTCCACCCCTGTTTTGTTTCCGGAAGTTTTTTATGCGCTAACCCGTCCGTTTTCGGGGACTTCTAGAGTTTTCGGGTCTTAATTGGAAAGGCCTAGTCCGTCTCGGCCGGTTTGTAAAGATTTTATATTTTTGTAGAGTAAATAGAACTCATGTCTAGTAATTCGAATAGAAAGGAAGCCTCTGTTTCTGATAGGGAATTGGAAATCCTCGATTTTTGGAAGAGTAGTGAAATTTTTCTAAAAAGCTTAGAAAAGCGTCAAAATAGTCCCCTATTTTCTTTTTATGATGGCCCTCCTTTCGCTACGGGGTTGCCTCACTATGGACACTTATTAGCAGGGACTATTAAAGATGTTGTAGGTAGATATGCCTCCATGAAAGGCTTTTTTGTCCCGAGAAGATTCGGATGGGATTGTCACGGAGTCCCTGTCGAGTATGAGGTGGAGAAAACCTTTAAGTTTGACTCTCCTAGTTCTATCCAGGAGTTTGGTATCGCAGCTTTCAATGAAGAATGTAGAAAAATAGTCCTAAAATACGTTGGGGAATGGCAGCATTTTACCGAACGTATAGGGCGGTGGGTAGATTTTTCTGAAACATGGAAAACAATGGACCCTTCTTTCATGGAAAGTGTTTGGTGGGTGTTTGGACAGTTATATGAAAAAGGACTTGTTTACGAAGGAACTAAAGTTGTCCCTTTCTCAACGAAGTTAGGTACTCCGTTATCTAATTTTGAAGCAGGACAGAATTACAAGGACGTGGAAGACCCTTCTGTTGTCATAAAGTTTCCTCTCAAAAATGACAATGCTAGTCTGCTAGTTTGGACAACTACTCCTTGGACATTAGTTTCAAACATGGGAGTCGCTATTGGAAGGGATATTACATATCTCAGAGTTCTACATAAAGATAGTGGGCAAGAATTTATTCTCGGGAAAGGGTGTTTAGATCGTTGGTTTAAAGAAGAAGCGAAGTTGGATGTTTTAGAGGAAATTCCAGGAAGAAGCTTAGAGGGGGCTTCTTACGAGCCTCCCTTTTCTTTTTTTGAAGAAAAACGTTCTGAAGGGGCTTTCCGTATACTATTGGGGGATTTTGTAGAAGAGACTGATGGAACGGGAATCGTTCATATGGCCCCCGCTTTTGGAGAAGCTGATCATTTTCTATGTAAAGAAAAGAACGTTCCTTCAGTTTGTCCTTTGGATAATTTTGGTGTTTTTACTGAAGAAGTTCCAGATTACGCTGGCCTAAGTTTCAAAGAAGGTTCTAAAAAAATTCTAAAGGATCTTCGAGATCGAGACCGTTTGTTTTATAGAGGGACTATCAAACATAGGTATCCATTTTGTTGGCGTACAGACGAACCGTTAATTTACAAGGAAGTTAAATCTTGGTTTGTCGCTGTAGAAAAAATTAAATCGGAGTTGCTTGCCTCTAATGAAGCAATATCATGGGTCCCGGGGCATATTAAAAATGGTCGCTTCGGAAAGTGGCTTGAGGGCGCTAGAGATTGGGCCATTAGTAGGAATCGTTACTGGGGAACGCCTATTCCAGTTTGGAGAAGTGATGATGGTGATGTCATAGTTGTAGACTCTGTAAAAAAATTAGAAGAACTCTCAGGAGTCTTTGTGGAGGATTTGCATAGACATTTTGTTGATTCTATAGAGATTGTAGCTGATGGAAAAGTTTATCATAGAGTCTCTGAAGTTTTCGATTGTTGGTTCGATTCTGGGGCTATGCCTTACGCGCAGAACCACTACCCCTTTGATAATGCTGAAAAAACCAGGCAGGCCTTTCCCGCAGATTTTATTGCTGAAGGATTAGATCAGACAAGAGGGTGGTTTTATACCCTTACCGTCATATCCACAGCTCTTTTCGGAGGCCCTGCGTTTAAGAATGCGATAGTAAACGGATTAGTTCTTGCCGAAGATGGCAATAAGATGTCTAAAAGGTTAAGCAATTATCCGAGCCCAAAGAGCATTTTAGATAAGTACGGAGCCGATGCCCTTCGACTATATTTGTTGAGTAGCGTCGTCGTTAAAGGAGAGGATTTAAAGTTTTCTGAGAAAGGGGTAGAAGGTGTTCTCAAGCAAATTCTTATTCCTTTAAGAAGTTCACTATCATTTTTCCAGACATATGCAAAAATCTACGACTTCGCTTCCATGGACTTTTCTAAGGAAAAGTCTTTTCAACAGACGGATTTATGGCTTTTTTCTGCCTTTCAAGGTCTTGTAGATAAGGTCAGGAAAGGATTAGATTCTTATGATCTTAATTCAGCTGTTCAACCTTTAGTAGAGTTTGTAGACTCCTTGACCAATTGGTATATCCGAAGATCAAGAAGACGCTTTTGGGAAGCTGAAGATACAGCAGATCGTAGAGCTGCTTTTTATACTCTGTACAATGTTCTTTTAGATTTCTCAAAACTTTTAGCTCCATTTATGCCTTTCGTTGCAGAAGAAGTTTATTTGCAGCTTAGAAAAGATTCTATGCCGGAATCTGTACACCTGTGTGATTATCCAGAGGTGGATTTTTCCGCAGTTGATCCCAGATTGGACGCTATGATGGATAACGTCAGAGAAGTCGTCAGTATGGGACACTCTGTCAGAAAGCAACACAAATTAAAGGTGAGGCAACCGCTGCCCTCAATACATATTGTCGGGGATAAAAAGAGGGTGGCAGATCTTCTTGAGTGTAAGCAGCTGATATTGGAAGAGCTTAATCTTAAGGAGGCGATTTTTTATGATAAGCTTCCAGATTTTGTTGAGGTTTCTGCAAAGCCGAATTATCGAGAGTTAGGGAAAAAAGTTGGCTCAGCAATGCATTTTATAAAAGAGTTCTTGGAAACCGTTTCCCCAGAGGAACTCAAGTCTTTAGAAAAAGGAGAGAGGCTAAATTGTCTTTTGCCGGAAGGAGACAGTATTTCTTTGTCTTTGGATGATGTGATAATTCAAAGAAATGCTCTACCCGGGTACATTGCACAAAATTCTGATAACTTCACCCTGGTCCTGGATACGCGGTTGACTCAAGATTTAATTTTTGAAGGTATTGCTCGAGAGCTTGTGAATAAAATAAATACGGCCAGAAAAAATTTGGGACTGGATGTAACGGATAGAATTATTGTATCGATAAGAGCTCTTCCAGAAGTTTTCTCGGCATTTGAGGCTTTTCGAGAATATATTTGTAACGAAACGTTGATCACAGAGTGTGTTTTCAGGGATGACGAGCAAGCGGATGTTTATGACATCAACGGATATGAGACAGGAATAGTCATTCGTAAAGCTTAGGTTTTTATTAGAGAGTTTTGATTTGGAACGCTATTTAAATAAACGCCGAGATCTTTTTCGTTTGGCAGAAATGCAAAGCCAGATAACAAAAAAGGCTGCTGTTCCATTAACAATAAAGAAGCTGGGAGATTTCGGGATTGGAGGTTGAGGTAGTTTTCCAAAACTTTCTCCGAACGGCCAGAATTTCCAGACAGGAGTTCCTAATAGGTTGTTTATCGGCACGAAACCAAACTCCCGGCTATCTGCACTAATGGGATAATTATCGCCAAGGACCATTACGTGTCCCTCAGGTACCTTGATTCCAAATTTTGTGATAAAATGAGTGAACGCTTCTTTGTCTTTTTGAAAAGAAGGAGGTTCTCCCTGATCTATAAAGGCGACGTACGGTTGATCTTCTGAAGACTGGGCGGCTCTTTCTTTCTCTTCCTCAATAAATTTCATTAAGGCTGGATCCTTTTTAAGGAATACAGGAGCATCCATTAGGTATAGATTGCCCTTGTTGTAGAAAGCATATCTATATGGTAATTGAAGGGGCGATCTATTGGCGGGTGAGTAAAAAGAGCTAAAGACTATTCCAAAATTAAAGAGTTGGATGACTTGCTTGTGGTTTAGGTCCATGAGGGGGTGAGAAGTTGGAAGGCGCTTCCTAATGCCTCCCCAGTTGATTTTATACGCTTGCCCTTTTTCATACTCATAGCAACCGTCAGGAATGCCAGGTAGATCTATAGCAAAAGAAATGTTAGGAGGGCTTTCGTGGTTGCTGCTGTACCTAAAGGCTTTTTCAGAAGAAACAATAAATCGAGAGGTGGTTAAATTATTCTTTATTAGATGAATATGTTCTTTTCTAAGAGGTAATAGAGTGCTAAAAGGGTGTATAGTTGGTAATAATGGGACTTTTTTTGTGGAATATAGCCAAGGGGAAGGATAACTAGTATTTGGCGTGTGGTAAATTTCTAAATAGGCTATAGGATGCACAGAGGGAGTCTTGTAGGCGGGATAATACTCCAGAGCCTGACTTGGTGTGAGAATGCGAACCATTCCATAGTTTCCGATGCCGAAAAGATCTGCATAACTGACAGGTTCATCTCTTCGATAGCGAAGTAAAGCAGGTTTGTCTTCCTTCCATTCGTAGTTAAAGAAAGAACCCTTCATTTGGTTGTTGAAGAAGTCAATCTTTCCTAGCCTTTGATTCATTTGTTTGTAAAACACCGTCACTCCCTTAGAAGAGGATCTTTCGATTTCAGTTGCTCCGCTAAAGGAAAGAAATGGGCAGTGATAAATAGAATCTATAGAATATTTTTCTAGTAATTCTTCAGAGGATAGATCCGGGACGGGGTTAAGATCTTTGTCAACGATGTATATTCTGCCTCCATAGAAATATACAGAGTCGCCGGGCTTCCCAATACAACGCTTAACGTAGCGTTTTTTTCCAGGTATAAAACCAAAATATTTTGTATCAGAATCAGGGACATTCATGTCTGAGACTGTGAATATTACAAGACTGCCCCGTGTTAAAGAAGATTCTTTGAATGCTATCGGTCTTTTTTTGAAGGGGATATGTAGTCCAAAGGTGGTTTTTGACACCAACATTTGATCTTGCTCTCTTATGGTGGGTCTCATAGAACCTGTTGGTACTTCATAAAGCTCGAACCAAAATTGACGGATAAGTAGAGCAAAGACCACTGCTAAGAATAAATTTTTAGAGAAATCAAAAGCTCTAAATAAGAAAGTTTGCTCAGGGATAGTTGAGGCGATGGAAAGAACTTGCTGAGCTTGGGAAGAGGCTTCTTCAGAGTCTTTCTGAAAAATAGCATCTTCTAAGCTTTCAAGTTTTTTTTCTAGGAGAGCCTTTTTTTCAGGATGCTTTTTCAGTCGTTTTTGTTTTAAAAGCTTGTAAGAAGAGTGAAGAACTTGACGACTTTTATTCAGAGAAAAAGTTTTTTTCATGCAAAACAGCGGGTAAAGTTATTATTTTCTACTATACCGACTCACAATCAGCTGAAGACTAGGTTTGAGGGGAGAGTAAAGGTAAATTTTTTTAAATTCAAGTTTCTTAAGATGACGAGAGCGGTTAACTTTTGCTTTTCCCAAGATTTATACTCCGAATAGTTATTCTTCCCCTGGGTGATTCTATGACAACTCTGGCTGGGAATGGGGAAATGGTGGGGTCGGTAAGATAGATTAGAATTTTTCTTCCACTCAAAGGAGAATGGTCTTCGGGCCAAAAGGATTCAAAAACCCTGACGGGAACTTTAGGAGAGCGCTCTCCATCAATGGTGAGGGGTAAAAAAGAAGTTTCTTGAGTTTTTTTTGAGGAGGAGGGTGATGGAGAAAAAGGTAGGTGAAGTAGGGTATTCAGGAAGCAAAGCATGTTAATATCAGCCTTCGGATCTTCCAAAGAAAAGAGGTTTTCTTCAGATAAGGTTAAGTGGGTTTTTGTTCCTGGATACTTTTGTAATAAGGCGTCTTTGCTTGAAAGGTTGAATAGTTCCTGCTGGGATCCTTGAGGTAGGTGTGGGAAGAACACCTCTTCTATAAATATTTTTTTAGAAAGAGTCTTTTGAAGTGACAGAAAGCTAAAACTTCTGCCTTTGGCTAACACGATATAATCTCCCGAAGAGCCCGTCAGGAGTTGTTCTTTGAGAACTTGTCTAGAAAATTCTGCAGATACAGGAAATGAGAGAAAGCACGTAAAAAGTAGTGTTAAGAATTTTATTTTTGCACTAATGGTCACTAGAGATTTCTCCGACATTTTTTCTTGATTTTTCATTAAATGATTCAGTAGAATCTTCCTTTGGCCTTGTCTTATAAGGCGTTGTTTTTGGAGTTGTCAATATGAAAAAGAACACTCATCCTGAGTATCATCAAGTGTTGTTTGTGGATTCTTCGACTGGCTACAAGTTTGTTTGTGGATCTACTTTTACTTCTGAGAAGACTGAGATTTTTGAAGGTAAGGAGTATCCGGTTTGTTATGTCAGCGTCTCTTCGTCGTCGCATCCATTTTTTACTGGAAGTAAGCAGTTTATTGACAGTGAGGGGCGTGTTGATAAATTTATGAAGCGATATGGGAAAGGAGCGGTGAAGCCGCCGGTTGCCGCATCCTCCAGTGAAGCAGAGAAGCCTGTTGCTGAAAAGAAGAAGTCGGCTTCGGGAGCAAAGAAAGCGCCTGCGAAAAAGAAAAAGTAGAGTTTTCCTGCTATATTTACTCTTTATTGAAACTCGTTCCAGGGGCTCTTGGAATGAGTTTTTTTTTGATTTTAGCAACAATTTAATTTGATTTCTAGAAAGGGGCTGCTTGGTTATGGAAGAAAGGATCTCTGTTTGTATAACTCGTTTGCAAGAGGTAGAAAAGCTGCTTGCTGATCCAAACGTTTTTGGAGATCCCAAAGAGTATGAAAAATTAACAAAAGAACACGCATACTTATCTAGCATTAAAAATGTTGTAGACGAGATCTGTCGATTAAAGAAGATAGCTCAAGATGATCGAGACGCGTTGCAGTTAGAAAAAGACCAAGAGATGATAGAGCTTTTGGAAGGAGGCCTTCTTTCTATAGAAGCTCAGTTGGCTGCATTGTCCTCAAAACTAGAAAGTCTTTTAGTTCCTCCTGATCCGGACGACGATCTAAATGTAATTATGGAGTTAAGGGCTGGTACCGGGGGAGATGAGGCAGCTCTTTTCGTTGGTGATTGCGTGAGAATGTATCTTTTATACGCTTCTAGTAGAGGGTGGAAGACAGAGCCTTTGTCGGTATCAGAGTCTTCCATAGGAGGATATAAAGAGTATGTTATGGGGGTTTCTGGTTCTGGAGTGAAAAGATTGCTTCAATATGAGGCGGGGACTCATAGGGTGCAAAGAGTTCCTGCAACCGAAACTCAAGGTAGAGTTCATACTTCGGCTATTACTGTAGCTGTTCTTCTGGAGCCTGCTGAAGCAGAAGTCGTCATAGATGAAAAAGATTTAAAAATAGATACTTTTAGAGCTTCAGGAGCCGGAGGACAGCATGTTAACGTTACTGATTCAGCTGTGCGTATCACGCATATCCCAACAGGAACAGTTGTCACCTGTCAGGATGAAAGGAGTCAACACAAAAATAAAGACAAAGCTATGAGGATTTTGAATGCAAAAGTGCGTGAGGCTGAAGCTAAAAAAAGGATGGAGGCTGAGTCCGCATTAAGGTTGTCCCAGGTGGGTAGCGGGGACAGGTCTGAAAGAATCAGAACGTATAATTTTCCTCAGAATAGAATAACAGATCATAGGATCAACTTAACTTTGTATAACCTTGATAAAGTTATGGAAGGGGATTTAGATTGTATTACCGAGGCGTTGGTTAGATTCTTTTATCAAAAAAGATTAGAATCATGAATAAGGACGTGAGAAGAGTCCTGGATCAGGGGGCAGATATTCTTCGAAAGTCTGGAGTTCTTTATCCAGATCGGGAAGCTGGATGGTTATTGTTGTCTTTACTGGGTTTGTCTCGGTTTTCTGATTTAGAGTATATTTCTGAGCTAAAAAAGCAGGAGATAGAAAATTATTTTTCTTGTGTTAGGGTTCGATGTCAGAGAATGCCGCTGGAGTACATTTTTGGGAGAGCATTTTTTTATGGGCTATGTTTGACAGTATCTCCTAAGGTTTTAATCCCGCGTCAGGAAACGGAGGGTTTGGTTGACAAGATCTGCTCTTATCTAAAAAAGCGGGGCTCTGAGATTAAAGAGTTCAGAGATGTCTGTTGCGGGAGTGGTTGCCTTGGTTTAGCTGTCAAAAAAAATTTCCCAGATATTCGTGTAGTTCTGTCGGATATCTGCCCTCAAGCTTTGGAGGTAGCAGAGAAGAATGCAATAGACAACCAACTAGAGGTAGAGATTGTTGAGGGGGATTTGTTTGCTCCGTTTTCTTCTAGTTGTGATGCTTTCGTCTGTAATCCTCCATACCTGTCCTACCAAGAAGTAGTGACAGCAGAGCCAGAAGTTCGTTGCCAAGAACCGTGGTTGGCTCTAGTGGCGCCTAAGAATGGATATGAGTTTTATTATCGGATAGCAGAAGGCTTGAATGATTTTTTGGCTCCTGGAGGAGTGGGGTGGTTAGAGATTGGATCTTTACAGGGGGATAGGCTGAAAGAGTTATTTATTTCATCTGGGTGCTCTTCCGTGTCTTTAGACCAAGATTTATTTGGAAGAGATCGATTTATCCAACTTTTTCGATAATTTTTTTCTTGAATAGGAAATTTTTTTTCAGTACCCTTGGGGGTCTTTTCTTTGCTTTTTTGATCGATGTTTGGAGATTTATCCCAGAAGCTGTCTAAGGTTTTTTCGTCCTTCACCGGGGCTAGGCGTGTCACGGAGCAAGGTATTTCTGAGGCTATACGAGAGATTAGACTAGCTCTTTTAGATGCTGACGTTAATTACACATCAGTCAAAAGCTTGATTTCTACCATAAAAGAGAAAGTTTCTAAGGAACTTTTGCTCAAGAGTAGTGATCCGGGGACGGTTTTCCTGTCTTGTGTTAGACAGGAGGTCCTGTCTATGCTTTCTAGCTCAGATTCTGAGCTTCTTTGTTCAGGGAAACCTGGAGTTATTCTTCTATGTGGATTGCAAGGAGCAGGGAAAACGACGACAGCCGCTAAGCTAGCCTTATTCTTATCTGAAAAAAAATGTAAAAAAGTTTTGTTGGTTCCCTGTGATTTAAAGAGACCCGCCGCTGTCGAACAGTTGAAAATTTTAGGTCGGCAGATAGGAGTAGATGTATTTGATCCCGCAAATGAGTCTGATCCTATTTCTGTGGCCAAGAAGTCTCTCGAAGAGGCCAAGAGAAGCGGCTATGACGCGGTTGTTTTAGATACTGCGGGAAGACTCAATGTTGACGACTGTCTTATGAACGAGCTTGAGAGTCTACATAAAAGTGTTCCTGCTGGAGAGAGGCTGTTTGTAATGAATCCTTCTATGGGGCAGGATGCTGTTAGAGTTGCAAAAGCGTTTGATGATAGAGTTGGAATCACGGGGTTGATTCTATCAATGACAGATGGTGATGCCAAGGGAGGGTGTGTTCTCTCTATTAAAGAGGTTCTTGGAAAGGCCATTAAATTTGAGGGTTGCGGAGAGCGAGTAAAGGATCTCAGGGAGTTTGATGCAGAGTCCATGGCCGATCGGATTGTTGGTATAGGGGACGTTCGGAGTTTTATGAGGGAGGTCCGAGAGCTTGTTTCCGAAGAGGAAGATCGCGCTTTGGAAGAGAAGCTCCTTAAGGCAACCTTCACTTACGAGGATTATTACAAACAAATGAAAATTTTTCGAAGGATGGGGCCCTTAAGAAAAATTATGAAGATGTTCCCCGGTTTCGGAGGGGGAGTAAAAGAAAAAGAGCTAGAAGCTTCGGAAAAAGAGTTTACGAAAACAGAAGCCATGATATTATCGATGACTCCTGAAGAAAGGAAGGAGTTAGTAGCCCTTGATATGAGGCGTATGAAGAGGATTGCTCTTGGCGCAGGTGTTACGATCGGCGACATCAATCAATTTCGCAAAAAAATGGCTCAATCTAAGAAATTTTTTAAGGGCATGACTAAAGAAAAAGTTGAGCAAATAAAAAAGAAAATGAGCGGAGGAAACAAGTGGCGCTAAAAATCCGTTTACGACAACAAGGTCGGAGAAATGGCGTAGTATATAGACTCGTTCTTACAGAAACTAGTTCTCCTAGAGATGGTAAGTATGTTGAAATGCTAGGATGGTACGATCCCAGAGGGCAGGTGAATTACAAGTTACACGGGGAGCGTATTTTTTACTGGTTGTCTCAGGGGGCAGAGCTTACAGAAAAAGCTTCCGTTCTAGTTAAAAGGGGCGCTCCAGGGGTTTATCAGGAGTATTTGACAAAAAAACTAGAACGCAGAGCGGTTTTGTGCAAAAAACGTAGAGCTTATCGTAAGCGATTATCAGAAAAAAGAGATAATCGTATCAAAGAGCCTGCGAGCAAGTAGATTTTTAGGGAAATGAGGATAGATCTTTTGTCTTTGTTTCCCGAGTTCTTCGAAAGTCCACTTCGACAGGGGATTCTTTCTAAGGCTATCGCCAAAGGCGTGCTTTCCGTTCACAGACATGATATCCGGGAATTTGGTCTTGGTAAGTGGAAACAGGTTGACGATGTTCCCTTCGGTGGTGAGGGGGGGATGCTTCTTATGGCGGAGCCGGTAGTTTCTGCAATTCGAAAAGTCCGGACGAGAGATAGCAAGGTCATCTATCTTTCTCCTCAAGGGGAGCTTTTAACAGCAAAAAAGAGTAGAGCGCTTGCCAAATGTTCTCACCTTGTGGTTTTGTGCGGACATTATGAAGGAGTTGACCAAAGGGCCCTGGATTTGGAGGTGGACGAGGAGATTAGCATCGGGGATTACGTATTAATGAGTGGCATGGTCCCAGCTCTAGTTTTAGTGGAGTCTGTGGCTAGGTTTGTTCCCGGAGTTTTGGGTAATACAGAAAGTGCAAATAAAGACTCTTTAGAAGACGGTCTTCTGGAGGGGCCCCAGTACACCAGGCCTAGGGATTTTTTAGGGGAAGGGGTCCCCGATGTTCTCTTAAATGGAGATCGACGAGAAATTGAGAGGTGGAGGTTAGAAAAACGGCTCTCAACTACGCAAGATAAAAGGCCCGATTTATATGCCAAATATTTGAATGCTTCAGGGTCTTTCGTAGAAAGTGTAGAATTCCAGCCAAACTATTCTGAAGAAGACGTTGTTTGTTTTGGATCCGTAGTAGTGGGAGTTCGGGACGTTATTTCTGTAGGAAAGTTTTACTCAAAGGTTTTTGGTAAGGAAAACTTGGTTTTTAATTCCGATTTTGAAGCGAAAATTTCTTTAAAAAAGGGATTTAGTGTAATCTTGAAGTCCTCCGTTCCTCCTTTAGGGGGTTCAAGATTGGGTTTGGTTTTCAGTGACGAGGCCAGTTTTTTGCGTTGTGTGAATAAATGGAGAAGTTGTTTGAAGGCTTCTATAGAGTGGGACACTAGTTGTAATTGTTTTATAGCTAGGGATCCAGAGGGCAATAGTTGGACGCTGGTTTTAGACCAGGAAAAGAAGCTTAGAGGTTGATCATATGAATATATTAGAAGAGTTACAGCAAGAACAGTGTAGAAATGATATTCCAGATTTTTCCGTAGGAGACACTATAAAGGTTGCCACGAAAATTTCTGAGGGAGGAAAGGAAAGAGTCCAGACTTTTCAAGGAACTGTTATGGCAAGAAAAGGTGGAGGGGCTGGAGAAGTTGTTTCCTTACACAGAGTGGCTTATGGGGAGGGGATGGAGAAAAGCTTTCTTTTGCATAGCCCCAAGGTGGTAGGAATTGAGGTCGTAAAGAAAGGAAAGGTTTGTCGCTCTCGTCTATATTATCTCAGAGGAAAAACTGGTAAGGCTGCTAAAGTCCGAGAGTATGTTGGGGCTAAGGGCGCGAAAAGCAAAGCTTAGAGCTACTTTTTGGGGGAGATCTTTTGAAACCTCGAAACGTTGACCTAGAAGCCCTGAAAAAAAGATTCCTTATCATGACCTCTTTTGAAAGGGAAGCGTCTCTAGCGGGCTTCACGGTTGTTATGGGAGTTGATGAAGTAGGGCGGGGGCCTCTGGCCGGTCCTGTAGTGGCTGCTTCCTGCGTGCTGCCTTCTGGAAAAGAGTTTTTGGGTCTCGATGATAGCAAGAAGTTGACCCGGGATAAACGCCTGAAGCTTAGAGATCAACTTGTAGGGGACCCCGACGTTTGCTTTTCTTTAGGAGTCGTTGAGGTGGAAATTATCGACGAGATTAATATTTTAGAAGCAACAAAAGTAGCTATGCTTCAGGCCATAAAAAATTCCAAAGTGGCTCCCGATTGTATTCTCGTTGATGGGCTATCCCTTTCCATCCCTGGTAGAGACCACGTCTTGGTTAGAAAAATTATTAAAGGGGACTCCCTTTCTGCGTCCATAGCAGCAGCCTCTATCATAGCCAAAGAGTATCGTGATGACCTTATGTTGGAGCTACACAAGCAGTATCCTGAGTACGGGTTCAAAGATCATAAGGGGTATGGTACCTCCAAGCATTTGGAAGCACTAAAGAAATATGGCCCCAGCCCCTGCCATAGGCGCAGTTTTTCTCCAGTTAAAGAAGCTTTGGAAAAAGGAGTTGGGAAGTGGAGTATGTGTTGAAGCATCCTATTTCTTTGAAAAAAACTTCTTGTGAACCGAAGCTATTTGTTATCAGTGCCCCTGCTGGGGCAGGAAAGACAACTTTGATTCAAAAGATGGAGTCTGCGTACTCTCAATCTTTGGAGAAAGTAGTTACTTCTACGAGTAGAGCTGCCAGAGAAGGTGAGGTTCATGGAAAAGATTATTACTTTCTTTCCAGAGAAGAATTTGAGAAAGAAATTAGAAAAGAAAGTTTTCTGGAATGGGTATTCCTCTTCAGAAATTATTACGGGATAGGAAAGGGTGAAATAGATCGGATATTTGCTTTGGGCAAGCATGCTATAGCAGTCATAGATATTCAGGGGGCTTTAAAAATAAAAACTTTAATGCCCGCAGTGTCCATATTTATAGCGCCACCTTCCATGGAAGAACTTCATCGACGCCTTGAAGAAAGGGGCAGTGAAACGGATGAGCAAATTGCTGAGCGTCTTGCAAGGAGTTCTGAAGAGATTAAGGCTGCGAGCCAGTTTGATTATATTGTGATTAATGATAACCTGAATCAAGCTTACCAATCTTTAGTAGATGTTTTTATAGCAGAAGAAAATAGGAGTCGTCATGAGCAAAGGAACTTTAACAAATGAGAAGCTAAATAAAAAGTTTGATAGTCCTTTTGTTTTAGTTAATTGCGCTATTAAACAGGCTAAGATTAGAATCCAACGAGGGGATGTTAGAACCTCAAATGCTGCAATAGAAATTCTAGAGTTATTAAGCCGCGATGATTTTGTTCTAGGAAGTGAAGATTCTATAGAAAACAGAAGTGGAGAAAGTTGTGGTCGCATGACTTCTTCTGGATCCTCTTACAGAAAAAAAGATCCTTCTGCATACACGTGGAGTGATGTTAAATAGCCATCTATTATGAGATCTTCTAAAACTCGAGTCCTAATTACTGCAGCGCTTCCGTATGCTAATGGTCCGCTTCACTTTGGGCATATTTCAGGGGCGTACTTACCCAGTGACTGTTACGCTAGATTTCGTCGGTTATTGGGAGACGATGTTTTGTTTATTTGTGGATCAGATGAATATGGCATAGCTATTACTCTTAATGCTGAGAGAGAGGGTGTACCTTTTCAAAAATATGTTGATCACTATCATCAACTTCATAAAGACTCTTTTCGTCGGTTAAACATTTCTTTTGATTTTTTTTCTAGAACGACGAATCCATATCATCGAGAATATGTCTGCCAATTTTATGACGATTTAAAAAATAATGGCTTCATTCTTAAAAAGAAAACAGGGCAATTGTATAGCGAGCAGGAGCAGCGTTTTTTAGCAGATAGATATGTCGAGGGGACTTGTCCTGTATGTCATTTTGAAACAGCCAGGGGCGATGAGTGTCAGCAGTGCGGAGCTTCTTATGAAGCTACAGAGCTCATATCCCCTCGATCCAAAATGACCGGGGCAGCCTTATCTCTTAAGGAAACGGAACACTCCTTTTTACAACTAGAAAAATTCAAAGATTCTTTACTACGGTTTGTAGATGAGCTACGAGTAAAGAGCCATATGAAAAACTTTATTGTCGGTTATGTAAATTCTCTGAAGGAAAGAGCCATTACTAGGGACTTGGAGTGGGGAATTCCTGTTCCTGGAGAGGGTAGAGGTAAGGTTTTTTATGTGTGGTTTGATGCGCCTATAGGCTATATAAGTGCTTCGAGAGATTGGGCTGAGAATACTGGGAACAGCGATGCATGGAAGAAATATTGGTTAGATCCCGAAGTAGAATATATCCAGTTCGTGGGAAAAGACAACGTTCCTTTTCATGCAGTAATTTTTCCTTCGATGCAAATGGGGCAAAATCAACCCTATAAAAAGGTGGATGCTTTAGTAGCATCCGAATTTTATTTGTTAGAAGGGAAACAATTTAGTAAATCTGATGGCAACTACATTGACATGGATGAATTTCTTGATGAACATCCTGTCGACAAATTGAGATACGTTTTGGCTGCTACGGCTCCAGAAAGTTCTGATAGCGAGTTTTCCTTCGCTGATTTTAAGCAGCGTTGTAACTCTGATCTTGTTGGAAAGTTTGGTAATTTCTGTAATCGAGTACTCTCTTTTTCTTACAAAAATGGTTTTACGGAACTTGGTAACCCTGGCTCACTCAAGGAAGGTGACAAGCGTTTTATATCTAACTGCTTAGATGTTCTAAGAAAAAGTGAAGAAGCTTACCGCGAATTTTCTCTTCGAAAAGCAACAGCTCTTATCATGGAGATGGCAACTCTAGGAAATATTTACTTTAATGATGAGGCTCCCTGGAAATTGTTAAAGGAAGGGGATAAGAATCGGGTTAAGGTTGTTTTATTCAATGCTTGTTTCTGTATGAAATTGTTAGCTTTGATAGCATGTCCCATCATGCCGACCACTTTTGAGAAGATATTGCAAATGCTGGGTATTCCGTATGCCCATGTTGGTATATGGGACAAAGACTTTTTTGATATCGACTCTGTTTCGTTTAAAATAAGCTGCCCAGAGCATCTATTCTCTTGCTTGTAGTTTTTGGGATCCGCGGGAAATTTTTTGCTTTTTTATTGTGATAATCTTAGAATTCTTCCTAGCTTCAAAGGAGGTATGTCATGGGAGAGTTTGCTGCTTCTGCTACTGGTGCCGCCGGTGCTACCACCACCACTTCCGGAACAGGGTCTGAAGAGACCGTAAAAAAATCTAAGTGCTGGATAAGGAGTGGTCTGGGAGGAATCTCTGGAGGTTGTAAATCTTTTTACGCAAACTTGACTCGTACGCCCGATGAGCAGGGTAGAGTAACGAAAACTCAGCGGTTAGCCGCCTACTTAATCGCGACGCTTACATTGGCGCTTTTGAGTATAGCTTCGATGAGCTTAGTCGGGGTTACTTCTATGGTTATTTTAACGGCCTTCTTTGTGCTTGAAATGACAGTTTCTTTATTTTCACTGCTTTTGCTAATGACGGCTTTTTCTGGTAGGGACTGTGTCTTTTTCTCTGGGAGGCCGGCGGCTCCTGAAAAATACTCACAGATTCTTAAAGAGGTTTCTGAACGGGCTGTTCAACAGATGTCTCAAGGGGATGAAGAAGCTCTGGAGATGGAGGCGTTGGGCTCCTCTACTCATAGCGGGATGGAAGGGTCCAGCTCTAGGATGTGCCTAGGTTAGTTCTCGGGGTGAGGGCTGTCGATAAGAAGATTTCGTTTTTTTGAGGCCTCTGAGGTTCTTTAGGGGTCTTTTCTTTCTAAAAGTGTGGTCTGTTCCTGTTGGTATAGTAAAACTTTCAATGGCTCTTTTGGAGGTTTTTATGTCTTCGGTCCAGGGTGTGACAACTCTTCCAGAGGGAGTGGCTACTTCTTTGAATGCTGCTGAGCAAGCTTTATTAGATAGGGTGGAGAAGTTAGAGAAAAGTGGCCGAAAGACTCTTCTCATTACTGCCTTGCTGACAATGAATCTAGCCTTCTTAGTGGCTAACTCAGCCTCGGTAGTGTTGACCATTCCTAGTTTTCTGTGTTTCATATTGAATCTAGTTTTGGTTGTCCTCTGCGCGTATTTTCTTATTAAAATGATTCTGAAGAAAAAGCCGACTTCTTCTAGAGAGCCGAGCGAAGGGCCAGGTTTTTTAGATGCTGTAATAAGCTGTGTAAGGCCTGTTCTTCAAGGCTTTGAAGCAGGAGCTCTCCCTGCTATCATTAAGATGATCGTAGAATACGTCGCTCCTCTTTTTGCAAAGAATGATCTGAATCGGTCAATAAGTGATAAGATGGCAGAAGAAGATCCGACTTTTCAAGAAGTTCCCGATAAGAACTAGAGAGAGGCTTTTGAATGGATAGTTTCTAAAATTCGTCCTAATCCTGTGCAGCGCTGGTTTCCTTTGTTTGTGGAGACGGCTATGGCTATGGCTTTTGGGGTTCCTGTTAGCACCACAAGTTTCTTTCCTCTTGTAATAGCTGTATAGAGCAGATTTCGGTAAAGCATGACAAAGTGAGAAGTGTGGATAGGAACCACGATGCAAGGGCTTTCGCTTCCTTGGTACTTGTGTACAGATACAGCGTAAGCTAGGGTGAGCTCGTCTAAGTCAGAGTAAGAGTAAGAGACGGAGCGGCTGTCGTAATTTACAGTCATTTCTTTATTGTGAAAATCTATAAGAGAAACGTAGCCGATATCTCCGTTAAAGACTTCTTTAAGGTAGTTATTTCTTGTTTGCATTACCTTATCTCCCACGGAATAGTTTTCGAATTTTTTAGAAATCGATGGCTTACTCGGATTTAGAGCTTGTTTGATAGCTTTATTGAGATTAAGTATTCCAAGGACGCCTTTTTTCATAGGGGATAAGACTTGGATATCTTTAGGGTATATATGGTATTTTTCAGGAATAGTTTTTGTTATTAGATCGACGATAAAATCAGCTATTTCTTGGGGGTCCTTTTTGTAGTAAAAGAGAAAGTCTTTTTTGCAGTCCTTAGCGTAAAGTTCGGGTAATTTCCCTTCATTTATTCTATGAGCATTAATTACTATACCAGAGTTTTGTAGTTGTCTGAAAATTTCATTGAGCTCAGTTACTTGTATGAGGGAAGAATCTATTAGGTCTTTCAAAACATTGCCAGGGCCTATACTAGGGAGTTGGTGAACATCTCCAATCAAAATTAGGATGACATGATCGGGTAGAGCTTTGAGGAATTGGCACATAAGAATAGTATCTATCATTCCTGATTCATCAACTATTATGAGATCACAGTCTACGGGGTTGTTTCTATTTTTTTTAAAAGATTTTGTTTGAAAGTCGTATTGAAGCAAACTGTGAATAGTAACAGAGTGTTTCCCTGTTATTTCTGCCATGCGTTTAGCAGCTTTTCCTGTTGGGGCAGCTAGGATAATTTTGTTGGTGATTCTTTCGAAAATTTGAAGAATAGCTTTAGTTATGGTGCTTTTTCCTGTTCCCGGTCCTCCAGTGATAATATGTAATTTTTCTTTAAAAGAGAGAGAAACAGCTTCACGTTGCTTATCAGCTAACTTTAGATTCAGCTTATCTTCAACCCATTCCAAAGCTTTTAGAGAGTTGATCTCCCTTAAGGTTTTGGGTGATGAAAGAATTCTACGGATATCTTGAGCTATCATTTGCTCTGATTGGTACAAATACTTAGACCAAATAGTTTCCGTTTCACCTTCCTTTTGTATGAAGAGTTTTTTTTGCTCCTCCAGAAGGGTTATATTGTTTACGATCATTTCTGGAGAAACTATTGTTTCAGGAAAGTTCCCATTGAGTAAAGACAGGGCCTTCTCTACTAAGATTTCAGAAGGCGTGCAAGTATGACCTTCTTCTTGAATTTCTTCTAAAGCATGTAAGATTCCAGAAGAAATACGTTTATCTGAGGTTGGAGGGTACCCCAATTTTGTTGCTACAAGATCAGCTGTTTTAAAACCTATACCGTTAATTTCTCTTGCTAGAATGAAGGGGTCATGACGAATTTTTTCTATAGAAGCTTCTTTGTACTTGTTATAGATTTTGCGGCCGTAGTGGATGGGGATGTCGTAGCGTTGAAGAAACAGAAGAGTGGCTCTAAGAGATTTTTGTTCATTAAGTTGCTGGAGGATAACAGAGTATTTAGATGAGCTTATGCCTGGAATTAGAAGAAGTTTTTCTGGGTTTTCATCTAAGATAATTGCAGACTGCTCTTGAAATTTTTCTACGATTTTCTCAGCGATCTTAGGGCCGATGCCTTTTATAAGCCTAGAGGTGAGGTAGTTGAACACCCCTTTAGCTTCGGAAGAAGAGGATTCCTCTATAGCTTGTACATAGAATCTCACTTGATTATCTTCAGAAACTTTCCATTCCCCAGAAAGGACTAACTGTTTTCCTAACAGATGAGGCGTCAACACAGATCCGACGACAGTAACGGGGAGTGTTTGATAAGGGGTGAAGAAAAGTGCCGCAGGAGGGTGGCCTGTAGGGGCTTCTTCAGAGCAAAGAAACTGTTTAAGAGAACCAAAAATCTTCTCCATACGCCAGATCAGTTGTTTGTGGAGACGCGGGAACGCAAAAAGACCTCACAGCTCATGCTGGGATACGGTAAAGGTTAATGATTTTTTAATCTACTAATTCTTCAGAGAACTCATTATTTTCAAGAGTTTCTATAGAAGATTCAGAATGTGCAGCACTGCCGTGTTCTGAAAGTAAAGTCCCAGCTAAACTTCCCGTCAGCATAAGAAGTATACCAGTAGTTTCTATTAGAGAGGGGGTAGTTTTAGATACCAGAAGAAAGGAGAGGACAAGACCGAAAAGAGGTTCCAAGACGAGCATGGATCCTAGGACAGAAGAAGGAAGGGATAGAGAAGCCTTATTCCAGAGATTGATGGCTTGTCCTGAAGAAAAAATGCCTAAAATTGTTGTAAGAGCTAGGAATAAGTAAACATCTTTGGTGCTTGCTGAGGAGAAAGAGTTTAGCGTGTCTGTGAGACCTAGATAATTGCAAAAGATCAGGAGAGGGATACAGACTACCAATGCGCAGATTCCGAACATTCTTCCCCAAATTTCAGGGGTCATATCTTTATGGCACTTAACTAATTTTTCGTTAGAAATTACATATGCTACCCATATGGCCGTAGATGCTAAAACGCAAGCTATTCCGATAATTTTTTGTAGCACGCCTTCTACGGCTTCGCCGTGAAATTCAGAAACATTGGAGAGGACGACTCCGGCGGTTGTGATAATAACTATTCCAAACAAAAGACTAATGGGTAGTTCTCTCTTTCGAATATTGGCACAAACGAGGACTCCGACAGGAGTCAGGCCGGCGATGATTACTGTGATAGCGGACCCTGCTAGGCGTATAGCAGCGACTATGCCCAAGTAATAAATGGGGTTAATGATTGTGGACCAGATAAAGGCTTTGATCCAAATTTTTTTAGGGAAGGCATAAAAAATTTTTCTAGAATAAATGACGGATGTTGCCAGGGAAAAAAGTCCGTAGATAGAGTATCTGAATAGAACGATTTCTGTATCATGGAAGTGACTAAGAAACGCGGGGATAACAAAGACTATACCCCAATAAAAGCAAGCGCTTATAGCGTAAAAACACCCTTTAAGAGAAGTAGCTTTCCCTAGAGCATTATCTGAATCCGCGATCATGTCTCTCCCACAAATAGTAATGTTTTTCTTCTAAAGAGATACAAGACATTCTATCATAGAGTCTGTTTAGAAGAGTAGAAAACTGTGTTATAGACGACTTTGTATAGATTTGCATGAAAAATATTCTTGTTTATTCGGGAGAGGGAGTATCAGCCTATTTTCTTAGGCACGTAGTTAGGTACATAAAGTGCTGTCTCCCGGCTTCGTTTAGAGGTATACCGATTATTAGGGTGGATGAGGCGTATTTGAATACACATCCTTTTTGGGAAAAAGAGACGATTCTTCTGGTCGTTCCTGGGGGAGCAGATCGTCCCTATCACAAGGGATTGTCTGGTCGCGGAACATCGAGAATAGCGCACTTTGTTAGGGAAGGTGGGAGTTTCTTGGGTATTTGTGCCGGGGCATATTTTGCATCAGCTCGAGTATATTTTGAAGAAACAGACCCAGAAAAGAACATTATTGAAGAGGAGCGAGATTTAAAATTTTTTCCAGGGACGGCTGTAGGTCCTATTTACGGAGGAGGTTTTTCCTACCGAAATTTTCAGGGAGTAAGGCCTTCTCCTTTGGAGGTATGCTCTCCGTTAGTAGATGGTGGGATTTTTAAAGCCACCTTTTCATCTCTATATCATGGAGGGTGCTATTTTGCTGGAGCTGAGATGTTTCCCGGTATTCTTGTGGAAGGGCGTTATTCCGACGTAGAGGGTAGGCCTGCGGCCATCATTTCTAGTCGAATAGAGGAGGGCTTGGTTGTGCTTTCCGGTGTTCATCTAGAATACCAGACGACTTTTTGCGGGATTCAGGACCCCCTTGTCTGTAAGGCTAAGGAGCAGTTAGAGGTTAGCGGGAATCTAGAGGCGCTAAGAGCTTTTAGTAAAAACATGTTCGCAAGGCTTTTACATAGAGAGATGCTAGCAGCTTTCTAAGGAAAGGCTGGCTTAAAGGAATCTCCGGAGGATGGGTTCGAACCAACGACCAATGGATTAACAGTCCACTGCTCTACCGCTGAGCTACTCCGGAACAGAAGGGTGGGATTGTATGAAAATACAAAAAAAAAGTAAACCCTATAGCTCGTATTTTTTTTGATCCAAAAATTTTTGCTTTAATGAGTTATCGCGAGAGTAAATCTCTGAGAAGGTTCGGGAGGTCTTTAGAAGAAGGGAACAGAGATTGAGAGTCTTTGCGATTGGCTACAGTTTCCAGTAAGGGCAGATTAGAACCAAAAAAGGCCAAAGATTGATTGAGCAGGGTTTGAGAGGGAGTCAACTTGACTCCTAGATGAAGGCAACACTCCTCTATAGATAAGCATAGAAGAGACTTTATTGCTTGTTGGGGTGTTGGAACGGAGTCTGTTTTCCCGTGAAATTCCATGGAAGGAACAGCGTTTATAGAGAGCTCCTTATTAGAGTTTATAGTAGAGTAGCATCGCGTATTAAAAAAAAGGCATCGCTTGATAAATACAGGAGGCTGTCTCTGAGAGATCAGACTGGTGTTATATTCGGGGTTAAAGGTAGAAGATTTTTTATTTTGAGAATGTCCTCCATCCAAATTGACTAAGAATAGGGAGAGGTTATTTGCCCTTACGTCTTGTGAGTAAGAGAATAAAGAGAGGGTTGAGCCTTTAACGATGATTTCAGATATTTCAATCTTTTTTGATAGAAGCATTGTTGGTAAAGAGAATTTCATAAAGATTTGCTCGCTTTCCAACATGTATGGAAACTTTTCGTCGGAGACAGAATTGTGGATGCGAAGGTTACGAATTTTAAAAGTAGACAACCCTAAAGAGACTCTACCGACGGTGACTGTTGTTTTTAGATTGGAAGATAGCCACTGCTCTACCATCTTTTCTTTCTTCATCCAGAAGTAGGAGAAAATGCATAAGAAAATAAAGAAAAGATTTTTTAAAAATCTAAACATAGTAATGAAACGAGAAACTTTTCTCTAAGATAGATTAAGTAAAGAAAATAGGAAATAAAAAAAGCTCCCGCCCTGTAAGGGGCTAGGAGCCTTTCTTTTGAAAGAATGGTACTATTGATTAGTAATCCATCCCTGCGGGCATTGCTGGAGCCGCAGATTTTTCTTCAGGAAGGTTTGCTATCAAAGCCTCCGTAGTCAGTAACATTCCAGCAATAGATGCTGCGCTTTCTAAAGCGGATCGAGTTACCTTTGTTGGGTCCAAGATACCTGCTTGGAACATATCTACGTATTGATCATTGAGAGCATCATAGCCTTCGTTCATTGATAGAGAAAGAACATGTTGGCATATTACGGCTCCTTCTTTTCCTGCGTTAGCAGAGATTTGTTTTAGGGGAGCAGACAAGCATTTCAGCACAATAGAAGCACCAATTTTCTCATCTTCGTTGCCTATTGTTTGAATGAATTTCTCTAAAGCGGGGTAGCAGCGTAATAAAGCTGTTCCGCCTCCGGGCAAGACGCCTTCTTCAACGGCAGCTACAGTAGCTTGTTGAGCATCTTCGACTCTATCTTTTTTCTCTTTCATTTCAATTTCTGTAGCGGCGCCGACTCTGATAACAGCAACACCTCCGGCAAGTTTAGCCAAACGTTCTTGCAATTTTTCTTTGTCGTAGTCAGAAGTGCTGTCTTCGATTTGTTTCTTGATGGTCTCGCATCTGGCGTTAAGATCATCTTTGGATCCTAATCCTTCAACGATGGTGGTGTCTTCTTTCTTGATAATGACTTTCTTAGCCTTACCTAGAGTTTGGATAGTAGTATTTTCCAATTTCATTCCAAGCTCTTCACTGACGACTTGACCGCCGGTCAATATAGCTATATCTTCCAACATAGCTTTTCTTCTATCTCCGAATCCAGGAGCTTTAACAGCACATACTTTGAATCCTGCTCGTAATCTGTTAACAACCAATGTAGCTAAAGCTTCGCCTTCAATATCTTCTGCTATGATGAGAAGGGGTCTGCCGCTTTCTGCTACAGCTTGAAGTACTGGTAAGAACTCTTTAATTCCTGAAATTTTCTTTTCATAAAGGAGGATGAAGGCATCTTCCAAGATACATTCTTGAGTTTCTGGATTTGTTACAAAATAGCTGGATAGGTATCCTCTGTTGAAGCTCATACCTTCAACGACGTCTAAGACTGTTTCAAAGCCTTTTGCTTCTTCAACGGTGATAGAGCCATTTTTTCCAACTTTTTCCATAGCTTCAGCGATCATTTTTCCAACTTCTGGATCATTGTTAGCTGAAATGGTTGCTACCTGAGCTATTTCTGTATGATTTTGCACGGGTCGGCTGATAGATTTCAGTTCTGCCACTACTGTTTTGACAGCTTTTTCTATGCCTCTTTTGATATCCATTGGATTGGCGCCTGCAGTTACATTTCTGAGGCCTTCGGAGTAGATGGCTTCAGCTAAAACTGTTGCAGTGGTTGTTCCGTCGCCTGCGTTGTCTGCAGTTTTACTGGCGACTTCCTTAACCATTTGTGCGCCCATATTTTCGTGTTTGTCTTCTAGCTCAATTTCTTTAGCTACAGTGACACCGTCTTTAGTAACTTGAGGGGAGCCGAAAGATTTATCGATAACGACGTGTCTTCCTTTTGGTCCCATAGTAACTTTAACGGCATCAGCGAGGGTTTTAACCCCTTTTAACATTTTTGATCTGGCTTCTTCATTATATTTAATATTTTTTGCTGCCATCGCACATGCTCCTTAAAAGATAATCTTATCTAATTTTTTTGAATTAATTGATTACGGCCATAATTTCGCTGGCTTGCAAAATAACGAATTCTTCCCCATCAACGGAAACTTCTTGTCCTGCGTATTTGTCCATGAGGACTGTATCGCCGACTTGAACTTCAAAAGGAATAGTTTCTCCGTTATCGTTACGCTTACCTGTTCCTAAAGCTACTACGACAGCTTTATCTTGTTTTTTCTTTGCTGTGTCGGGGAGTATAATACCTCCTCTAACAGCATCCTCTTCTTCTTCTCGTTTTACTAAAACTCTATCTCCAAGAGGCTTTAATTTGAGGGTTGTCAATTGATCGGACATACGTACCTCTCCTTCGTAAACAGTGTTTTTGTCCTTCTTTTTTAGGGAGTCACGATAGCAAAAGTAGAGTTTTTTAAGCAACAATATTAGCACTAAAACTTGACAATTGCTAAAAGATAAAAAATTTTTTTAATCCGAGGGGAGACCAGATTTTCTTAACGGAAAAACTTTGAAGCAACGACCTTAAAAAGCTCTTCCTAGAATAAAAAGAGTCGGCTTCAAAACCGACTCTTTCAGAAGTTTTATGCTAAGAGATGTTCTAATTCATCCAATAGTTTTGAAATAAACGAGAAAGCTTTTCTTGATGGTTCCGGGCTAGACATGTCCAAACCAGCATTTTTCAAAATGTTTAGTGGGAAATCAGATCCCCCGCTTTTCAAAAATGTCAGATAGTCATTTAAAGCACCTGCCTCATTGGATAGGATTCTCTCAGCAAAGGAAAGAGAGGCTATAATGCCTGTAGCGTACTGATATACGTAGAAGTTATAGTAAAAGTGGGGAATTCGAGCCCATTCAATGGCAGCATCTTCAGGCCAACAAACTCCGTCTCCGTAGTACTCTTTGAGAAGGTTTTCATAGATTGAGTTTAGAAAATCTGCGGTCAAAGGCATACCTTTTTCTACAGAAGAGTGTATTTGATATTCAAAGTCAGCAAACATAGTTTGTCGGACTAAAGTAGCAAAGATAGTGTCTAGTGTTCTCGTTATTAGAGAGATCTTTTCTTCTTTGCTTTTAGCCTTTTTGATTAGGTGCTGCATTAGCAGCATCTCGTTTAAGGTGGAGGCTATTTCTGCTAGAAATATTGGATATTGGGCATTTTGGTAGGGCTGATTGAGTACGCTGTATAAAGTATGCATGCTGTGCCCAGCTTCGTGAGCAAGGACGGAGACGTCGTAGACGGTTCCCGTATAGTTTAATAGGATGTAGGGCATACTGTCGTAGCATCCAGAGGAATATGCTCCAGACCTTTTGTTAAGATTTTCGTATTTATCTACCCAGCGATTTGTTGTGAGTCCGTGATGCAATTTATCTAAATAATCCTCACCTAAAGGGGCTAAAGCTTCTAGTGTCAGTGATACGGCTTCTTCGTAGTCGTATTTTGTTTGCACAGATTCAGAAATGGGGGCATAGATATCGTAAGCAAAGAAAGTTTCAAGACACAGAGCTTTCTTTTTGATTTTGTAATACCTACTGGTGATCTCAGTATTAGATTTCACTGTTTGCAGTAGATTTGTATAGACATCGACGGGAATGTTGTTTGTGAAAAGAGCTGATTCTATGCAAGAAGAAAATTTAGAGGCTTTTGCTAAGAACCAGTGAGCATTAACGCGTCCAAACAATAAATTAGAGAAAGTGTGTTTATAATTTAAATAGCGTTCCCTTTGGGATACGTAAGTAGATCTCCTTAGCTCTCTATCAGTAGATTGCATATATAAGGAAGCTAGTGCATGAGATATAGGATGGGTTTCTCCCTTAGAGTCCGTTGCTTGGCCAAAAGGAATTTCCGAATCGTTCAGAGAGGAGAAGGTTTTCATCGTAGCGTCTAAAGCAGATGCTGAGGCCGCTATGATAGCCTCTTCTCGTTCTGTGCCGGTATGTTCTGCTGCTCGAAAAATGTTTTCCAAATAGAATTTATACGCGGACAATTGGGGGGCTGAGCGTAATTTTTCAATGATTTCTGGACTAAGGTTTACTAGAGAGGGGCGTATCCAAGAAATTTCTTCACAGAAGCGAGTATAAAACAGCGTTACAGACTTATAATTTTCGCTAGATTCTTGGTGGGTAATATCTTGGTCGTGTGCGAGGTGAGCGTAAACATATAGTTTTTCTACTGTTCTTTGTCTCGCAAAAAGGTTTTCTAGCAACGATTGAACAGAGTCAGGGTCTGATAGAGTATATTTTTGAGGAGCAATGACAGAATCTTGGTCCAGAGACAAAGCTAAGAAGGCTTCTTTCCAAGCTTCAGTGGTGGGGAACATTTTGGAGATATCCCAGGTGTCTTTTTCTTCTACGGAGGACCTTAATAAAGGTTTTTCAGTCTTATTTTGTGGTTCTGTCGCTGCTGTCATAGATTTTTCCTTGTCTAGGCGGGTTAAAACGGATTGTCTGTGTTGAGAAACTCTGTTGGCAAAGATAATTCTTCTTGAAGGTATGTTGCCAGCATCTTAACTCCTACTCGTTCAGTGTTTGTGTGTCCAAAAGCGAAAAAGTTAATATGTTCTTCGTGCGCCAAGGACCAGGCGGGTTCATCGAAGGTTCCTGTGATAAAGCAATCGAAGCCTTCTTTTGCTGCTAAGGAAATTTCTTTGTAAGCACTTCCTGATATGAGTGCTGCGGAGGAAACTATAGGCTTGCCTGCGTGGACGTAGGCTAAGGGAGCGCCGTAATAAGAGGAAAGTGTTTGTTGGAACTCTTCTACAGAAACTGGGGGGAAGCGTCCAGAGTATCCGACGTTTAAGGCTGGAGGGCCGAAAGGCTTTATTTGTTCCCATCCCAAGGTTCTAGCAGCTCCAGCATTATTTCCTAAAGTAGGGTGAGCATCTAGAGGCAGGTGGTAGGCTAATAAGTTAATATTCTGAGATATTAATGCCTGAGTTCTTGCAAATAGATGTCCAGTAAGGGTTTTTAATCCGGGCCAAAAAATTCCATGATGAACAATAAGTGTTTGGACGTCTTTTTCTGCAGCGAGTTGTATGGTTTTCAAATCGGCGGTTACGGCTGTAGCCACCCGCCCTACATGAGAATCTTCTTTACCTACTTGCAGTCCGTTGGGGCAACAATCTTTGAATAGGTGGGGGGAAAGAAGGGAATCTAAAACGTCTAGAAGTTCTTTAACTAGCATGTGTTATATAAAAATCTTTTGAGAAAATGAGACTCGCCGATTAAACGATATTTGTAGTTTTTTTGAAATAAAAAAACCTTTTAGGTAGGTTGTGTTCAAGAGGGTTTGTTCTCTCTCTTAGGGTTCGGAGCTTTGTTTTAGAGAACGTTCAGGTTGTGTAGGTTTGGGGAGCTGCTGGTTATTCTGTCGCATAGAGAAAAGCTTTTTTCATTGAGATTCTCTACTTCTTCTCCTATTCTGTCGTCGGATTTTTTATTTTAATAAATATTTCTTATGGTTCTTGATTCTAATAAACAGTCGGAGCTAAAAAGAATTTTAGCTAAAAAAGCTGCACAAGAAGTAGTTTCTGGGATGTTTGTTGGTCTAGGAACTGGTTCGACTGCTTCATTATTTATTAATGAGTTGGCGAAGAGGGTTCACGATGAAGGTATTAAAGTGGATGCTGTGGCTTCCTCTGTCTCTTCTGCGCGCTTAGCTACCCAACTAGGGATCCGGTTGCTGGCAGATTTTGATTACCCCTTGTTGGATTTAACAGTTGATGGAGCAGATGAAGTGGACCCCTTTTGTCAATTAATTAAGGGAGGAGGGGGGGCTATGACCCGAGAAAAAATAGTTATGTCTTCCTCTCGTCGAACGATTATTTTGATAGACGAAACCAAAGAGGTTGATGTTTTAGGTGCATTCGGAGTCCCTGTAGAAATCTTGCTGTTTGGCGCTAACTCTACTGTTCGTAGATTGAATGAGATGGGGTATTCAGGTTGTTTTCGCAAAAAAAATAATGAAATTGTTTTCAGTGATAACGGGAATCCTATATTCGATATTAGTTATCCAAAACAATTTTTTGATCCGAGCGAAGATATAAGCAAGATTTTGTCTATTCCCGGAGTTGTTGAAGTGGGATTGATTGTGGGGGGATATTATGATGTTTGGGTTGGCTCTTCAGACGGAAGTGTACGAAAAAAGATTTCTCAAAAGAAGGGGAAAGAATGAGTACAGGTAAAACTAATTCCTTTGTTCCGCTAACATTTCAAAAGCTAGTAAATTTTCGTAATTATGCTGGTATTGTTTTAGGTAACAGAGAGAAGAACTTTGCCATATATGGACATCCTTCTATGGCGGAGTCTTTCTGTTTTCGCTCTAGTGTAGAAGGGATCGAAGATCACTCTAGGCCTCTTTCCCATGATTTGCTAAATTTTGTGCTGTCTGGTCTGGATGTTAAAGTGTTATACGTTCTAATTAACGATTACAAAGATAGTGTTTTTTATAGTCGAATTTTTCTTGAGGCTGGTGCTGTCGGGGAGCTTACTAGGATCGTGGAGGTAGATGCTCGGCCTAGCGATAGTATTCCTTTAGCATTGGCTAATAAAGCTCCAGTGTTTTGCTTGCAAAGTGTTTTTGATAGTGTCGTTTGTTATGAAGAGTAGATAGAGCGGTTCTTGTTGTAGAAATAGAAGAGTTTATGTCAAAAAAATCTTATGTCCCCTTAAAGAAAGGCGTTTTTCTTATAGCTTCTCCAGATATAGATAAGAGTGTTTTTTCTCGGAGTGTTATTCTGCTTTGTGAGCATAGCGTTGCTGGTTCTTTCGGATTGATGTTAAATAGGACGTTGGCTTTGGACTTGTCCGATGAGATTTTTTCTTTAGAAAATGTTACTAATGAGAATGCGCGTTTCTGCATGGGGGGCCCTATTCAAGCAAATCAGATGATGTTGCTACATACTTGTGGATATATGCCTGATCAAACGTTGGAAATTTGTCCTTCGGTGTATCTTGGCGGGGATGTCAACTTTTTACAGGAGATGGCATCTAACCCTTCTAGCCCTTCTTTGTGTCTTTGTTTTGGGTATTCAGGATGGCAGGGGGGGCAGTTAGAAAAGGAATTTTTAGAGGGGCAGTGGTTCACTAGCCAAGCCTCTTCACAAAAAATTTTTAATTCTAATCCAGAAACTTTATGGCAGGATCTCTTAGGAGAGATGGGGGCCAGGTATGCCTCCTTAGCAACTGTGCCAGAGAACCTGTTGTTAAATTAATTTTTCTTATTAGAGGAGCCTCCGTTTAGCCAATTGCTTGCATTATTCTTTTTTCGCTTTTAAAATTTGCTTTTCTTTCTTTAAAAAGTGACTAGAGAACATGTCTGATCTTTGCCCTCCATTAGAAAAAGAAACTCAAAAGTATTCCTTTGAACGAGCTTTAAGTGTTTTCCCGGGAGGAGTGAATTCGCCCGTCCGTGCTTGCAAAGCTGTCGGGGTTCCTCCTCCGGTCATTGCCAAAGCGCAAGGACATACGATTACTTCCTCAGAGGGACAAGAGTTTGTAGATTTTTGTTGTTCATGGGGATCCTTGATTCATGGTCATGCGTATTCTGGCATAACTTCTAGTGTTTCCGAGTCATTAAGTGCGGGGACTTCTTACGGGTTGACTTCTGTTCAAGAAATTCAATTTGCAGAGCTAATACTTTCTTCTTCAGAATTTTCTGGATGTCAGATGCGGTTTGTTTCTTCTGGTACAGAGGCTGCCATGACAGCTATAAGATTGGCTAGAGGTGTTACTCGGCGACAGATAGTGGTGAAGTTTGTTGGAGGCTACCATGGTCATGCAGATGTGCTAATGAAAGATTCTTTTATAGAGGATATTGTTGAAGGAAGAGTAGAAAAATCTTTCTTATGGGGAGACTTCCCTTTGTTGTCTGTCCACTACAACGATGTAGATGGGCTGAGAACTTGTATGGAGTTATTTAAGGATCAGGTGGCGGCCATCATTATTGAGCCCATAGCGGCTAATATGGGTTTAATTTTACCAAGCAAAGAATTTGTGGAGGAGATAGCTGCAAGCTGTCAGAAATATGGTTGTTTGTTAATAGCAGACGAGGTTGTTACAGGATATCGTTTGAAGATAGGTGGTTTTGCAGAAGTTTTGCAATGGGATCCAGATATTCGTATTTTTGGAAAAATTATTGGTGGAGGATTCCCTGTTGCGGCCGTTGTTGCTAAGAAAGAGCTTATGGAGTACTTAGCTCCTCAGGGACAAGTTTTTCAGGCAGGCACACTGTCTGGGAATCCCGTAGCAATGATCGCTGGACGAGCAGCTGTGCAGGCGTGTATGGTTCCTTCATTCTATTCCCAGCTTTTGGCTAAAACAGAAGTTTTGATTGGCCCTGCTCGCTCTTTGATTGCAGAACATTCCTTGCCTGTTCAGCTTGTCAGTGAAGGATCAATGTTTGGCTTTTTCTTTTCGGAGTCTCCAGTAACGAATTTAGAGGAGTCTAGTTCTTGTGAAATTGATAAATTTGTGCGTTTCTACAAAGAAGTTTTTGATTCAGGGGTTTATCTCTCCCCATCGCCTTTTGAGGTAAATTTTGTTTCTGGGGCGCACGATTTGTCTGTGCTAGAGGTGTCATCAGAAAAGCTTTGTCGGGCGCTTCTTAAGACTTTTGATTTGTGAGGAATATGGGCGAAGGGGTAAAGAACGTTCTTTTCAAAATTTTAGCATTTCTTCGCTATTTGCCAGAAGGAATTGGAAGGTGGGTGTACTTTGTTTTTTCTGTAGCAAGGACCTTTTCTTTCAGGAGATATAATATAAAAGCTTTTTTTTGTCAGTGTTATGAAATAGGGGTATCTTCATTGCCAGTGGCCCTCTTCACCGGAGGGTTTACTGGTATTGTTTTGTCTTTACAGTCGTATTATCAGTTGGGGGTACATGGCCTGTCGTTTGCTATAGGTTTTTTTGTTGTTAAGAGCATGCTTGTTGAAGTAGGGCCCGTTCTTACGGCGTTGATATTAGCGGGTCGTGTTGGGGGAGCTATAGCAGCATTCATAGGAACGATACGGATGACAGAGCAGGCTTGTGCTATGAGAACAATGGGAGTAAATCCTTTTGAATATTTTGCCCTGCCAAGGGTTTTAGCAGGAATGTTTGTTACGCCAATAGTGTCTATAATTTCTTCTTGGGCAGGGATTCTATCCGGATGGCTTCTCTGTGTTGCAGGATTTCATATGAGAAGTTCTGAATACTGGGGAATGGTCTTTGGTAACATAGGATATGAAGATTTATTCATAATTTTAGTTAAGGCTTTGCTCTTTGGTTTTGTTATTACTTCTACAAGCTGTTACAGGGGTTTTCAGGTGAATAAAGCAGCTAATGAAGTTTGTGCTGTGACAACTTCGGCTGTTGTTTCTTCTTACATTGCCTTAATATTTCTTAATAGTTTGGTTACCATCATTTTTAACATGGTTTTCTGAAGGCTGGAGGTATGTTTCGTTTTACTAAAATAAGGGATCGCAAGTCTGATTTAGAGTATCCAGGGATCTTTAATAATAGATTGATCATTGTGGATAGAATTAGTAAGAGTTACTCGGATAGCCAAGGAAGTCCTAAAACTGTGTTAGATAGAGTTAGTCTGGAACTATATGTAGGCGAGCTTTTGGTTGTTTTGGGTAAGTCTGGAACAGGGAAGAGTGTGCTGTTGAGACATATCGTGGGTTTAGAAAAGCCTGATTCTGGTAGGGTTTATTATGCGCCCGAGTTGAGGGATGATCGAGGGGGATTGAAAAAGAATTCTGTAGGATTAGTTTTTCAAGGTGGAGCCTTATTTGATTTCCTTTCCGTCAGAGAAAATATTGCGTTCCCTTTACGATTTCATAAAGATTCTTTGCCTAGAGAAAAGGACGAGCAAGAGGAAGTTATTAGAAGTAAGGTATCACAAGCCTTATTTGAAGTGGGGTTAGAAGGCATAGAGGATTGTATGCCTTCCGAGCTCTCTGGAGGAATGCGAAAGAGAGTGTCTTTGGCTAGGTCTATGGTTTATTCTCCTAAGGTGCTTCTCTATGATGAGCCTACTTCTGGTTTGGATCCAATTACAAGTCGAGAGATTTCTCAATTAATAGTTAGGCTGCGTAAAGATAAGGGTGTTTGTGGGATAGTAGTAACGCACGACATGAGTCTGGCCAGAGACATAGCTGATAGGATTGCAGTGCACCATGAGGGGCGTTTAGAAAGTTTGAGCAGCTTTAGTTCGGATGCCTACAGCAAGCATCCCTTGTTGAGTCAATTTTTTCAAAGTAATGTTTATTTATAGTGGATTTTAGTATGGAGTCTTTGGAAAGGAAAACAATGTTTTCTCTTGGAGTGTTTGTTTTGTTGGGAGTTTTGGGCTTTTCATCGATAATTTTTTTCTTTTCTAAGAGAAATATTTCTGGGAATCAAGAGTTTCGCGTAGCTTTCACAGATGTTGGAGGTGTCTCCAGAGGGTCTGAGGTTTTATTTGCTGGAAAGCGTGTAGGCAATGTTTTGGCTGTACGCAGTATTGTAGATAAAGGGTTGTCAGATTCTTTGGGTCACTTATATGCCTATGAATTGGTGCTTAGACTCGATGATTCCGTAAGGATTTATAAAGGAGACGCCTTTACTATCACTTCACCTAAGATTATAGGGGAAAGGGTTGTTCACATAGTCCCAAAGACAAAAGAAAGAACTCCAGAGAATTTGTTAGACCCCACGGTATTATCTTTTGGCTTTAACAGAGACCCAGTAAAGCAAATAGGGGATTTTACTAAACTTGTTCAGGACTTAGTGGATGTTGCTTCAACAGAGATCACTAATATATCTCGATCCATTATTTCTGTTTCGGAAATCATTAAAAAATCCTTAGTAGACAGTGATAAGGAACTGTTGGCGGATAAGTTTGCTGCTACAGCAGATTCTATGAAGAAGAGTTCAGAGAGAGTCGTCGATTGTCTAGAGAATATACGTATGGACAATGTAAGAGGATTCTTAGAAAATGTAGAAGAAATTTCTAGTGATATTCGCTCTTATGGGATTTTTTACCGATATAATAAAGAATGGAAGCGTATTGATAAACAAAGAAAGCTAAAAAAACAGGAATTAGTGGCTAAAGAATAAAATCAAAAGAGCTCTTCTTCTTAGGGGTTTAGTTAGTTTTAGGTTGATTGTGGGGATTCATGGATAAATTTTCAGAGGCGGTACAAGAGGCGCTAGAAAAATCTATTAAAAGTGCTAAGAGAGCGCGCACACCTTCTGTTAGCGAGAACCGATTTATCATTGCTCTCTTAGATAACAAAGAATCATTGTTTTACCTCACGTTGAAAAGTATTAGTGATAACATAGCTTTATTAGAAACAGCTCTTAACGAGACCTTGTCTAGAGAGCCTGTTTTTGAAGGGGATGCATCAGACGCCCTTCCTAGATTTTCTCAGGGATTGCAGTCAGTGCTTCTGGAGGCAAACCTTGAAGCTGAAGAGATGGGTGATGAATACGTTTCTGGAGATCACTTAGTATTGGCTTTTTGGAAGTCTTCCAAAGAGCCTTTCGCTTCTTGGAAAAAAGTAACCAAAGTATCTATAGACGAGGTTAGAGAGTTAATTAAAAGAAACAGAAAAGGAAGTCGGATGGATTCTCCCGGGGCAGAGTCCAATATGCAAGGACTGGAAAAATATTGTAAAAACCTCACAGCTTTAGCCAGAGAAGGAAAATTAGATCCTGTTATAGGTAGAGATGAAGAAATTCGTAGGACTATACAGGTGCTATCTCGAAGAACGAAAAATAATCCTATGTTGATAGGTGAACCAGGAGTAGGAAAGACAGCTATAGCTGAAGGTTTGGCATTGCGTATAGTTCAAGGTGACGTTCCAGAAAGCTTAAAAGACAAAAATCTGTTTGTATTAGATATGGGGGGGCTGATAGCTGGAGCAAAATATAGGGGCGAATTTGAAGAACGACTAAAAAGTGTGTTACAAGATGTAGAAGCTTCTGAAGGAATGAGTATTTTGTTTATCGATGAAGTACATACTCTCGTTGGGGCTGGTGCTACAGAAGGAGCTATGGATGCAGCAAACTTATTAAAACCTGCTTTAGCTAGAGGAGTGTTACACTGTATAGGAGCAACAACTTTAAATGAATACCAGAAATATATAGAAAAAGATGCGGCTTTAGAGCGACGTTTCCAGCCAGTGTTTGTTGCGGAACCCTCTCTGGAAGACGCTGTATTTATTTTGCGAGGGCTGAGAGAGAAATATGAAATTTTTCACGGAGTGCGCATTACAGAAGGAGCTCTAAATGCTGCGGTGCATCTATCGTACAGGTATGTCACAGATAGGTTTTTACCTGATAAAGCCATTGACTTAATAGATGAGGCAGCAAGCTTAATTCGTATGCAAATAGGAAGCCTCCCCTTACCTATAGACGAGAAGGAAAGAGAGCTTTCAGCGTTAATAATAAAACAGGAAGCGGTGAAAAGAGAAAGGGGGCACTCCTATCAAGATGAAGCGGATATTTTGCAAAGGTCTATCGATAAAGTTAAAGAAGAGTTAGCGGCGCTTAGATTGCGCTGGGAAGAAGAGCGCAATCTTATTACAGGGTTGAAAGAAAAGAAAAACTCTTTAGAAAACATGAAATTCGCTGAAGAAGAGGCAGAGCGCGTTGCCGATTATAATCGAGTTGCTGAGTTGCGCTATAGTTTAATACCAGAATTAGAGGAAGAAATCCGTAAAGATGAAAAAGCTCTTAGCTGTCGAGATCACCGGCTTCTTCAGGAAGAAGTTGATGAAAGGTTAATAGCTCAGGTCGTTGCTAATTGGACCGGTATTCCTGTTCAAAAGATGTTAGAAGGAGAAGCTGATAAGCTTCTTGTTTTAGAGGAGTCTATAGAGGAAAGAGTGGTTGGTCAGCCTATGGCTGTTGCTGCTGTGAGTGATTCTATTCGAGCTGCTCGAGTGGGATTAAGTGATCCTCAAAGGCCTCTAGGGGTATTCCTATTCTTAGGGCCCACAGGTGTAGGTAAGACAGAATTAGCAAAAGCGTTGGCATACCTCTTATTCAATAGAGAGGATGCAATGGTTAGGTTCAACATGTCAGAATATATGGAAAAACACTCCGTTTCTAAGTTTATAGGAGCAGCTCCCGGGTACGTAGGATATGAAGAAGGAGGAAGTTTATCCGAGGCTTTGAGACGAAGGCCTTATTCTGTGGTGCTGTTTGATGAGATAGAAAAAGCTGATAAGGAAGTGTTTAATATATTGCTTCAGGTTTTTGATGATGGAGAATTAACGGATAACAAGAAGCGAAAAGTGAATTGTCGTAATGCGCTGTTCATCATGACATCCAATATTGGTTCTCAAGAATTGGCTGACTACTGCAACAAAAAAGGTCATGAAGTAAGCAAGGAGAAAATACTCTCTATAGTTTCGCCTATCCTTAGAAAATACTTCAATCCCGAATTTATCAATAGAATAGATGAAATCCTTCCTTTTACGCCTTTGAGCAAAGAGGACTTAGTAAAAATAGTGTCTATTCAAATGAAAAGAGTTTCTCAAAGGATGGCTGAAAGACATGTTAAGTTAGTGTGGGATGATTCTTTAATCTTGTATCTCAGCGAGCAAGGATATGATTACTCTTTCGGAGCTCGTCCTTTGAAACGTTTAATTCAACAGAAAGTAGTGACGATGCTTTCCAAAGCCTTTCTTAAGGGGGATATCAAGCCTAATACAACTATTAAGTTGTTTGTTTCTAGTGATATTGTTCTTTTTAAGCAATGTGTGGATGAGGAGTAGCACATAGTATTTAAGATCAGGAGATAAAAACTTTTCGAAAGTAGAACTTTACAACAGCCTCTCAAAGAAGGCTATTGCAAAAGAATTTTTATCAAAGAGTGGATAAGACTAGAGGTTGGGTGGTAAGAGTAATAAAAGGGCCTATGGAAAAGAGGGGGATGTTTTTTGTTCTATTGGTTTGCTTTACTTTTTTTTATCAAACTATAGAAGGGCATGTAGATTCTTCTCCAGCTGATTGGTTGCCTTTAAATGGAGGGCAGAAAATCTGGAGCTTAAACCCCAGCTCTTTAGAGGCTCACTGCGTTTATCAAACTCTTCATCAAGATAAGGAAAGCGCAAATTGGATTCAGTATTTAACGGGATGTCCTAAGGAGCTTGTCTTTTCTCTGGCTAGTTTGGTTACGCAGGTCGGTCTAAGAAAGGATGATAATTTTTTTATTGAGAAAGAAAGAAATCAAGAAGTTGTTCGTTGGTTGCGGCACCAATTTTCTGAATCTCTACGAGATGAATTAGATTTGGGTAGGGAATTAATTTTTAATGAATTTGGATCGGATCCCAACGTTGAAGAAAAAATTATCCAGTATGCAACATTTTTAGATGTTCTATCTTTACGTGCTCGAGCAATCTATGTTTTGAGAAAAGGAGAGCGCTCGCTTAGTAAAGAGGAGCAAGATCTCTCTTTAATTTCAGCTATAAATACATTGTTGTTTGAAGAAATAGGGATACGTTACCCATCAAAAAGAGAAATGTTTGAAGAGAAATTTTCTCTTCTATCGTCTGTTGTGAATGGTAAATTTGGTGTTTGTTTAGGCGTTTCTTCTTTGTATCTGTGTATAGCTCAGAGATTGAGGATCCCTTTAGAAATTGTCACACCACCAGGGCATATATATTTGAGATACTTGAAAGGTTCTGGAGAATACTTGAATATTGAAACTACGGCAGGTGGGTGTCATTATGAAACAGAGCGTTATGAAGGAGTAGATGTTAAAAATCTGATCCAGAGGTCTTTGAGAGAGGTGATAGGTTTAACTTTTATGAATCAGGGCTCATTTTTTTTATATGCGAAAGATTATACTCGGGCAGCATTTTTCTATAGGAAGGCCTCGTCTATCCTTGGGGACTCTTTACTAAAAGAGTTGTTAGCTGTTGCGCTTATTTTGTCTGGGAACGAAACTGAGGGAGAGCAGCTTTTAAAGCAGTTAAAAGATGATAAAACACAAGCAGGTTCTATAACGGCTCAGTACTTGAATGGAAGGATAAATAAGGATGCTTTAGAGACCGTTTTTTCTGAGCCTAAAGATAACTATGAAGATCTAACCAGGTATAGAACTCGGCTTCAATCAGTTTGTTCAAGGTATCCAAATTTTTTAGATGCTTATCGAAAGTTGGCGTCTATTTGCATTCAGTTAGGAAGAACTAAAGAAGCTATGGAAGCTTTAGAGCATTGTTATATGAAAGATTCTGAAGACTTGTCGTTACTTCTTTCGTTGTGTCAGTTGTATTTAGAAAGGATGGATTATCTCAGGGCAAAAATAGCTCTGACGAGGGCAGAAGATTTGGCTTTAAAAACCCAAAAAGGGCAACACGCTGTGCGTGCGATCCGATTGCATGTATCTAAAGTTGCTCCTTAGCGGCTTTCAAGCATGTTTCAAAAAGTTTTTTCGTATAAAGTCTTTTTTATTAATATGTTCTGACGTTTTTTCAAGAGAGCATCTTTCTTTTCCTTCTCCTTTTTGAGAGAAGATATTTTCAATGAGAAGTGCTCTTGGAATTTTATAGCTTAGAATCAAAATCATAATACATGTTCCCTCCCATAGGGGATCGTGTTTGTTTTTATGAAATTTAGTAACAATAGGGTTTGTGATGACTAGTGGCATAGAAAGCTTTTGTAAAGTTATTCTTTCAGATACTTCAGACTTCTTTGGAGAAACCTCAGGATCTTCTATTACAACAAAGATAAAAGCAATAACAGTGGTGGCTGCTGCTGTCATTGGGATCATAGTGGCACATGTAGGATTAAGTTTTCTTTCTGGTAACGTGTTAGTTTGCGCTGTAGCAGGCCTTAGCTTAGCTTTAGCTGGAGTTACGTTGTCCGTAATTTCACTGCTTCTTTTGGTTAAACTTTCCAGATTTTATGTGCACAAAAATTTTGATGACAAGTCCAAGGGAAGCGAAGAAATAAAATCAGATTCTGCAAAGGAGGATCTAACTGCAAATTCTGGTAAAGAGGGAAGCTCAGATAATTTAGAAGGATCAGAGTTAAATAAACCAGGAGAGGGGTTGGGATCGAATGAAGCGGCTAAAGAAGAAGAACAGTTAGAAAACTCAGAAGTAGGTGTTCAGAATATGTCGGGGGGAGATGCTGATGATAATTCTTCTTCTCAGACTCAAGCTGTTGCGTAATTTGTGAGTTTCTGTTTGGAGTTGATAAGGAGGTAAAAATCAAATATTTATAGGGAATTTTTTAACCTCATTTATTTGGAAGGAAAGTTTTCTTTGTAGTGAGTGTGTGCTTTAATAGTTTGATTTTACTTCTTTGAGCCTCTTGTCGAGGCTTTTTTTATTTTTTCTCTAGATTAGAAGTTGTTTGCATATAAGCAAGGTTTCATTAGAATGCCTTGTCAAAAAATTTTTTGAACGGGGATTCTTGTGAAATCTTTCTGTAAAAAGATCAGGGTGTTTTTCTGCTCGAATAGAGAAGTGTTTTCATTAGAGGATAAGAGCTCCTTTGGTTTTTTCTTAGGTGAAGTCTCTCATTATTTGAGAGTCAAGCCTTTGGAGGGTAAGATCTGATTTCTTGAAGCATCAAGATTACAGCTCTAGGCCGGTTTTCCAATAGTTTTACTCCGTTTCAAAAAATTTCAAAATAGCTTCATTACAGCGGGTATTGGTGTGAAAATGACGATTATTTGGAAGTCTTTTTGCGCGTAAGAATGAAGCTTTTTGTGTTTTCGATACGCCCTTGGGCGTCGTAGTTATTTTTGTTTAGTTATATTGAAAGAGGAATGTCATGACTAGTGGCGGAGTGAAAGTTTTGTGTTCTGGATCCTGGGGTAATTTTTCTGCTTCATTTGGGAACCCTTTAAAAGGTGGGGTTGAATCGGTAAAGTCCAAAGGTGTTTCTAAAACAGCAACCGTAGCAGCATCTGTTCTTGCTGCAGCAGGGGGATTGTTGGCTCACTTTGGACCAGAGTTATTATTTGGAGCGATTGGATCATCTTCAGCGACAGTAATAGCTTTATCTGTAGTAGGAGTGCTTCTAGCGTTAGTATTAGCTGCTATAGTTTTTAGAAGTTGTCGAAAGAGTTCGAGAAGAGAGGTAGAACCATCTTTTAAAGAAGAAGAGCTTTTGGATGTACAAAAAGTTGATAGTTCTGAAGTACAGAAGAATAAGAAGAAGCGTAGAAAAAGAAGACCTGTAAGAGTTTTGAGTCTTGCCTCCCGTAAGATGAGGAAGGCTAATAGGAAAAAAGCTTTCAAAGAAGCGGAATTTTTGTCTCAAAAAATGCGAGAAGAAGAAAAGATAACAGAAGAATTAGAGGAAGGGGAGTTGGAAAGATTGTTTTTAGTAAGAGAAGAAGATCTTCTAAAGTTGATAGCCCATTATGAAATAGAAGAGGGAGTTTTAGATGGGTTATTTTCCTTGGGGTAAACTGTTTTCGTTGGTTTTGGGGCTAGCTTTGCTGAAAAAGCAGAGGGTTAGGAAAGTGTTGTTTTGAAAAATTTTTTTTACGGAGATTGTTTTATCTTTTTAGAAAGTTTAGGTTTGTCTCTTTTTGACTTTGTAGTAGAGGGATTCATTTTTCTTTTTCCGCTGTTAACCGTTTGGTTTTGTTGTTGATAAGTGGTTGGGGGATGATCTTATGTATGGACATCCCTTTGAATAGTTCATTTATTATAAGGAATAATTTTTTTAGAAAAAAAGAAGGGAGTTAGTTTTTTCGTGTTAAGATGAGGGGATTTATGAAATATATTTTTCTAACAGAAGGGTCTTTTCTTTTTGGGGCATAGGAAGTGGATCGTTTCTTTTATGCTTGTTTCAGAAAGTTTAAAAATAATTTTATCATGTTGTTTGTTCGATACGAGCTTTTCCCTTTATGGGAAATAGTTCCAGTGTGTTCGGATAGTGCCCGCTTTGTCTTTTCTTCTAGTCTTAAGGGCTAAAGCTGTTGGTTTATGTTTGTTTCTATTGAAGGAGAGGATGTCATGGCAAGTGACAGATTAAAGGTTTTGTGTTCTAGTTCTTGGGGAGATTTTTCTGCTTCGTTTGGGAAGTCTTTAAGAGATGCGTATGAATCTAAAAAGTCTAAAAGTGTTTCAAAGACATCTACTGTAGCTGCTTCCGTTTTAGCTGCAGCTACGGGGGTTTTAGCTCATTTTGGTCCAGAGTTATTGTTTGGAATAATGACTTCATCTTCAGCAACTATTATTGCTTTGTCTGTAATGGGAGCTATTTTGGCTCTGGTTGTTATTGTGGTAGTGGTAAGAGGTTGTTGTCTTCATGAAAATCGATATAAGCCAGAAGGTTTAGAGCACGACATTTCTGATGGCGATGTTTTTTGGAATGTAAAAGATTCTAACATAGGTGTGACTAGAGGAATGTGCAAAAAGAAGAAAAAAACGACTAGAAGAGCTATTAATCAATTCACATCGACAACACAAAGAGGCCGAGATTATGGCCAGATTCAAAAAGGATTAATGACTGTAAACTCCCAGAGTGATTTCCTTAACCGACATAAACGTCTTACAGTCTCTGACAAGGGAGGACGCGATAATCGTCAGCATCCAGAAAAATTAATGACTTTAAGTTATCAGAAAGCTCCTCGAAGTTACAAATATTATTTAACTTCTAACGCATCAGATAGGGATTGTTATCTTCTTCCAGAAAGATTAATGGCTCTGAAAACTCGAAATGGTTTGCAAGGACGTTACAACTTAAGTTCTGATATAAGTAATCGAGAAGGTCTTCTCCCAGGAAGATTAGCAGTTTTGAGATCTCGAAGTGGTCTCCATGGGTATTACCATTCAAGTTCTGATATAAGTAATCGGGAAAGTCTTCTTCCAGAAAGATTAGCAGTTTTGAGATCTCGAAGCGGTCTCCATGGGCATTACCACTCAAGTTCTGATATAAGTAATCGAGAAAATCTTCTTCCAGAAAGATTAGCAGTTTTGAGATCTCGAAGTGGTCTCCACGGGCATTACCATTCAAGTTCTGATATAAGCAGCGTTTTAGATCATCATCGTTCAAGCTCCGATGCAGATAGTTCTCCAAGTCGTCGTCTGCGGTTTATCTCTGATTCTGGAGATGTTTGCCATTATCGCTATCTAAATTCTTGTTCAAGTAGTTCTGGAGAAATTAGCGCTTCGGTAGAATATGCGGAAAGTTCAGATGAGTTAGAGTCGCTTTCTGGAGAGGAAATAAAAACTTCTTCAGAAGAGTTCGCTCAAATAGAAAAGACTACTCACGAGAAAGTTTCTCCTTAAGACTTTGTTGCTGCACTAGTTGTTCAAAGATGAATTTTAAGAGAGGCGGGCCTTTTCTTGGCGACTTAGTATCAGAATGTTATAGAATTTGTTTTGATGTAAATTAAATTTTATTTAACATCCCTATTGAAGTTCTTTAGAAGAGAACTTTAAAGCTTTCCTGCTGGTCTTTTTTTGTTTAGTCATCCTCAAGGAGCTCATCTTTTAAGAATAGAAGTAGGAGCGGGAGCTCTTTTGTAAAAAACTAGTTTTGTAGATCCGTTTTTACTCTATTTCACCTTGGCTCTTCTGGTCATCGATTGAAAGAGGTGGCTTGTTATGGTCAGTAATGGAAAGTTTTGTTCAGAAGATTTTAAAAGAAGGGAGGGATTGTATGATAGTTGGGGGTATTCCAGGAAAATTAGGAAAAGTCTCAGTCTTTGAGAGAAGTGCGGTTAAAGACTCAGTAAGAGAGGAAAGAATATCAAAAGTTAAGCTCGCTGCTTTAGCAATAGCCTCTGCGGCTGCTGCGGTTTATACTCTAGCGGCTGCTGGCCTAGGTTCTTTTGGTGCATTTCTTTCAGTTTCTGGCGGGACAATCTTTTCAGCTTTTATTGGAGCCGCTTTAATTGTATTAGGGGTTGCGTTAGTATCTGTTTCTGTCGTAATTTTGGTTAGACACTGCCAGGCTTCTAAATATAAGAGTGAGGGAGCTAAACCTAGAGAAGAAAGGGTGTTGGAAGCATCGGACTATAGTGAAAGAGGTATTAGTGACAAAGGAACTACTATTACTATTCGATTTTTAATTCGGAATGAATCTCCGGATATCATCCACGTTCAAGGATAGAAGTGTTCAGGATCTATGTTGTTGCTCCGCGATCTTTTGCTCAAAATTTCCGAGGGAATCAATACGGCGGAGAGCCCTACAGGTTCTAGGGGGCTAGGGGTCTTCAGAGTCGTCTGCGCAAACAGAAAAAACTATTCGTTGAAAAATTCTATTTTCTGTTGAGAGATGCAAGAGAAGCATCTCTTCCCTTTTTACTAAAATGTTATAGAAAATATTTTTATATAAACCCTTTTTCATTTAGAATGCCCCGCAAAGTTTTTCTAGAATGGAGTTTTAAGGCCTCTCCGCAGGTTTTTTCGCTTTCTAGGCTGTCAAGGAAGATGTCTTTGAAGGAGTAGGCGAAAGTTCTTTGTTTTCGAGGTGGTGGACTTTAGATTTTTCTGAGTTGGAAACTCTTTCTCGAGAAGCTCGTTTTGCAGAACTGTTCCTATTGGCCGTTTCGTCTTGGCTTCTAGTGTTAATAACTCCTTAGAAGCTAGACTAGTTTCTCTGGTTGGTCGATTAGAGGAAGTGTTTTCTGTCGAAGAGGGATGTTTTGCTGTTTTAGAGAATATAAAAGAAAGAGAGGATTCTATGACACTTGAAGGTACTAAAGGGAGTTGTTCTTGTTCAGGGAATTGGGGGGAGTTTTCAGCTTCCTTAGGGAGAGCTGCTAGAGGATTGGTAAAGGGGAATGAAACATCGAAGGTTAAGTACGCCGTCTTGGCTATAGTCTCTGCAGTAGCAGCGTTTTTTGCTTTAGCTGCCGCTAGTTTGGGGGCGGGCGCAGCCTTCTTTTCTGCTTCTGTTGGAGCAGCTTTGGTTGTAGTTGGAGTTGCCCTTGTTTCTGTTTCTGTTTTGATGTTAGTTAAACTTTATCAAGCTTTCAGAAGTAAGGGGGATGCGGCTAGTCCTGTAGAAAGTAAGCCAGAAGAGTCTCCAACTCAAGGTGGAGACGATGCCGCTAGTCAAGGCGCGTCTGGAGCGGATGAAGTAAACACTCAAAAAGCAGCCTAAAGCTAGCTTTTAATTAGTTTTTTGAAAAAGCCTCGTCGCATCGTATGCTTCTGAGGCTTTTCGTTTCTTTCTACCTTTTTCTTAAAGGTCTCTGTACTCTTGTTTTCTCTTTTCTGATCAAGAAAGTTTTCTCGGAGGGTTTTGTCTAGTCTTTTGGTTTACAGTGTTATAGAAAATATTTTCATATAAATCCGTTTGTACTAGAATGCTCCGCTAAGCTTTTTTTTTGGAGGGTTTTTTATGAAGCTTTCCTGTAAGGACGTGATGTCCCGATTAGGATGTAAGGATGTTAGTTTTAAGTATGTGACCAAGATGGAAGCTAAGACTTCCGTAGATAAGGTTAGGGCAGCCGTTGTCGGTGCAACTCTTCTCTTAGGGGTTATTTCTCTCCTTTCTGGGGTGGCTTGTTTCTATGGAGCTATTGCAGGAGGAGCTCCCGCAGTTGCTGGGGCAATTTGTATAATTCTAGGGATAGCTCTTTTGACCATTTCTACCATATGGATTGTAAAAATGTCTGGGTCGAAGGTGTGTAACTGCCTGGATGGTGGTAAAAAATAAGACTGTTTCCCAGCTTTTGGGAAAACTAGCCTTTGTTTGAAAGATTTTGATTTTTGAAAAAGAGGAAATTATGTCAGTTGAAACTAGTAACAACGTAAATATTTCATGTTCTGGAAAGTGGGGCGAGTGCTCAGCTAAGTTGGGCGATGTGTTTGTTAGCACAGCAAAAGCTCTCATGAACACGGAAAAACTAGCCAAAGCGAAAAGTGTTGCTGCTGTTTTGGTTGCTGTAGCGGGAGCTCTTTTGGCTGGGGTTGGAGCAAGCATGTTGTTTAGTGGCGCCATTGTTTCTTCGGCTGCAGGGGCTGGTTTAGTCATTATGGGAGCAGCTTTTGTTGCTGTGGCTGTTGTCTCCTTAATTAAGCTGTGCACTTCTTGTACTGCTGAGTTAGCTGAAGAAGCTTTGGAAGTGAGAAAAGAATTACCGAAAAGGGGGTCTTTTAGTGACTGGGCCTTTGGCTCTGTTTTAGTCAAAGAGATGAAAAAACCTGTTGAAGAGGCTGAGGGATCTGAAGCTGCAGCTGGTGCTGAAGATGCCGAAGCTGAAGAAGCTGAGAAGGCAGCTGAAGAGGCCAAGAAGGCGGAAGAAGCAGAGGAAGCAAGAAGGGCAGCTGAAGAGGCCAAGAAGGCGGAAGAAGCAGAGGAAGCAAGAAGGGCAGCTGAAGAGGCCAAGAAGGCGGAAGAAGCAGAGGAAGCAAGAAGGGCAGCTGAAGAGGCCAAGAAGGCGGAAGAAGCAGAGGAAGCAAGAAGGGCAGCTGAAGAGGCCAAGAAGGCGGAAGAAGCAGAGGAAGCAAGAAGGGCAGCTGAAGAGGCTAAGAAGTTAGAGGAAGCCGAAGCTGCGAAAAAAGCTGAAGAGGCTAAGAAGTTAGAGGAAGCCGAAGCTGCAAAAAAAGCTGAAGAAGCTAAGAAGTTAGAGGAAGCCGAAGCTGCGAAAAAAGCTGAAGAGGCTAAGAAGTTAGAGGAAGCCGAAGCTGCGAAAAAAGCTGAAGAGGCTAAGAAGTTAGAGGAAGCCGAAGCTGCGAAAAAAGCTGAAGAGGCTAAGAAGTTAGAGGAAGCCGAAGCTGCGAAAAAAGCTGAAGAGGCTAAGAAGTTAGAGGAAGCCGAAGCTGCGAAAAAAGCTGAAGAGGCTAAGAAGGCAGAAGAAGCAGAAGCCAAAAGATTGAAGGAAGAGGAAGAAGCAGGTCAACGAGCTGCTGCAGAGGGAGGAGTTCCATCGACTCCACCACAAACTCAATCGAGGTGGAGTTCGTGGAAAGGCTACCTCCCAGGCCTCAGCTCAACAACAACTACTGAAATATCCAGTGGAGTAGGAGAGTCTACTGCAGAAGAAGGATCAACCAGTGTTGTCGAAGGTGGAGATAGTGATGTCACGATCACAGGCGGCGACGGAGAAGATTCTGAAGAAGAGGATAGTAAATTTAGTCAAGTAGACTAATTTAGTAAGTGAATAGTTGCTTATGACTCGGGCTTTTTAAAGACTTTATGAGGTCTTTAAAAAGCCTTTTTTTTTTCTAGCTACGATAAGCTTGCAATCTTCCGAGATGCCTAATATATTAACGTGGACATCTGGCTGGTATTTTTTGAGAGATTGAGGAGCTTGTCTAATGGTAGAAGTTAGTAGTTTTCAAGGAGAGTTTCTTGGAGATTATAGAATTATCAAGCGTCTTGGGAAGGATTTATGGAGCGAAAGTTTTTTAGCGGAACATAGATTCATTAAAAAGAAATATCATTTGAGAGTTTTAGATAAAAGTTTGTTAGACCAGGAGTCTTTCTTAGGAAGATTTCAGGAGCTAGTTGTTCGATTAACGACTTTGGATCATCCTGGAATTGCCAGGATAGAGAATGTATCGTCTTTTGAAGGCAATTATTTTCTTGTTAACTCTTTCGAGGAGGACGGCAATGCTTTTGTTTCTCTTACTCAGTATGTCTTAGGCAGTCGTTCTGCTATTAAGGAGAGTGAGGTTGTGTCCATTCTGGAGGGCGTTGCGGAAATTTTGGATTACGCCTATGAAAGAGGCGTGGGACATGGAGAGCTGCATCCAGATAAGATTTTATTAAAGAAGTCTGGAGAAAAGTTCCGTATAGTGGTTCAGGATTTCGGTTTTGGAGAGTTATTAAGAGAATATCTGCCGAAAGCTTTATTTGCCTGTGATTTTCAGAGGTCTACGGCCAGGGATCTATACCTTTCAATAGCAAATGATATGGCTTTTCGTTCTCCCGAATATGGGTTGAGAAGTGACAGGGAAGAGGATGTGTACGCTTTTGGGGCGTTAGCGTACTTTTTATTATCACAAAAGCTTCCTTTAGGAAGGTTTGCAATATTTTCATCACAAAAAAGTTACTTGTATGACTGGAAGAGAGTTTTTGAGATTTCTTTTTCAGAAGAATCTTTGGATGTAAACTCGCTGTCTTCACTGATAGTTAAAAAATCTCCTGAGGCTCATTCTATAAATATGGCTACTGGAGATAGTGGGGCGGTTGAAGTTAAAGATATTGCAGAGGAAGTAGTAGAGAGCAAGGTTTCGGGTTTTGTTAAAGAAGAGCTTGCTGAAAGTGTTGCTTTGCCAAGAGAAGTTATTGATGAAGTAGTTAAGCCAGAATTTGTTTTAGTTGAAGCTCAATCAATTGACGAGGCTATGGATACTTCGTATGGACAAGAAAATTCTTGTGATGAGGGGACGGAAGGTTACTCGGGTATATTGCAAGCGATACTTTCTCGAGAGCCTATTGTTAGTCAGTATAAAGAGAAAGGGCGAGTGAGTGTTGAAATTGAACCCTTGCTTACAGAAATGGTCCTTATAGAGGGGGGAGAATTTTCTAGAGGTTCTATGAATGGTAATAGAGATGAGCAACCTATCCATAAAGTTATTTTGGACGCTTTTTTTATGGATATTCATCCTGTTACCAATGAGCAGTTCATTTTATTTTTAGAACACTGTGGGAATGACAAAGATAAAAATTATAATGATTTTATTCGATTTAAGGAGTCTAGGATTCGTAGAGCTGCAGGTAAGCTCATTGTTGAGCCGGGTTATTCTTTGCATCCCGTTGTAGGGGTGACGTGGTATGGGGCCTATAGCTATTCAGAGTGGGTAGGCAAACGACTTCCGACAGAAGCTGAATGGGAGGTTGCGGCCTCGGCCGGCTTGGCAGTAAGTTACCCTAGTGGGAATGAATTAGACAAGACGTTAGCAAACTTTTTCAGCTCAGATACTACTGCGGTGAAGAGTTATCCAGCGAACCCTTTAGGGCTATATGATATGGCAGGGAATGTTTATGAATGGTGTTCTGATTGGTATGGATATGATTATTATGAACACTCAGCTCAAGAGCCATATTCGCCTAAAGGACCGGTGCAAGGAGTGTACAGAGTGCTTCGGGGGGGGTGTTGGAAAAGTTTGAAAGAAGATTTAAGGGTTTCTCATCGACACAGAAATAACCCAGGAACGGTTAATGGCACATATGGATTTCGTTGTGCTAAGGATGTTCGTTAGGTAATGACAGGTGTTCTTGTGGATGAGCAATCGTATCTAGATTTGTGCAGGCTAGTAAAAGAGCATGACCATAAGTATTACGTCCTCAACGAGCCAAGTATTTCAGATTATGAATACGACCTTTTACTGAAACGGTTGGAGAGTATAGAACAAGAGCATCCGGAGTGGAAAGTACCGTGGTCTCCTACAGAGAAATTGGGAGATAATGTCCGTAAGGGTGTTTCTGTCGCCTCGCATCAAGTTTCGATGTTGTCGATAGCTAATGTCTACTCGATAAGCGAGTTAGGTGATTTTTTTGATAGAGTGGAAAAGTCTCTAGGTTTTTCTCCTGAATATGTAGCTGAGCTGAAAATTGACGGTATAGCAGTTTCTTTACGGTATGAGAACGGAGAATTCAAGCAAGCTCTTAGTCGGGGAGACGGTAAAGTAGGAGAAGATATCACGACAAATATTCGAACTATAAAAACGCTACCGTTGCAAATTACAACAGAATATGCTCTCCGGTTTCCTAGTTTTGATATTCGGGGAGAGGTGTACCTACCCAAAGCGGCTTTTGAAGAAATTAATAGGCTGCAAGCCAAGGAGGGAAAGGCCCTGTTTGCAAATCCTAGGAATACAGCTGGTGGTACATTGAAGTTGTTGTCCTCAGAGGAAGTCGGTAGGAGGAACTTACATATTTCGATGTATGGGATGTTTTTGGGAGACTCTTGTGAAAAGTTGATGTCACATCACGAGATGTTGGAGTTATGTTCCCAGATGGGGTTCCCCGTTGATAGTAGGCCTATTAAGTGTACAACCTTTGAAGCGGTTAGGGATTATATTCAGTGTATAGAGCAGGAGCGGGGAGATCTGCCTATGGAAATCGATGGGGTGGTGATAAAAGTTAACAATATTGAAGCTAGGGATCTTCTTGGGGCTACAGGAAAACATTATCGATGGGCTGTAGCATATAAATTTGCTCCTGAGCAAGCGGAGACTTTTGTGAAGGATATTGTGGTTCAAGTGGGAAGGACAGGGGTATTAACTCCTGTAGCGTTGTTGGAGCCCGTGTTACTTTCCGGAAGTGTGGTTTCTCGAGCCACGCTTCATAATGAAGAAGAGATCAGGAGGAAAGATATTCGTATTGGGGATAGTGTGCTTATAGAAAAGGGTGGGGACATTATTCCTAAGGTGGTCGAAGTTTGTTTAGCGAAAAGATCGCCTGAAAGTAAGCCGTGGAGTATGCCCAATGTATGTCCCGTTTGTCACTCAGAAATAGAGAGACGTTCAGGGGAGGTTCTTATTCGTTGTGTTAATCCTTTTTGTTCTGCTAGTGAGGTAGGTAAATTACATTTTTTCATCAGCAAGCCGGCTTTTGATATTGATAATGTGGGGCCGAAGATTGTTTCTAAATTATTTGATATGGGGTTGGTCTCTTGTCGATCTGATATTTTTCGTTTAGATGAGTCTGCATTAAGGAAGGTCCCGGGGTTTAAGGATAAGTCTGTAAAAAACATTTTACAGGCTATAGAGAGCTCTAAACATATCTCTCTGAGTCGGTTCATATTTTCTTTGGGAATCCCTTTAGTTGGTTCTGGAACCGCAGAACTTTTAGCCTCTCGATATACGACGTTGGAAGCTTTTCTAAAGGCGACTAAAGAAGAGCTAATATTCATTGAGGGCATAGGTGAGAAGGTTGCAGATTCTGTGATTTGTTTTATTTCTAACTCAGAAAATCTTCAAGAAATTGAAGAGTTGTGTTCATTAGGTGTAGTAGTAGAGCCCTATGAGCATTTTTCTGAGGATCAGGAAGCGTCTATTTTTTACAATAAGACGGTTGTTATTACGGGGGGATTAGAGGGGCTTTCTAGGCGAGAAGCAGAGAAAGCTGTTCTCTCTAGAGGGGGTAAAGTATCCTCATCTGTTTCGTCTTCTACAGATTACTTGGTTGTCGGCAGTTCTCCTGGTTCAAAGTACAAGAAGGCTCTGGAGCTAGGGGTAACCATTCTTGACGAGAAGGAATTCAAGTCTGCGCTTTAGTCTTAGTTTTATTTATAAAGATTTCTTTTTATTAAGAATTTTTAATGTTTATAGAATAGTTTTTAATACTTTATTGGTGTATAATATTCTCTTTAAAGTTCTTATGGTTTTTATTTTTTGTAAGGCATATGAAAAGTATTTCTTCCACAACTCCGGGAATTACTACCTCAACGGGTGTTGAAAAAGCAGCGGCTGTAGGGCTGCGATCTGAAATGGAGGTTCGTTCTATGGCGCTCGAAGCCATAGAGTCGGAGCTGGAAGCAGCAGAAAAAACGGATCTTAAGAGGCTAAAGCTTCTCAAGGTTGCCTGGGTGGTTTCTATTATCGTTGGGACAGCAATATTCTTCATTATTCCCATAAGCATGATGTTTGGGGTGCCTTTATGGCTTCCTATAGTGGTTTCGTTGGGACTCTCTTTAGTGCTTGGTTATACGAGCGGAAAAATTTCTAGTAAGCGGCAAGAGATATTACGTCGTCGTGAGTTTTTAGTAGCTTATCGCCAGAAGCTTTTAAGTGAGGGAGTGAAAAAGCCCCTTATCAAGAAATTTGATATCAAAAAAGAAGAGTTATTTTCTGGACTGAAGTCTAATTTTCAAAGGCGTTTAGAAAAAATCAAGAATGAGCTTCTTTATGGGGTAAAAGATTCAGATTCGCAAGATAGTTGTTCGACTCTAAATGCCCTAGATCTACAGGGAGAAACATTTGCACAGCGTTACCAGATGCAGGACTTATTGTTAGAGGAGGAAGGCAGTAGGGTAGCCTCTTGGCAAGAGTTTTCGAGAGTGGTTTCAGATATCAACAATAAGTTAGTTAAAGGTGAGTGTGAAGCGGAGACTCTAGATTCAGTTTCTTTAAGTGCGCTTATGGCTGGAGGAGTTCAGCATATTATGATTCCTCCGAAAGATTTTGCAGAGAAATTGGATAGGGTTCAATCCTTACTCAAATATGGAGCTCAGGTTATTTCCTCTGTGCAGGAGGATTTTAATCGATACGATAATGTTTTTTTTGATCAGAGTGTACTGAAAGAATTTTCTCCTCTTCCCCCTGCCGTCAAACAGTTTAGAGATAGTTCAAACTTGTTATTATTAGACATTTTGGGGCGAATACATTCTTTAGAAGGCTTAAATGAAGCCGTCATACAGCAAGAGGAAACTATAAGTAATATTCAAAAAACTATTGAGTCTAGTAGTCCTTTTGAAAAACTTTGTTCGCAGGTTTATCAAAAAGTGCAGGAGGTTCAGAAATTACTTTCTGAAGGCAAGTCTTCTCAAAAATATCGGACAGTTTTTGGTAGCATTCTTTCTAAATTAGAGAGCCTATATAGGGGGCTAAAAGATCTTTCTAAATTTGTCGAAGTAGAGAATCTTAGAGGGGAGTCGGAAGATTCGTCTAAATCTGTTGAAGTAGAGAATCTTAGAGGGGAGTCGGAAGATTCGTCTAAATCTGTTGAAGTAGAGAGCCCTAAGGAGGAGTCGGAAGATCCGAAAGAAGTTTCTTTGATTTCAGGGTTTTTAAAAGAGCTGAAAGAATGTGCAAACGCATTCAAAGAGAGTCTTAATACACCAAAGGATCAAGAAGTTATCAAAAGTCTCCAAAAGCTTCTTTCTAGGATCCAAGAAGGAGTTACGGAACTGCCTCAAGGGCAGTCTTTTGTTAGTAATTTGGAAAAATTAGAAAAAAATCAGAAAATTTTACGAAAGACGCAATGTGATCTCGTAGCAAAGCTCTCGGAACTTGGAAATGAATCTTTCTTAAACAAGGTTCGTATGGGAGTTCGAGGGTGTTCTGCTATTTCTTCTGAGATTAATAAGGCTGTTTCGGCAACTCCTGAGAGGAAGTTGTTTTCTTGTAGACTGTTATTATCTGCAGCAAAGAGACGTTTGGGTGATAGTTACTGGGGTGTTTCTGGAGCGAATTCTTCAGAAGTTGTCATGAAAGAAAAAGAAGCTCTTAACAAGCAATTGGTAGAGCTAGAAGGAGAATTAGAGACTTTAGAAACAAGTTTTGGAGTTTTTAAGGAGACTCAGTTATCTAGATTATTCCTTAAGGAGTCTCAAGATAAGCTGATGCAGCTGGTGGCAATGGCTGCAAGCTCTTCTAATGAAAGCTCAAAAGAAGATACTTTAAATAGTTTGAAGGAGCTTTCAAATAAATTGAGTCAGATAGGTTCTTCTCAGGGTATTTTAGCAGAATCTATTTTAGTTTCTCCTAGGGAGCTTCGAGATATTGTGTTGAAGTATGGAGAATTTCATCAAAGTATTCATGCCGTTTTATCAAAGATTTCTTCCTGCGTTGAAGAGGTCGGGAAAGGTTGTGATGGCAAGGCTATTTCTTTTAGAAAGCTTCTTTTCGAAAAAGACTCTACTTTATCTGAGAGAAGTGCTCGTATAGCTGAAGAGATTCAGAAAGTAAAAGAGACAGAACAGGCTGCTTTGGCTAAAGAGTGCCAGCAACCTGTAAAAGAGCTTCTTCAGGAATATTTACAGAAATTGAATAATACCCATCAATGTATGATGGATTTCGAAGAAGCTTTTGTCGAGAATGAAGTTGTAGCAGAGAAAGCTTTTTCCAAAGCTGATAGATTTTTAGAGTCTTTAGGCGAAGTTCAAAATTCGACGTCTATGGTGCAGTCTGTCTTGAAGGCGTTATCTTCTTCTGTAGAAGAACTTAGTGCTGATCAGCTTCTTTCTGACCCAGGGCAATCAAGAGGTTTAAGAGAAACTGATGAGAAGAGCTTATCAAGATCTGTTAAAGAAGTTAAAAAGATTCGCAATAAGTTGATCGAGGGATTGGAAAATCTTGCTGCCCAAGCAAAAAAATCTCTCAGAACGTGGAATTTATCAAAGTCTATTACGACAACCGTGCTCTCGTTATGTATGTTTATAGCCGCTATATTCTTATTGAACGTACAGTTGTGGTGGCTACCCCTTCTTTTTGTTGGGGTGGGAGCAGTCTTTATCGGTATCAATCATGTCTTTGACAAGGTCATAGAAAGAAAAACCAAAGCCATGGTAACGGAGCAGGTAGCATTGAAATTATCTGTTCAAGATTGTGTTACAGAATCTGATTTTGGAAACAAAAACGTAACAAGACTTGCAGAGTTACAACGAACCTTGGGTTTAGATGGCTGTAGTAGAACTTGGGCTCAGGAAATAGTCAAGGAATTGGAAAATGTAACGACGGGCGAGGAAGCCAAAGATTCTTTTGCTACTAAGAGTGATGCCATAAAGCAGTTGACCTCTTGGAAGAGAGAACTAGATAAGAACATGAAAAAACGGTTCCACACGGAGTCTGTTCCTACAACTAAAACTAAAGATCCTTCTTTTGACATTTCATGGCAGGACAGACAGGCAATACAGCAAAGAGAAAAGGAACTTTTGGCTAACGAAGATGCTATAGTCGGGAGATTGAATAGGGTGCAAAATCTCTTGCAGAAGATAGAGAATGAGCGAGCTTTTTCAACCTCTCTTAGTAGTCGTGTAGCTCAAGGAAAAATTCAGCACAGTCAAAATATTCGTGAGAATAATTTTTACGACTCTCTTATTAAACATTTGACTTCTAGTATAGAAATGGCTGTAGCAGCCGAAACTATGGAGGAGTCCTCTACTCGGATTTTAACTACAGGACATTCAAAATCGATCATTGATTTAGCTAGCCAGTGTCTTAAAGAAAATCAAGAAGAGAAAGGAGAGGCCATAGAAGCTTTTGATAGAGAAGTGTTCATGGCAATGGAAAAGAACACTATCAATGATGTCTTGAATTCATTAGCGATTCTTTGTGGTTCGAATGGTTTCGAGCCCTCACGAGGAGCCTCTGTAGAGGTTGGAGGAGGTTTGGCTACTTCTTTGAGCAAGATTAGACGTGGTGGCTGTGAGCAACTGGCTCCTGTAGTTAAGGTCGTGTTTAATAAAGGAAAAGAAAAAATTAATGAGGTTATTCGAGCTATTGAGGCCTTATTGAATTCTGAAGGGGTTGCTCAGGGTAAAACCTTAGCAGAATTATTTGTTGAAGATAGAGATTCATTGGATAAGGTTGCTGTAGCAAGGACATCTTCAGGAGTGCTATCGGTTATGAAGGCCTTTGAGAAAAAATTTTCTACGGTGTCTGGATTAAGATTTGCTACAACAAAAGTTAATACGGTAGGTCAAGTTAGAGAGGTCTTTGTAGGGCTTAATGCTCTTCAAAGAGATGTTGTAGCTAAGAATAAAACGGAGATAGGGGCTGCAGCAAGCTTTGCGAAAAAGCGGATAGGCCGGCTGGTATACAAAGAACATGTAAAGTTCCGCAAGGAATGTAAGGCGCTAAGGGAGTTATGTGCTTATGTCGAGAAAAGCTTACAAAATCCATCCTATAACCAGGAAGGGCTTTTAAGGAACATTATTAAAAAATTGTCTGAAACCCCGGTATACCTCTTGAAAGAAGAATTGTCCTTCAATAAGGCTAGGTCTCTTTTAGTAAAACAAAAGATTCAGGAGTATAGTTTATTAGAAGAAAAAAGCTGTTTCGTTAAAGCTATTGTTTCTGAAAAATCTAAAGAATTTTCGGAGCTGAAAAACGAGAGGACAGCCTGCGAGAACTCCTTGGATGAATTAAGAGGCTTGATAAACAATTTAAAGGCGCAGCAAAGTTTGCTGTAGAACGCAGCGGGGTTCTGCAAAGGGTTTTTAACTCCTTCCGCTTTTTAAACGGGTGACTTTACGAAGATACGTAGAAGATAAGATATTAGCTCTTGAAGTTTAAAAGAGTGGGTACAGTATCCTATGTAGCGGTCGGGGCGAACAACAAACAATGTTTCCGCTGAAGCATTGTATGCGGAGAAGACTTTAGGGTCTTTAGCAACGGAGACTTCTATCCAATCGCCGTACTCTTCCTTAATGGCTTTTGTTAGCTCGGGTCTGTCTTTAAAGAAGATTAACAAGTGTTTGGAACCTTTAATAGGGTCTAGAAGAAAGGATCCGTCAGGCATTTTTACGTCAATGGCCCTACTTCCTGGTCGTAACTCAGAAGTATTTTTTTCTTTGTTCGAGTTCTTGATAATGGCGCTGTTTGTGTACCGAAGGGCTTGATGGGGTTGATAGTAGTCTTTATTACTTGACGATACTTTAGAGTAACTTTTTAAAAACCAATAAACAACGGTTGAAGAAAGGGAGCCGTAAAAAGGGATTCTGTGAGATTTCTTCTGCATGTATTTGCCAACAACAGGGAACATGCAGCTTTCCTTGACTTCTTTTGAGGTCAGCAGGGTTTGGGGAGATTCTTTGCAAAGAACCAGGTGGAGCTTCCAGGCTAGGTTGCAAGCGGCGTGGATATTGCTGTTGATGCCGCAGAGATATGACAAGGAGAAATTATTAGATGAGTTCCCTACGAACAGGATGTTATGATGATGCTCTGGAAGAGAAAAATGGGTTGTTTTCGTAGAGGACCCTTCTGATTGGACAACTAAGTTATTAGTGAATAATATTTTCCTGCATAGCTTGGGCGGGGGGGTAGACATTCCGGACAACCAAAGAACTCGACTTTCTAATTGAGGGTTATAGAAAGCGAAGTTCAGGAAGCTCCCATTAGCAGGGAGGACATGCACATAATCATCGCTTAAATGGTCACTTTCTTTACAAAGGACAGTACAATTTTCCCGAGTAGTTTTTCGAAATTTTCCGCCGGCTTTTACAAGTTCTCTGACACTCCGATTGTCGTCGGCTTCGCAAGCTAGTATCCATTTAGGGGAAAGAATTTCCCTATTTTCAAAGTTGCTGGAGGTAGAAATCTTTTCAATAAAAATATTGTTATCGACAAGTGTTACGGGGCGCATGTTCCAATCAATAACACCACCGAGTTTTATAAATTTAGCAATTAAAAATTTTTCTAAAGTTTTATAGGTTGTTGACAAAGAGTAGGGGGTGGCAGATTGGGAGGGCAAATTAAATTTGAAAGCAATGGTTTTTTGGTTCCAGTTATACTGGGCGCCCAATAGTTTATGCCCATGCAGAGCAAAGTTTTCAAGAAGATCCATTCCTGATAGGAGCTCCAGGGAGGAGCAAGAAAGGATAACGGGTATATCTGAAACCTCAGAACTACCTATGGGACCTTCCGAGTCTTCGCGGTGGTCAATGACTCTCACCGAAAATCCTCTGGAAACTAAGTGGGAAGCTAGAATTAAACCTGTCGGGTTAGCTCCGATGATCAATACTTCAGTCATGACGTAAGGAACTCATCTTATGAAGTGTTTCATAGGACGGAGTATAGAGTAAGTTTGGATGAAGAAGCAAGCTTCTTTTATTATGTGGAGCTACTTTTTAGAAGTTAGAATTTGGGAGCGAGTTAAAATTCAACAGAGGAACAAAGATTTTACAAGGATTCTTCAAAGTGAGAGGCTATCGTTTCAGTAATGGCCTTTTCATGAGGAGAGCCGCCAAAGCCGTGTCCCGTTTCGGGGAAATGAACAAAAGAAACATTCTTGGGAGAGCCATATATAAATATCCTCCTTTGTTGATCGGATATAATTAGATCTTTCTCTCCTTGAAGATGTAGTATTTTGGTCGAGGGTTTCAGGTGATTGATTAAGATATAATCATGGATAGAGCATAGAATGCCTATGTCTCCCTCCATAAGAATAAGAGGAAAAGAGAGGAACCCGAACTCTTTGCAAAGGGACACTAATTGATCAAGGTTATTGTTGTTACTATTTCCTGGGTTATCGACTCTTACTTTGTCTAGTAGTTCTTTGAATAGTAGTGTGCCATCTGCTATGGGAGCCCATATAGAGATAGCTTTTACGTTAATTAGCTTTTGGTCGTATTTTTTTGCGATTGCTAATGCTAGATGGCATCCGTAAGAAAAGCCTGCAAGCCCCATTCGGTTAATATCAATGTCTGGATGTTCGGCTATTTTATTTACGATATCCTCACAATTTTGCATGTATTCCGTCAGAGGGACAGCTTCTGGAAGACCCTCGCTGTCTCCGCAGCCAGCAAGATCCACCCTAAACACGGCAATACCTCGTTTAGATAAGCTTGTGGCTACACGAATGTAGGAGCTGCCGTGTCCAATTTTTGATCCACGAAAACCATGAAACAAGATAACCGCAGGGAACCCCGCGGGCGGTGGTGTTGTTAGGGGTTTGTGATACACTCCTATCAAAGTCTTTTGGCCGCTCTCTAAGGAGAAGGGGTATCGTTTTTCGTAATGAGCGACTTCTTCTGGAAGGGGATTTATTGTGATAAGGTCGGCAGGTACTCCTGGGAGGCTGGCGCGGGATTCTCCAAACGTGAAGCTAGGCACTACTATTAAAGCTGAGATTAGTAGAGAGAGCCAGCTAGAAAACATCATGGTCGACCTGAATTAAGTTATTAAATGCTTGAGGTTTGCGAGAATGATACCACTGTCGTAAGCTTTTGTGAAGTTTTTTAGAGGCGTGTTTGTAAAATTAAAAATTTAGTGGCAAGATTTTATTTTTGGATGATTTTTTGTTAAATGTTTTTGTTTCTATCTAGTTAACAGTATCTTATGAAGAACTGTTTTTATTTATAGATGAGGAAAAATTTTTAGGAAGATGAGTTTTAGATGCAGTGCAGACGTTTACTCTCTTGTTTTTTCTAAACTTTCAAGGTAGAATTTTTTTGCTAATTTCCTAATGACTAAATGGTAAGGTATACGGTTTATCATGCATTATGATCCCTCAATGATAGAGCTTAAGTGGCAAACCTTTTGGAAAGATTCAAAAGCTTTTAAAGCTTTTGAAGACTCTTCTAAGGAAAAATATTACGTTTTAGACATGTTTCCTTATCCTTCAGGAGCCGGCTTGCATGTGGGGCATTTGATCGGTTACACTGCCACGGATATTGTTGCTCGTTATAAAAGAGCTAAGGGGTTTTCTGTAATGCACCCCATGGGATGGGACAGTTTTGGTTTGCCTGCGGAGCAATATGCTATTCGAACAGGCACCCATCCAGGAGAAATAACAAAGAAAAATATAGCCAATTTTAAAAAACAACTTAGTGCTATGGGCTTCTCCTATGATGAAGACAGGGAATTTGCTACGAGTGATCCTGAGTATTTCAAATGGACACAAAAGCTGTTTTCTGTGCTTCACGAGAAAGGTTTGGCATACATGGCAGACATGGCCGTTAACTATTGCCCAGAATTGGGAACAGTTCTTTCCAATGAAGAGGTGGAAAACGGACTTTCTGTAGAGGGTGGATATCCCGTAGAAAGACGAATGCTTAAACAGTGGGTGCTGAAGATAACAGCCTATGCAGATAAGCTGTTGGAAGGGCTTGATAGCCTTGATTGGCCAGAAAGTGTTAAACAATTGCAAAAAGGTTGGATAGGTAGATCTGAAGGAGCTGAAGTACAATTTGGTATCGAAGGCAAAGATGAAGTGCTTACCGTATTTACAACAAGACCAGAAACCCTGGTAGGTGTCACCTTTTTAGTTGTGTCTCCCGAGCACCCTTTAGTTCCCTCTTTGATCACGGAGGAAACAAAATCTTCAGTAGAGGAGTATTTGTATGAAGCTTCTAGAAAGAGTGAGAGAGACAGGCTTTCTGAGGGAAAAATCAAAACAGGAGTATTCAGTGGTAGCTTTGCTATACACCCAATTACGAAGCAAGTTATCCCTATATGGATTGCTGATTATGTAATAGTTGGCTATGGATTTGGCGCTGTTATGGGAGTGCCTGGTCATGACGAAAGAGATAGGGAATTTGCAGAAGCTTTTAATTTAGATATTAAATCTGTCATCTGTTCGGATTCTCAGCGTTGTATAAACAGTGATTTTGAAGAGTTTCGTTTAAATAATCTTCCTATTTCGGAAGCTTCTAGCTATGTCGTGAGGTATATCGAGGATAGGGGCATAGGGAAGGCAAAAGTGTCCTATAAGTTGAGAGATTGGCTTTTTTCTCGTCAGCGTTATTGGGGAGAGCCTTTTCCCATACTCCACTTTGAAGACGGCACATATAGGGTCTTGGATGACGATGAGCTTCCTGTTATTCCCCCAGAAGTTAAGGATTACAAGCCTGATGGCCTTGGAAAAGGACCTTTGGCCAGAGTTTCTGGGTGGGTGAATATTCGAGATCCTAAAACAGGAAAAAAGGCTGCCAGAGAAACGAATACCATGCCTCAATGGGCGGGTTCTTGTTGGTATTATTTGCGTTTTTGTGACGCTGTCAATACCAATGCTCCTTGGGGAGAGGATAAGGAACGTTATTGGATGCCAGTTGATTTGTATGTCGGCGGAGCAGAGCATGCTGTACTACATTTGTTGTACGCTAGATTTTGGCATCAAGTTTTCTATGACTGTGGATTAGTATCTACGCCAGAACCTTTTAAAAAGTTAGTAAACCAAGGATTGGTTTTATCGACATCTTACCGAGTGCCTGGGAAAGGATATGTATCTCCAGAAGATGTTGAGGAAAAAGATGGTAAATTCTTCTCTAAATCAGGAGAAGAACTATTGGTGCGTCAAGAGAAGATGTCGAAGTCAAAGCTGAATGGGATAGATCCTCAAGAAATAATCGCAGAATTTGGGGCAGACGCGTTGAGGATGTATGCAATGTTTTCTGGTCCTTTAGATAAGAATAAATTATGGTGCACACAGAGTATTGCGGGGTGTAGGAGATTTTTAAATCGGTTGTACGAGCTATCGACTTCTGACAAGGTTTGTGATCAACAGGCTAGTTTTGAAGCAAATATTTTGGTTCATAAACTTATTAAAAAAGTTTCGGAAGACATAGAGACCTTGTCGTTGAATACGATCCCATCGGATTTTATGGAATTTCTAAATGCTTTTTCTAAACTGCCCACGTATCCAAAAGAATCTTTAGAAGTAGTTTTTAAATTATTAGCACCTTTAGCTCCCCATATTTCTGAGGAGTTATGGGTTCTTTTTGGTAATCAACCAGGGATAGATCGAGCAGGATGGCCTGTCTATGAAGAAAAATATTTAGTTTTGGAAAATATTATTTATGTAGTCCAAGTTAACGGGAAAGTGCGTGGGCGGATAGAAGTTTCTTCTGAAGAATCTCAGGCGGAAGTGCTGTCCAAAGCAAAGGAAGCCGTTTCTAAGTATTTAGATGGCGGAAAAATAAAAAAAGAGATAGTAGTTCCAGGAAAACTCGTAAGTTTCGCTGTATGAAGAAACGATTATTTCGCTTAGCCTATGACGTTGCGCTTATTCTAGCCTTCTTGATCGCTCTTCCAAAGATTTTTTATAAAATGCTTGTCTATGGCAAGTACAAGAAGGGGTTGGGAGTTCGTTTTGGATTTAAAATGCCAGAGATAAATTCGGCTTCCTCGGACGTCCCTTTGATCTGGTTTCATGGGGCTTCGGTAGGGGAGGTTCGTTTGCTGCTTCCTCTGGTTCATCGTATGTTCAAGGAATACCCCAAATCGAGAGCTGTGATTACAGCATGTACGGAGGCGGGAGTTTCTGAGGCAGAGAGGCTATTTTCTCCTTTAGGGTTGACGGCTTTTATCTTGCCTCTGGATCTGGGATGGATAATCCGCCCTGTTGTTAATTTATTGCGTCCTTCTTTGATCATCTTGTCTGAAGGAGATTGTTGGTACAACTTTTTACACGCAGCTAAAGAAGAAGTTGGAGCTAAGGTGATGGTTATCAATGGGCGTATGTCTGAGACGTCAAAAAGAAGGTTTCGGGCACTGAAGGGGTTAGCGAGAAATTGCTTTTCTCCGGTAGATTTATTTTGTTTACAGGATGAGGTGCAAAAAGAGCGTTTCACTAGTGCTGGCGTGCCTGAAGAGAAGATCCGAATAACGGGTAATATTAAAACAGCCTTTGTTTCGGAAAAAGATAATGATTTTCTTCGTGGCTTTTGGAGAGAGCGCCTAGGGTTAGCCAAGAGAGAGAAGCTTTTAGTTTTGGGCTCAACGCATCGAGTAGAAGAGTTGTTGTGGATAAAGGCTTTTTCTGAGCTTAAGCTCTCGCACCCGCATCTTAAGGTTCTTTTTGCTCCTAGGCACGTAGAGAGAAGTAGAGAGCTGGAAGAAGAGTTAAGGCGCAACAAGCTATTGTATGGTGTATGGAGTCGGCAAGATACATTTGTCTCTAAAGATGCTATTATTTTTGATAAGATAGGCTGTCTGGCAGACCTTTATGCTGCTGCGGATTATGCTTTTGTGGGAGGAACTTTTGATCCAAAGATTGGGGGGCATAATCTTTTAGAGCCGTTGTTTAGAGAAGTTCCATTGATTTTTGGTCCTTACATTTTCTCTCAATCAGAGATTGGGAAAAAAATTCTTTCCTATGGATGCGGTATTTTATTGGGTAACACAAAGAGTTTAGTTTCTGATATGATGCATATTTTATCAGATCCTCAGGAAACGGATGCATGTGTGTCTGCTGGAAGGAATTTTCTTGAAAATGAGTGTCGGGCGCTGGAATACACTTGGAAAGAAGTAAAAGATTACATTCCTATTGCTAAAAAATGAAGCGTTAACATAAAATTTCCCCCTTATCGCGGGATAGAGTAGAGGTCATCTCGTTGGGCTCATAACCCAAAGGTCGGAGGTTCGAATCCTCCTCCCGCTAATTTTTCGATTTGAGGCGGTATAGCTCAGGTGGTTAGAGCAGCAGAATCATAATCTGCGTGTCGTTGGTTCAAGTCCGACTACCGCTATACTGCTTTATCTTTTCTCCTAGGATTCTCTTAACATTGTTGGTCTGCTAATAAAGTCAAGGGTCTTTGATCGCACAGCTCTTCGCTTCCAAAGAATTGTAAGGGACCGGGAAATGCGTAGCAGTCTTTGGTTGTTCTGATGTCTTCTGTTTTTGAAAGTTCAAGATAAGCGGCGCTGGAAGTGCTCACGCTGTCTGTTTTAATAACGGCAACGTTTTCGTTGCTCCGCTCTTCCATATGCATCATACTGAAGAGAGGAACTCCACCTCCTTCCCATTTGGAGTATTCTCTGGCTAGGCCTTTGACTGTAACCATATAACCAGTATGTCCCCTAACAAGGAAGAGAGCAGAAAAGATACCCAAAGTGACGGCATAGTTAGCATCGAAATTTGAAGGGAACCCAGCTCTAGACTCGTATCCGAAAAAGTGTGTTACGGCTTGGAAGGGAACAGAATCAGGAAAGTTTTTTAGTTCTTCTCTGACCAAAATAGAGAGTAATTCTTCCATAGCAATTTTTGAGACTCTGACATTCCCGTAAGAATCCCTAGCAAGCAGCAGTTGTGATCGGATATCCTCTGGTAAGGTAAAGAAAGTTTTCTTGGAAGGATGGGAAAGATGGTTAATGATGGCTTCAGGATAGATATGGCCTTGAGCTATGAGAGAGTTTATTTCTGTGAGTAAGCTCTTTGTGTCTTTTAGATGTTGAATAAGCCCTTCAGGAATAAGGATTATAGAATAATTTTTATTTTCTAAGGAACGCTTCCACAACGTTTCCGCTATTTTGAAGCTGATTTCTTTTAGCGTTAACCCTTTTTCTGCCAGAGACTCACTGATCAGAGAAATATTAGGAAGAGTCCTCAGAGAGCATTCTAGAGTGGTATAAGAAGCTGTTTGACCCATTAAGCGGATAAAGTGATGATATTTTCTTATGGACAGCGTATCCTTAGCCAAATTGCCAATCATTTCTGAGTATGTTGAGCATGAGGTGTGAAAGCCAAGAGAAGTTTCTATCCAACGGTTTTTTAAATCTCCGTCAATAGTTTTTGGCACACCGATAACGACAGTCTTGCAGTTATGGGAAAGAAAGTATTCAGCTAGCATGGCGGTATCAGTATTAGAATTATCTCCGCCAATAATCAAGAGTCCGTCGAGTTTTAATTTTTTTACTGTTTTAAGTATTGAAGATTTTTGGCTTTCGGTATGAATTTTTTCTCTACTAGAAGAGAGCATATCGAAGCCGCCGGTGTTATAGTAATTGTATATGGTAGCGATATCTAGTTCCTTGTATATACCTTGGATAAGGCCTAAAGGTCCTTTAATAAAGCCGAAGACTTTAGTTTTTTTATTAAAAACTTTAAGAGCCTCGAATAAACCAATAACTACATTATGACCTCCTGGGGCTTGTCCCCCAGAAAGGAGGACTCCGATTCGTAGGGGTTCTGAAGGCGTGTTTTCTCCTTTGACCAAGGTGACGGTAGGAATAGAGCTCAGGAAGGGCAAAACTTTCTTCAGTTGTTCTGTGGTTTCAGGAGATATGTGAGAAGGATTTATTGTTGGAAGGATATGAAAAGAACGAATGGTATCAAGAAAAGTTAGAGCTTCGGGTCGATAGCGCAGTCTTTGTAATTCAAAGTAGCTCTTATTTAGAGAGAGTAATTCCATTATAAAAATAAACGTAGGTTATGAGTTTCGAGGGGTAGATTTTTCTATAGTAGAGCTTAAATTATACTCCAGCCAGTCCGTTATATCTGAAAGAATCGTTTCATAGTAAGGGCTTTCAGTAAAGTGATGCTCTGTATTGGGATATATTATGCGCTTTGTCTTGTTCCCTTTATTAGTGAAAAAATTAACAAAAAGATCTCCATGTGTAGAAGAGATTAAAGGGTCGTTCTCTGACTGTAAGTATAAGAAAGGAATAGTTGGAGAGACATTGATAGCATCAGAAAGAGCATCGAAGAGAAGAAATTCTTTTTGAAAGTCTGTGGAGAGTGGGTATCCTTCATAAATAAAAGACTTTGGAGAGCCCTTTGTTGAAAGTTTTTGAAAGATGGGCAAATGGAGAGAGTCTTGTAACCATACAGATCCTTTCATAACAGAAGCCCAAAGGACTATGCCTTTCAAAAAAGGATATTCCTTAGCTATAGAAATGATTAAAGACCCTCCTAAAGAAGATCCATAGACAGCTATTTGGGAGGAGTTGATATTTTCTAGGGACAGAGCAAAGGCCATAATATCCCTGCATGCATTTTGAAAATCTTGAAGGGAAAAGTCTGGTAGAGAGCCCTCGCTATCTCCGGATCCGGGTAAGTCTACGCGCAAACAAGCGCACCCTTGTTTTGTAAGTTTAGAGCTCAGGTGAACTAAGTAGCGTTTTCGACCGCATTTATGAGAGGCTAGGCCATGAAAGATGATAACGAGAGGAGGGTTATGTGTGCGTAAAGGCTTGTGTAGTACGCCTAATAGGGTAGTATTTTTGATAGAGTTTATAGAAACAGGGGTTCTTGTCTCATGCTTTGTTGTCACATACTCTTCTGTTGTAGAAAGACTCATAAATTATATCTTCAGCCTACTTCTAAACGTCTTTTAATTCGCCTGTAATGTAGTTTTTAACAAATAATTAGTCGAGGTTTTTAATCTGGAATTTCAATACATCGATGATTCGCAGTAAGTTTTTTTACAGCATAACTATCATCTAATTTATTGATTAACAAAGTAAAGGGGCAAAAAGTGTCGGAAGATGTTTCCGGAGGGTATTGTATTTGTATAGGGCCGGGAAATCTGTAAGAATCCTCTAAGCTCCATATTTTTCGGTAGAGTTGAAGTTTTAGGAAAGCTGGAGAGGAAATATCTACTAGATGCTTTTTGATCATAGGGATAGTTTCTCCGCTAGCATTTTGCAGGAAGGTGAGCATGCTAGAAATGGGAACGCCGCGAAAATTTCTTTGTTCAGGAGGCTGTGTAAGGTTGTCGATGCAAGACAAGTAGCCATTATTTTTATTTTTAACTAGAACAGAGGCTCCTATACCTAAGGAATATCCATAATCATTATCGAATGCTGAGGGTAGGCAGCAACGACCTTCATATCCTAAGAAATGAGAAACTGCATTGAAAGGAACATTAGTGAAGTTTTCCCGTAATTCCTTTTCCACTAAGTAAATCAAAAATGAATCGACGCTGATTTTAGAAACATATACATTGCCATGAGCGTCTCTATCGTGAAGTAGCTGATCTTGAACCTTTTTAGGGAAGCTTTGGAGTAATCTTTGGGATTTAGCTGAGAGTTTTTTTTCGATGTTCGTAGAATGCGGGTGGCTATTGATTTCTTCTACAAGAAGCTTTATCTCGGGAATAAATTCTATAATGCCTTCAGGAATTAAGATGATACCATAATATTTCCCTATAGAAGCCCTTTCTGCTATTACCGTACAGATTTCAGAAACAATAGCTTTTAAAGAAAGATTCTTGGCAGCGATTTCTTCTCCTATCAGTACCATGTTAGGGTGTGTTTGAAGAGCACACTCTAAGGCGATATGGGAAGCAGATCTTCCCATTAGTTTAATAAAGTGATAATGGGCCTGACAGGAAAGAGCATCTCTGGAAATATTTCCGATAAGGTTAGAATAGAACTTTGTAGCAGAATCAAATCCGAAAGGCAGTTCTAGGAATTTACCATAAAGATCTCCGTCAATAGTTTTTGGCACACCCACGACTGTAGTCTTTGCTCCATTGGAAGCGAAGTAGTTGGCCAGTATTGCGGTAGCGGTATTGGATCCATCTCCGCCAACAATTACTAAGCCATCAAGATTTAGATCTTTCGCGGTTTGGAGGCATTTTTGTTTGTTTTCTTCTGTTACGATAGACTTTCTGCCAGTGCTGATGATATTGAATCCGCCAGAATTGCGGTAGGAGTGGAGAAACTCTGATGAAATGACTATGTATTCCTGGTCGATGATACCCTGGCCGCCCTCTATGAAGCCTAGAAGAACAGAATCTGGATGAATTTTTTTTAAGCCATCGAATAGTCCTGTAAGGACATTATGTCCTCCGGGAGCAGGTCCTCCGGAAAGCATAATACCCACACGCAGAGGCGAGGATGGTTCCTTAGAATCTTGTCTGATAACTTTCACATAATCTCCTCCGGAGATGTATGGAAAAGATTGAAGAATTTTTTGTTTTATGTCATTTGTTTGCTCATGAGTTTCGGTAGAGCATCTTTTACAAGGCGGCAAGGGAGTAGTGACTAGAAGTTCTGGATTGCGTAGTTCCTTGGGGAGTGTTGGAAGGAAACTGACTAAACTTTCTTCAGGAGTTATGTAGGACATGAGCACTCTTGTAAGCTTTTTACACAAAAATAATCAAATTTTTTGTTTCGTTACAATGAGAATTGCTGAGCTTTGTTACAGAAAACAGTGGTTTGTTCGGATACATTCGTTGTTTGTTGTGTAGGAGAATTATTAGGTAGCGGAAAATGGAGCACATCTTTTCTTTTGGGCCGTTCCTTTCTTCTTTGGAAGACTGTGTTGCTTTAACAGAGGTTGGCAAAAGGATTTCTGTTAATTTGCTTCTGAGCTCAGAACTTGTAGGCACAGAAAAGCAACAATTTGTTCAAAAAGTTCGTCGCATAGGTTCTGCATTACAGTCTTCGGCCGCAGGAATGGCTGTATTGGTTTTGGGGGGGAGTGTTAATCTTCACTCGAATTTAAGGGAAAGTTTTTGCGAGTTTTCCTTAGATCGGGAGAAACGGCCGCTTTATTTCCATTTATCGAGGCTCCAGTTTTTCCGTTTAGGAAAAGACGTTTCTTTTATTTTAAAAATCTTGCAAAGGTTTTTTCCTAAAGAAAAGATAGTTAGCGTGGCTTTCTTTATAGCTCCTAGTCTCAAGGAAGCAACGATGCTAAGTTATTTTGACTTTTTAGGAAGGAACAGTCCGCTATCCTTTCAGATAGCAGCCTCTTATTATGTTGAAAACCTACGTTGCTGGAAGGAATTTTCTTCGAACATCGTATCTAAGATGGATGGAGAGATCTTTGGCAAGATTCTCGTAGGCATCAGTACTGCGATTTTCAAAAGACCCCTACATGTTCTTTTTATACGACTGAAAGAAAATGCTGCGTGGATCTCTTTTCGAGAAGAGGAAGGTAACACACGTTGTGTGAATTTACTAGATCAATCGGCTTCATCGAAGTGGAGCAAAGAAGAGATTTTCGTTCTTAAGCAGCTTTTAAATCAGATTTTTTATTTTATGATGGAATATTCAGGAGCTTTAGAAGTAGTTTCAAAAAAGAATCTACAGAATCCTTTAGTGTCTCTTCTTAAAAAGTTGTATGCAGTGATGACAGGAAAAAAGTTTGGTAAAAAAGTGGTTATTACTTTTCTACCGAACTTTTTGTAGAAGGAATCTTATATTATTCCTAGGACATGCCACCAGAGCATTCCTAATCCTATCCAGATGGCAATATTCACAAGGCTTAGGATAAATCCAGATACCCACCATTCTTTGATGGAAACTAGACCTGATCCATAAAATAGTGGGGCAGGTCCTGATCCATAGTGAGTTAAGCCGCCGAATAGGTTGCTGGAAAAGCTAAAAGCTAGGACGGAAAATACGGGGTCTACTCCCATAGACACCGCTACAGCCAAGAAGACAGGATACATAGCACCGATGTGAGCAGTGTTGCTAGCAAAGAGGTAATGGGAGTAGAAATATGCTATGAAAAGGAGAGGAAAACCTATTTGCCAAGATAATCCAGAGGTTGCTTTCGCTATAGAGTCTCCTAGGATAGGAATAAATCCTAATTGATTCAAGTATGAAGCCATCATGATCAGTGCTCCGAACCATATGAAAGTCTCCCAGGCTGTAGTATTTCCTATGACATCTTTCTGCCAGTCAAGGATGTTAAATATGATGAGCAGAGATAGACCGATCAACGCTGCCGTTGTAGCTGATATCCCTAGGAAGTCTCCAAAAGTCCACAATGTCACTAGAAGGAAAAATATAGATAAGATAATTTTTTCGCCTTTGCGTAGAGGTCCCATTTCTTTAAGTCGTAGTTGAGCTGTTCGTATAGCTTCTTCGCAAGAGGTTATAGTGGGGGGATAAAGTTTTAGGAGAGCCAAAGGCATGACAATTAGGCTCAGTATTCCAGGAAGGAAAGCAGCTTTAGCCCATAGTGACCATGATAGAGAAATGCCTATGTTTTGAGACAATGCTGCTAGCAGAGGATTGCCTGCCATAGCGGTCAAAAACATGGCGCTGGTGATTACCGAACTTTGGTAAGCCACTTTAACTAAGTAAGAGCCTATAAGATTTTCTGTTCCTTTTTCTGCAGAACTTCCAAAGGAATTAGTAAGGCCCATAACCACAGGATATATGATTCCTCCGGAGCGTGCTGTGACGCTAGGGATCGCTGGAGCAAGAAGAAAATCTGTGATAGTGAGTCCATAGGCTAAACCTAAAGGGCTTTTACCTAATATACTGACAAAAAAATAAGCGACTCTTTCGCCTAATCCGGTTTTAATAATGCCTTTAGCGATAGAAAAAGATAAAAAGACGAGCCAGGCTACTTGATTATGAAATCCTGATAGACCTTGTTCAACAGAAAGAGTTTTTGTTAGAAGAAGTAGCGATATGCTGATAATGGCAACAGCTCCCATGGGAACGGGTTGGAGAATGATCCCAGTAATAGTTGTTGCAAAAACAGCAAAGAGTTGCCATGCATTTTGCTCTATAGCTGCGGGTTTAGGAGAAAACCACAGGGCTACAAATAATCCTGTGAGAAACAATAAAGAAAAAATTCTGCGTTGTTTGTTCATTACATAAACTCGTTACAATTCAAGGAAGAATGCGCAGGAAAGAGCTTTGTTACAAAGAGAAATCTTCTAACCACTTTTCCATTTCTTCCAAAGTATCATTAATTAATTCTGAGGCTGAATGAAGTTCATAAAGGCAGGATTCTAAGGTTTCTTCATCCAATATATTGCGAACATCCTCGAGGCTAATGAAAGCCGTATCAACGAGGTTGTCTTCAAAAGCTTTACGAATGGAGGGATAAATTTCTTCTGGGTATAGAGAGCAAGAGGCTGCTATGAGGTTATCCCAAGCGAAGGAATGATAACGTTCCAGCTTATTGTTAAGTAATTCTCCAAAATATTCGATAAGAGAATCGCGATCCAATTTTCCCACACCAACAAGGATTGTAAGGCTTGTGAGAGCAGCAGCTTTTACATATTCATTAATTCCGGGAGTTTCTATTAGTTGTTTGATATAGCTGTCATCATTACATACACTAGCCATAATTCTGGCGAGATCTTCCGTGAGCACATCACCTGCTATAGCATGTGGAGTGTCATCACAAAAAGAAAACAGTTCTACAATTAAAGGCAGAGCTCTTGTTTCTCTGAACTGGGCCAGAAGATACATAGCATAAAGGTGTCCCTGGTAATTGCGATCCTCAATAATTTCAGGGATTTGTCTAGTAGCTTCTGTTAGGATGTTTAGGAGGTAAGGGGTTATTTGCTTTTGTTTAACAATTGCAGCTTCGATAGCCTCTCTTGGAAGGATGCCCTCGTCGTATGCTAGGTCTTCCAAAATGTGAGAGATATCCATGTTTCTACTAGTCTCCATCATTAGAGCCTAGCCTTGGGTTTACATGGTCAGACTCTTCATGTCAATCTTTTGTCTGCAATAAGGAATAATCAGAGAACAACAGAATAGCACAATCCTTCTTTCCGTGCATTCCCAACTATTTCTTGCTGATGTTTTGGACTAATAAGTAGGGGAAGATAGTAAGCAGAATTGAGGGATGGCAGCCATAAGTTCTTTTGTGTGAAAGTGTTCTGGGTTTCGAAAAAGATCTTCTTTATCTTTTATTTCAACGATAGACCCTTTATGCATGACAGCAATTTGGTCTGCCAGAGAATAGGCTGCGGGCATGTCATGGGTAATAAATAATATTGTATGATTCCTTTGGTCTTTAATATTTTTAAATAACTCTAAAGTCATTATTTGGTTGGGAGTATCTAGAGAAGAAAGGGGCTCATCACAAATTAGAAGTCTCGGGTTGGTGATAATAGCTCTAGCAATAGCTACTCGTTGCTTTTGACCGCCACTTAATCTGCTGGGTATAGTGTGAATGATATCTCTCGGCAGATTGACTAGCTCTAAAGTTTCAAACAACAGTGTTTGAAATTCTTTTTTTGATTTTTTTTGTAAGATTTTTAGTGGTTCACAAATGATCTTGCCTACTGTCATAGAGGGGTTGAGAGAGGCGTGGATGTCTTGGAAAACAATTTGGACCGTTTCAACTTTATGAATAGAATTGGGGATGTTGGCAAAGTTAATGGTTCCTGAGGAAGGCTTTATGATGCCCATAATAGCCATGGCTAAGGAAGACTTTCCTGAACCACTTTCTCCTACTAGGGCTAAGCAAGATCCTTGGAATACTTTTAAACATATATTGTTCAGGATGGTATGTCCTCTGGAGGAGTAATGTAGGTTGGAAATGTTGAGGAGAGGAGTACTCATAATAGTTATGTAGCAACAGGTTCTTCTAAGATTTTGATACTTTGAACAGCCGAATCTTCCAGTGAGGGGGAATAGCTTCTTTGGGAGGGGGACGGGTTCTGTTCTTGGGTAGTATCTGTTCGTGGAATTTTAGTAAAAGAGCTTAGTAATTTTTTTGTGTAAGTGTGTGTGGGGTTAGAAAAAACTTTGTGTACGGATCCCATTTCAACTATTTTACCTGATTTCATGACAGCGACATGTTCACATAGTTCTGGCACAATTGATAGGTTATGTGTGATAAGGAGCAGAGAGGAGCGGTACTCTTTAGACAAGTCGTTGAGAATAGAAAGAACTTTCCACTGGGAAACAGAGTCTAGAGCTGTTGTAGGTTCATCAGCTATGATGAGATCTGGTTTACATGACAATGCTATGGCTATGACTACGCGTTGCCTCATACCGCCACTAAGTTCGAAAGGGTATAAGGATAGACAGCGTTTAGGGTTAGCAATTTTCACGTTTTCCAATAAACTTAGGGCTTTGTCTAGAGCTTCTTCTTTAGTCAAGTTTAAGTGGTACATCAGAGGTTCTATTAATTGATAGCCGACTTTTAATGAGGGTGTTAGAGCTCCTATAGCGTTTTGTGGAATATAGGAAATTCTTTTACCTCTTAGTTTTTGAACTTCTTTTTGAGATAGCGTTGATACATCAATATTATCGAATAAGACTTCTCCTGCATAAATTTTACATTTTTTAGGCAGGAAAGAGGCTATGGCTTTAGAGATCATAGTTTTCCCTGAACCGCTTTCTCCGACAAGAGCGAATCGATGCCCTGGATCAATGGAGAAGGAAATGTCTTCTACGATAGCGTGCTTCTCACCAGACAATAATTCGTGGTGGATGGATAGTTTATGTACTTTGAGGAGGGGATAAGAACTATTCAAAATACTCTTCCTTTTGCAGCATAAGTTTTGTTCCTTCTCCTATTAAATTGAAAATTATAGAAAGAGCAATGAGAAAAGTTGCTGGGATAAAGAAAAGCCATGGGTAGTAGTCTATTGCATTTAAACCATCTTTTACAAGAGTTCCCAAGCTTGCCCTTGGAGGTTGTATGCCCAGGCCGAGGAAGCTAATAAAAGCTTCAGTATAGATCGCCGAGGGGATGGTGAAGATCATTGTGGATAAAATTGGAGAGATTGTATTGGGAAGGAGATGGTGAAAGAGGATGTGGAAGACGCTGGCATTCATAGCTTTAGAGGCTAAAACGTATCCTTGATTGTTAAGGAGGAAAAATTGATTTCGAATGATTCTTGCCATAGGTATCCATCCTGTGGCCGCCATAGCTAAAATTACGGGGAAAAAACCTCTATTAAAAATTAAGAGAAATAAAATGACTACGAGAGTTTTAGGGATAGAATGCAAAATTTCTGTTAATCGCATGAGGAAGAAATCTACGCGTTTACCTCCTGCTAATGATAGTGTGGCCCATAGTAATCCGATTATCAAATCGATGACAGTAGCTGATAGGGCTACGGTCATCGATATCTTTACTCCTTGAGTAGTGCGCGCTAGCATGCACCGCCCTAGACCATCTGTTCCGAAGGGAAACTCTTTACATGGGTGGTTGAGAGCTTTTTCTAAGCATGTTTTATCATAATTGGGAAAAATTTTAGAAAATAGAATGGCGTAAGTAGTTAGTAGTATCAATAACATTACACCTGTTAGGAGCATTTTTTTCCCAGGGACCTTCTTTTTCCAAAAAATTAAGGAAGCTGTTTGAATAAAAGTCATTAGCAGTTTGCTCTCTCTTTGATAGATTCACGATCTATAATTGCATACTTTAAATCTAATGTCCCTAACGGGGAGGCATAAATATTTTTTATAGGTAAATTTACTGCGTAGAGGTATCCGTAGTGGTATAGGGGAATGACGGGGTAGTCTGCTATGATAAGCTCTTCCGCCTTTGTAATAAGTTGGCTGATGTTTTCATCTTTTGCTGAGTACAGGCTATTGAGAATGGTGTCGAAAGAATTATTTTTCCATTTGGATGCATGTCTAGGTGCAGCGTTTTTGTCGGGGTCTCCGAGTATTGAAAGAAATGCCAGTGGGTGCGAGTACTCGGCGATCCAACCTCCAGAGGCTATGGTGTAGGCTCCTTGCTTTCTTTTTTCAATGAAGTTATGGTACTCAACGCCTACGATTGGAACAAAGAAGTTCAAAACCTCTTTCCATTGCTGTTGAATTTCTTGAATTACGTAAGCAAAGATTTTGGATTCCATTGGATAAGTAATGGATAGGTCTTTTAAGTCTTTTTCAGATAGTTCTTTTTTAGCCAGTTCGAAATATTTTTTGGCGGTGGATTCACGTTCTTCCTGGGACATACCGACATAGGTGGATTCTATCTGGGATAGCAGAGGGGGAAGAAAGCTGTAGGCGGTAGAATTATATTCCCCGGCTAGAGATAATAGAGACTCTCTGTTAATAGCATAGGCTAAAGCTTTTCTAAGATTTAGGTTGTTGCTGGGAGATCTTTTAGTGTTGCAGATCAGTACTGCCGTACCCATTACGGGGAAAGAGTGTAATGAGTTTGGAGAAGCTTGCTCGAGTTGTTTCATGGGTTCTCTAGGGATGGGTACGCTCCACGGGCTGCCCTCCCAGTGTACTTCTCCTTGCTTAAACAGTTTATGAGTGGTGTAGGCGTCGGGGAAGACTTTGAAGCTAATTTTGTTTAGTTGTACATGATTAGCGTCCCAATAAAGGGGGTTTTTGGAGATTTCTATGAGATCTTGCATTCGATATTTTGAAATAACAAATGGACCATTAGAAATGAAAGCGCTGTCATTTTCTACGCAATTTTTTGTATAGGTATCTCTTTTAGATTTATGCACAGGGAAAAAGATGGGATGTGTGAGCATATGACAGAAGTGCGTGAGAGGTCTTTCTAGAATGATTTGTAGTATATTCGAGGACAAAGCTTTTACTCCTAGAGATTCTTTGGGTAAAAGTCCTTCGCGTATAGCCTTGCTATTTTTAATACCGAATAACAAAGAGGGGTTGGATGGAATGAGGTCTGAGCTATGGAGTTGGGTTAAAGATTCTTCAAAATCATAGGCGGTGACGGGGTCCCCATTGCTCCAAAGAGTGGGTTTAAGGGTGAAGGTGTAGGTTATGCCATCTTCTGAAACGTGGTAATGCTGAGTTATAGCTGGTTGAGGTCCGGCGGGATGCTCGCGGAATAGGCCTTCGTAAATATTTTTCATAAGAGAAAGATCTCTAGAGAGAGTCACTTGCCTAGGATCTAGGGATAAGGGGTCATTGTTTATAGACACCACGATGTTGTCCATAGACTGATATTCGCAGTTTCTATGGCATCCAGAAAGGGTAAGAAGGAGAAAGAGTAAGGTGAAAGAGCCTGAATACTTTGCAAAAATCCTGAAAATCATTGATGAGTTAATTATTACTTTCATAATTTCGACGTAGTTGTGGGTCTATCCATGCTTGTATGAGATCTGTTAACAATGAAGCGGTCATAAAAAACAGGGTGTAAAAAACCGCTAGCCCAAGAATTACTGGGTAATCTCTTTGTTTAATGCTGTAGATAAACCATTTACCAAGTCCTGGGATGCCAAAAATGTTTTCTATGGCGAAGGTGCCTGTCATAACTGCTGTAACCAAAAAAGATGCATAAGAGACCGTAGGAAAGATTGCATAGGGGATAACATGTTTTAGGATAACAGAGCTTCTTTTAATACCCTTTGAGAAGGCTAGTAAAACGTAATCTGTCGATAAAACTTCTCTAACAGAGGCTGTCGTCAGCTTGGTGATAAAAGCCATAGGGGTTAGTGATAAAGACAGAGCTGGGAGAATAGTATGGGCGAAAGACCCCCAGCAAGCTATAGGGAAGAGGGAGAGTTTTACTGCGAGTAGATATTGTAAAAGAGTGGCAAGGATAAAACCTGGCAAAGATATTTGTAGTATGGACACATAAAGGATCCAACTTCCAATGAATCGTTCTTTGATAGCGGATAGGGATCCAAGGGTGATACCGCCAATGATTGCCAGAAGACAGCTTTCGAGTCCTAGTATAGCCGATACGGGAAAGCTCATTTTTATGATATCGCACACTGTTCTGTCTTTATATACCAGGGAATGTCCGAAGTCGAAGTGGAGAACAGAGTTTATGTATTTAAAATACTGGGAGATCAAGGGTTTGTCTAGTCCGTAATGAGCCTTTAGCATAGCCAAAGTTTCCGGAGAGAGCACGTTAGCTTCTTCATTATTGAAAGGGTCTCCGGGAATGGTTCGCATGATAAGGAAGGTTAGGGAAACGACAATCCATAAGGAAAGAAAGTTGTACAAGAGTCGCTTTTTAAGATATCTTTTCATGAGAAGTCTCTACTCTGTTAGTAGGGGAAGAAATTCTTCTTTGCAGGTTCTTGGAAAAAACCCTTTTGTAGAACCTATTGAAGAGAAGCCCTTGCTTAGCAGTTTATAGAAGTTTGTTTCTTGTAACAATAAGACGTTTAAAAAGGCGCTCTCCAGCTTTCTGAAAGGCATAGTATATCCTTTAATCCGAGTATTAGAAAAGTGAAATTTAGGCGAGATAGAAGAGGGGTAAAGACATTTTTTGTGATCTTGGGTCATGAACTATCTATCCTTTTGTACAGAATTCTGCATATTTTAGATCGACGCTACCATCGGAGCAAAAAATGATATTTTTTATTGGGGTGGAGAGAAAGAACTCTTGAGACAGGTGATACAGGGGAATGACGATATGGTTGTCAAGGAGAATTTTTTCTTGATAATCTGCGGACATATCTCCCGGGATGGTTGTCCTAGCTTCTGGATAAAGCTCGTAAAATTGTTTTGCTATGATGGGATGAAAGCCCTTCTCTCCAGGGTGCAGTGCGGTCCCTGTTTGGGTGATAATGTCATAATGCTTTTTGTTCCGTTCTTCAATGAGTCTTCGATATTCTACTCCTTTTAGTCCTACATTTAGACCTAAATGAGTTTTCCATTCTTGTTGTAAAAACTCTGCAATTCGAACGCATTGTAGAATGTCTGAAGGATAGGTTAAAGTGATTTTTCTTTGAAAGGGAGGCAGATCTAATGAGGGGGTGCTCTTTTGGAGTATAGGGCTAGCGTTTGATAAAGAAGTTGGAGAGAGAGTGCTAGCAGGAGATTGGTTTCCTGTTAAGACATATTCTACCAGGTTGGCCCTATTAATGCTTTCGGAAAGAGCTTTTCTAAGAGCAATGTTCTCTAGAGGCATCCTTTCGGAGTTTATGGTTAACCAGAAAGATCCTTTTATGGAGTGAGTGTTTTGTAAAAGTTTTTTTTGCTTCAAGCGTTTTTTTATCTCATTGGGTAGCGATTGATTCCATGGTTGACCCAGCCAATGGATCGAATGCTTTTCCAGCAGCCGGGAAGCCGTTTGGATATTAAAAATGACGGAGAGATTGATATAAGGGCAGGCATTTATTTGCGTGTCATGGTAGAAAGGATTTTTCTCTAGAATTATTGAATGCGCAGAGGATAGGGTGTGTAATCGATATGCGCCGTTAGATACTAGCTTTTTAGTTGAGCCTTGGTAGATGGGGAAAAACGTGGGGCTAGAAATTTTCTTTAAAAAATCTGGTTGAGGTTGTTTCAAGTAAACAATAAAAGTTTCTGGATCTGGAGCGTATAGTTCTAAAGAGTCTTTTTTGATGGTTTCTTCGGAATTATTGGAGGGTTTCCTTTGTATATCTTCAAAAAGAGTAGAGAAAAGAGAGAGCTTCACAGCTTGAGCCCATGATTCAAGAAAGTCGTGAGAAGTTACGGCTTCTCCATTACTCCAGAAGGTTTTTTTTAGTTTAAAGGTGTAACACTTCTTATCTTCGGAAATATGAATGCTTCTAGCAGAGGCTAGTTCTGTGCCTTCAGGGGCTTTAGGATTTTCGCGTACGAGTCCTTCGAAGAGTTGTCGGATTAGGGAAAGGTCGAGGGCGCGTCTTGCTTCGTGGGGATGCATAGTCTCTGGAGTGTCACAGAGAGCTATGGTCAGCGTTGAGAAGTTCGGCTTGGCATTTATTGCTGTTCGAAAGGTTTTTTTTTGTTGCCAAGGCAAGGGGACGCCAAAAAAGATGACAGCGGCAACTAAAGCTGAAAAAAAGGTCAATCCCCTAAGGGATAAAAAGGACGAACTCTCTCTATTCATGAAAGACTTTAGTATGAAGGAGAAGAAATTGCTTAGTAGTGTTAGAAAACGAGAATTATTGTTGGGAGCACTCCTTATTTTGTTTTAATTCCGAATACTTAAAATCCACTGTGCCCAAGTCGGAGAGTTTAAGGTTTGTCAATCTTTTATTCAAAGAAAATTCGAAAGAATGATGATAGAGGGGAACAACACAGGATTCTTTTTCCAAAAAGTCAGAAGCTTTCTGGATAAGTTGAAAGCGTTTGCTGGAGTCCTCTTCTCCTTGTATTTCTGCTACCAAGGAAGAGAAGGCTGGGTCATCTAAGATATAGGGTTGAATGCCGAAGGGAGAGGAAAATATAGAGAGGAAGGCCATAGGGTCATGGAAATCCGCTAGCCAGTCCCCTATAGTTAGAGAAAAGAAGCCCGAGTGTTTTCGTTCTTGTAGAACGCTAAATTCCAATCCTTGCAGGGGCATATGAATTCCTAGAGTCTCTTTCCACTGTTGATTAATAGCTTGAACGACAAGGGAGGTAACGGGGCTTGTTGCGGGGAAAAGCAATGGGATTTTTTTAAAATCTTCAGGGGACAAGTGAAGTTCTTCTAAAGCTTCGAGGAATAATTTTTTGGCCAATTGCTGTTGAAATCCTTGTATTTCGTTGGTCTCTCCTTGTGCTGGCGTTTGAGCGTTTGGCTGGTTGGAGATGGATTTCTGCTTGGCTAGCAAGCATGGGGGAAGGATTTCAAGAGTCGTAGAGCCTCTCCCGTGGAGGACAGTATTTATTAGAAGGTGTCTATCTATAGCTAAAGAAAGGGCCTTTCTTAGTTTTTTGTTGCAAAAAGGATGTCTTTTCGTATTGAAAATGAGCCAGGAAGTTCCTGCTATATCAAATTTTTGAAGTTTACCTTGCTTTTCTAGGCGTCGGCTTGTTTCTAAAGGAAGGGAATCGCTCCAGGGAGGGCCTTGCCAGTCGATCTTCCCTGACTCAAATAGTAAGGAGGCTGTATGGATGTCTGGAATGATTTGAATATGGATCCCAGACAATTTTATTTTGCTCGCTTCATGGTAAAGAGGGTTTTTTGCTAGGTGAAGGTGTTGTTTCGCGCGCCTTTTTTTGAGGATAAACGGGCCATTCCCAATGAAAGGGGTTTTTGATGAGAGAGCAGTCGCCTTATTGCGCCAGAGTTTGTGTACCGGAGCGAATGCTGGTAAGCATAAAAGCTTCGGAAAATAAGGAACAGGTTTGTCTAGTTGGACTATAAGGGTTTGTGGGTCGGGACAGTAAATAGCAATATCTTTTTGGGGGACCGTGCCAGAAAAAGCTTCTTTGGCATTTTTTATATCCATAAACGCGTAGTGAAAGACAGAGGGTATGGTGCCTAGGATAACTTGTTCCCAAGATTCCTTAAAATCTTCCGCTGTCAATGGATCTCCATTGCTCCACGTTGTAGGCTTTAACTGAAAAGTATATTGAGTGTTATCTGCAGAGATTGAATAAGAGTTAGCTAGGGCGAGTTCCACGTCTTGTGTTGAAGGGCTTTCTCTTAAAAGCCCCTCAAAAAGGTGTTTAGATAAGGTGATATTTGAAAGTAGGCGAACAGTTCTTGGGTCTAGAGAGCAGGGGTCGTCGTGCATAAGAATAGAAAGGGTATCCGTTTTTGGATTTGTATTCTTTCGGAAATGATTGGAGCACGAAGAGAGAGGAAAGGTGGAGATCAGAAGAAGTAGAAGCGAAGGAAAGAGTTTTTTCAGGGAAAGGCGGGTTCCCAAGAAGATCTTGTGCATGGCTTGAGATTTGAGTGTTGTTCGTTTCCTATGGTTGAATAGATAGCAGACCCTAGGAGGGCTATCATTGCAGCGTTATCAGAACAAAGTTCCTTTAAGGGAAAAAATACAGGAATATCCATTAAGGAGTTAAGAAGATTTTGAAAATATTTATTATTGCTTACGCCTCCTCCTAAGAGGATGGATTTACATTTCCATGTTTGTGCTGCTAGAGGGATTTTTCGTGCCAGTGAAGCGAAGGCTGCTCGTTGGAAAGAAGCGGCGAGGTCTTTTCTTTGTTGTGGAGTTAAAGGTTTATTAGGGGTTTTCTTGTTGGTATTATTTCCTTTTGCTGCGTACATGACAGCAGTTTTGAGTCCGCTGAAGGAGAATTCATATCCAGGAACCTTTCCTTCGGAAAACTGGTAAGCTTGAGGATTACCTTCCTTGGCTAATTTTTCTATAGAAGGTCCTCCTGGGTAGGGTAGTTCTAGTATGCTAGCGACTTTATCGAAGGTTTCTCCTATAGCATCATCTCTAGTTTTGCCTATTAGTTTAAATGTCGTGGGCGACTCCATAAGAAAAAGAGCCGTATGAGCGCCTGATATAACGACTCCGAGAGCAGGGAAAAGAATTTTCTCTGGTTGGCTGATATATGCTGAATAAATATGCGCTTCAACATGATTAACTCCTACGAGAGGTTTTTTCAAGGCGTCTGAGAGTCCTTGAGCAAACTGAATACCTACGGATAAAGATCCTATAAGTCCTGGCTCCGTAGAGACCGCGATAAGATCTAGTTGTTTTGGGGAAATATTGGATTCTTTTAAACTTTTTAGAAAAACTGAAGGGAAGGTTTTTATATGAGCTCTAGAGGCTAGCTCGGGAACAACTCCTCCAAAAGAAGCATGTATTTCTTGTGAAGCTACGATGTTAGAGAGTATGGTGCTTTTATTCTTGACTACAGCGACAGATGTTTCGTCGCAAGAGCTTTCGATGCCTAAAGTGAGCATTTTGAGGAAAACCTTCGGTAATTAATTCTATTTTCTTAAACTTACGGGTCTTAATTCTATTATCATGAATAAAATTATTCTACAGGTTTGGGATAAAATGGTTGAGAAGTTAAACGCAGAAGCGCTTCGGGAAGCTTTGAAGGAAATTCTTGAAAGTAATGATAGCCCTAGTACGCAAGAGGAGATTTGTCAAAAACTTACTTCTATGGGTTTTAAGGTCACGCAGTCTACTGTTTCTCGAATGTTAAAAAAAATCGGAGCGACCAAGACTTCTATTCAGGGAAGCTTGGGGTATATCCTTTTGGAATCAGAGTTTCGCCAACCCTTACCAACTTCAGAGATTAAGGAGCAGGTAGTTTCTTGTGAGCATAATTATAACATGATTGTGCTCAGAACCTCTCCAGGCTCGGCCTCACTTATAGCGAGATTACTGGATTATCATTTTGGGAAAAAATTTTTAGGTTCCATTGCTGGAGATGATACGATTTTTTTGGCGCCAAAATCTGTGGAGCAGATAGGAGATTTGCATGAGGATATCGCTCAATTTTTGCGTTTGAGGTAAGATAGATTCTGCTTGATTTTATTGGGCGGGTTGAACATTTTTATTCTGTTTTCTTGAATAAAAATATAATTTTTAGCTGTAAAAGTTTTGTGTCTAACGTATTTTTGCTTTTGAAGGGCTGTTGCTACACTCTAGGTATAGTGGCGGCTTCCATAATCATAGGATCTACTCTCGGCCTTATCATAGGCGGGCTCACTTGTCGCTACTCCCACAGCAAATGGTTGTCCCGGTTAGGAACCGCATACGTAACAATAGTTCGGGGGACGCCATTATTTATCCAGATTCTCATACTGTATTTTGGGCTCCCAGTGGTTCTAGGTCCTTGGTTCGCCTTCTCGCCTTTAGTTTCCGGCATTATCGCTTTAGGCTTGAATTCTGCTGCTTATCTGGCGGAAAATATTCGAGGGGGGATTAACGCGGTCTCTTCAGGACAATGGGAGGTGGCTAAAGTATTGGGTTATTCTCCCAAACAAACGTTCTTTCACGTGTTAATGCCTCAAGTAGTGCGCTCTGTTTTTCCTTCCGTAGCTAATGAGTACATAGCCTTGATTAAAGAAAGTAGCATCTTAATGGTTGTCGGTGTTCCTGAGTTAACAAAAGTAAGCAGAGACATTGTTGCAAGGGAACTCAATCCCATGGAAATGTATGGAATAGCAGCTCTTTTATATCTTGTGATGACTTCTTTGTGTGCTTATCTTTCTCGTCGAGTAGAGAAAGGAGAGTGTCATGAGTGTTAGTGTAGAGAGAATAGCAATAACCTTAGGATCTAAAGAAATTATAAAAGACGCTTCTTTTTCTCTCGAAGAGGGCAGAATAACGTTGCTTTTAGGAAGAAGCGGATCGGGAAAGACCACTCTTCTTAGAGCTTTGGCTGGTCTTGTAGAAACTTCTGCAGGAACAATTACTTTTTCTTCGAAGGAACATTCTCGTCCAGGTTTTGTTTTTCAAAATCCCGAACTATTTCCTCATATGACTGTTTTGGAAAACTGTATGCATCCTCAGTTGATTGTGAAAAAGCAATTGACCGCAATCGCAGAAGAGACTGCATACAGCTTTCTAAAAAAATTGGGGATGGAAGATTTCGCTCAGTGTTATCCCGCAAGATTATCTGGCGGACAAAAACAGCGAGTAGCTATTGCGCGTTCTCTTTGTATGGAATCTAAGATTCTTTTATTTGATGAGCCGACTTCTGCTTTGGATCCTTATGCATCGGATGTTTTCGCCGCTGTCGTGCAAGATTTAAGAGAACAAGGCCTAACTATAGGAATTTCCACTCATGACACTCGCTTTGCAGAAAAGTGTAGAGATAGAGCCTATCTGGTGGATTCAGGAAGAATTTTAGCTTTTTATGATGTTAATAAGGATATGCCAGTAGGTGATAGAGAGTTATTTTGTGACTTCTTTTCCTTTCCTTCTCGATAGGCAATGTTGTATTGAAAATCTTTCTTAGGGAAAAATTGTCTCCCTAAGAAATGATGTAATTGTTGCTTTTAGCTCAAATCCCTCTCCAACTTAGCGAGTAAAAGGCGTGGATAACGTATAGATCTGTGGATTCTTCATGATCTGTGGAGTAGTTTTTCAATTTAACAGATACTCCAGAGTAGTGTGGGGGAACCATAATGGTTCTGTGGCTGTTGGCGCTGCCTGGCGTTAGTTCGATAAGGTTATAGGAATTTCCCGAGATATATGTTTTTGATTTTAAAGAAAGTGTTATGGGCAGGGTGCAGGTTTTTGAAAATTGAGAATTAGCTAGAGCCCAGGGGCAATAATTGAGAGTGATTTGGAGCTTAATGGTTGGATGAGAGATTTGTTGCGAAGTCGGTACTAAGGCTTGCAGGGTAAAATTCCAATCATAGATACCAGGTTTTGTTCCTTTGAGCTCATATCCGTTTTTAGCCTCAGGAACGACAAAACACTCATCATTTTCTTCTTTCATCTTTGTATATTTCAGGGCTTCCCAAGGAAAGTTCCCTTCAGAATCATTATCGCCTCTTTTCCAGACAAAGCCATTAAAGCCTCCGCCTATTAGTTGTAAGGGTAGGGAAAAAGGGTTCTTATCTACAACTCTACCGGAGTATAGGGTATTTGAAGGAGTGGCTAAGACATAAGGAGCGTTAGAGTTCGCTGTGTTTTTTTTGTCTTGGGCTGTGTTGTCTTTTTTTTCTGGATTCATTTTTACTTCAGCAAACTTTTGAAGAAACTCTAGGGATACTGCTTCAGATCCTTTTTTAGGGTAAGGTAGTCCTAAGAGTCTATTCCCATCCATATTTACGTTGCCTTTGAATGAGCCTCCTGAAACAGACATTTTCTGTAGTTGTAAAGAGGACAGTGTCATGTCATGGTTATTACTTTTATTTTCTATAGAGTTAAATCGATTGGTAATAGGTAGGAGGTAAGCTTTTAAGAAACCAACATTAACTGCGTGAGAGTCTTCTGGTGAAGAAGGAGTTTTGAGTCCTTTGATGGGGAAGTTGTTCATGAATAGATCACCTTTCATAGCACCTCCTGATAGAGGTAAGAATTTGTAGATGAGCTCCATCATTACTGCTTGAACAATATCTTCGTGGGCAATAGCGTCCTTATCTAAAGCTTCTTCTGCTAGTTCTCTGAGTTCTTGGAGTTCAGCGATAATAGCTTTGATACTTAGTTTTACTATGTTGATTTCGGATAAAAGATCTTTATCTTTATTAGGTGTGGGTGTCGAGTCTGATTTTATGGAAGATTGAAGGTTTTTTTTTAGTTTTTCTATCTTTTTTAGAGAATCTAAGCTAAGAATTTTGCTTATAGATTTTGTTTTAGAGTTTTTCGAATATTCTTTTAAAATTTCAATGGCTTGTTTAATTTTTGATATAATAGGGTCTTTAGAAGGATCTTTTCTTTTGTTCATTAATTAAATACCTTTTTTATTCGATTAAAACTCTTTTTAAAAAAGGTTTATTTTAATTACGAATAAAAAGTTATTTTATTTTTCTTTTGTTAAAGCTTTCTTTTAATCGCTGTCTTCTAGATGGTGTTGTTTTTTCTTTTTCCCAAGGGAGAGGATGGGTCGTTTGTGGAGGTGTAGAGTCCCCTAGAGAAGAAAAGATTTTATCTGCAAGATTGCTGATGAGAGGACTTCCTATAGAATTATTCTTTAATAAACCAATACGAGCGTATGCGGAAGACCAATCAGCTTTTGGAGAGGAGATAGAACCCCTAATTTTGATTAGAAAGAAATTTTTTGTTTTTAAATGAGTGTTTCGGAAGTATTTTTTTATTACTTCAGGATCAAGACCAAGTGTCATGTAAATTTTATTGTTGATAAGATCTGTCTTTCCCCAAAGGGCCGAGCGGATTTTCTTGTCTATCAAAGCATCAAAACGTTTGCAATGAATATTTCCTTTGTCCACAGAGAAGAAAATAGGAGAGAACCAAGCCTCTATAGCATCTTTTTTTTCTGCAATACTCAGAAATTTGAACAGTTCTTTAATGTCGCCTTTATTTTCTATGTATACCTTTTTCAGATCCAGTTCTGCGCTTTCTATTTTAAACTCTGAGAAAGAATAGGGCCGTATTGGTAGTAGAAACCCCTCTTTTTCTACTGTTAAGGTGATGGGCTCTTCTGATCGAGCACCCCCTTGAGACAACAGTGGGTTAAATTCTTGCAAGAAAGCTTTATTTACTTCGTCATTAAGGTATAGTTCCGCTTTTAATTGATTCCCTAATAACAGAGCTTTCTCCGTCATGATTAAGGGTATTTCAGCCTTAAGATTTGATGAATCTAAAGAGATAAGAATCGGCCCTTCATTCTGTATAAGGTTATGTACTATGGAAGCATTAATAAAAGACCCTGCGAGCGAAGATATCTGAGCTTTTACCGAAGGAGAAATAGGGAAGATACCAGTAATAAATGCTGACGGAATATTAACCCACTTGGTTACTTGGGAGAAGTGTTGATTGGATCCAGATAAAACAGAAGTCAAAGAGCCTTTGATAAAAAATTTGGAAGGGTTTTTGGAATCTTGTTTAGAAGATAGACAACTACCAGAAATTTCGTAAGAAACAGTGTCGGAATCTTTGGATGAATGAATGTTGCCCGTTATCGGATTGATGATAAAAGAATCCTTGGAGGCTTTATCATAAAAAATCATAGAAGAAGTAGAAAGATCGCCTTCAATGTTTCCTTGAAGTAAAGAAAAACACGTTAATCCAGAAGATTTTTTAGGACAGGAAATTTTAGATAGATTTATTTGTACGGAAGCTTGCCTGTGCAAAGAACATAAAGGTTTACATGAAGTATGTTCAAAAAAACTTGCGTAGCGTTCAGGGGATACTTCCCAATGAATTTTACCCTTTGTTTTCTCTGAAAAATTTAGATCTTGGTCTATAGCGGCAGTGAAATCCGCTGATAGGGACTCTGTCTTTACGACTGATGAAATTGTCCATAAATCTTCGGCCTTGGGGGAGTAATGGCCGTTGATGGTGACAGAGCCTTCACTGCCAAGATATTTAGATAAATCGGGTAAGTTTGTTATTTTACATAAAATGGGGATGGGGATAGAAAGAATTTCTCCAGCAAATGTCCACGAAGAATCTTTTGTTAATAGTCTTTGATTTGTCTTATCGGAATCCTTTTCCGTAGAAACGGTAATGTCAGGAAATAGAACTCTTATGGGCAAAGATTCGGGCTGACTTTCATCGATAATAGAGGCTTTCAGATTCCCTTTAGCAGATAATTTTGAATCTTCAGAGTGAAAAGAGAAGGAAGATTTTTGAATGCGTAGACCTTCTAATAGAGGATAAAAAAGCCCCATGGGCAGATCTGTTAAAGATCCATGGATTAACAGCGCGCTATTTTCCGTTGAAATAGGAAGGTCTTCTCTACCTAATTTTGCATGTATGTTTATCTCGTTATTTCCTGCAGATATTTTTGAATGAAATTTTGGGAAAAAAACATGAGTATTCATGAACTGTACTTTCCCTGAAAAAGATAAGTCTACAGCATTAAAAGTGGCTCTTTTTAGAAATTGCTTAGGTAAGAGGCAGTGACCATTTCCTTCAAAGTTTAATGAATCTAAGGTTCCCGAAGAATCTAAGAAAATTTTAACAAGAGAGTTTTCCAGACTGCTTTTGGCATGGATTCTTCCTTCTGAGTAACTGCCCAAGATGCTCAACCTATACTCCGTATATTCTTGCGGAACTTCTTCAGGACTTAAGCTGGAGAGCATTTCTCTTAGATAACTATAGGGAATGCCAGAATGTTGAAGAGAGAATACATGAGCGCCTTGTTTTGGAGAGAATTTTGAAGAGAAGACAACTTTAGATGTTTTGTCTTTCATAACGCTATTCGCAAAAACTTTCATAGAGGACGAAAGTTTGCTTTTTTCTACAGCTACATTAATCTTTTCCAAAGAGAAAGCTAGAGAAGGATTTTCCGGGGATATTGTTAGAGATTGCACCGTAAAGTCTGCTTTACCTGTACAATTTCGTAGTTCTGAGATTTTTAGGGGTACCTGTAATTTTAGTGTTTTCAGAGATAAATGAGAGGGTTTTATGCTTTTGGAAAAAGGAAAAAAGGGTTGAAGAAGATGCGTTGCCAGCTGTTCATTAATTTCTATGGTTGAAGAAGAGGTTTCTTCTAAGGTTAAGAAGGAATCTGAGAGGTTCCCTTTGAGCACAAGCTTCGACTTAGATCCTGTCAGGGTCAGGGTTAGAGATTTATTATCATTTTTTGAATGAGCAATGCTTGAGGAAATATTAATAAGATCTTCAGCTTTTAATGCGTGGGAGGCTATCTCAGAAGAGGTTACTAAAGTAAGAAAAGCTGCGGGAAAAGATTCGATCTCAGCGCTTAGCTGTACGGAGGGGGCTAGGGTTGTGTCTATAGAAATCTTCCCAGGGGTGTCGTTGACTTTTGTTGCAGCCTTGAGAACAAAGGATTCTTGATCTTTTTTCAGATAGACTCTAGAAGCCGAAAGGGTTGTTTCCGGATGTATTTTGTATGTTATACTGCCATTTTCAGACAAAATGTTCATATTAGAAAAAGAAAAGATCTTTTTAGGAGGAAGGTGGGCGGGAGAGGGTGTCTTTTCTTGAGTCGGGTTATCTACGGAGAGAGACCAATTTCTTATCATCAGTCCTTTGGGGGGGATTTTCATTATTAAACGAATTAAAGAAGACTCAATTTCTATAGTGTCAGCGTAGAACTCCTTACTACCATCAGGGAAGGATACTTTAATTTGAGATAATTTCTGTTTGCCAAGCCATTTGAAATCAATGGAATTGGCTTCAATGAAGAGGCCGGTATCTCTGCGGATGACGGAATACAATACAGATTTTCCGAAATGAGACAAAAATCTCGGCAGGAAAAATATAGAAGCAAAAATACATGCAGCTGGAAGAGCAAAATACAAAAAGGCTTTTCTCAGCGTTCGAGGAAGGAGCATAATGTAAATCCAAAGTTAAATGTTCTGAGTAAGCTCCAATATAGTCACGTTATGTTCGTTGTTTCGTAGGCTTTTCATGATATCTTCTAGTAGTTTTTCAGCAGTACTTCCTTCGATGCTAGTTTTATATTTAACGTTTTTGTTTGTTCCTATGATTTTCATAAGAACTTCTAAGGCTTTTAATTCGTTGAAATTGAATGCGGGAAGATATTTTTGCTGATTTCTTTTTTGACCAAATCCTGTTACTAGTCCTCTTTCCACTAAAATATCAAGACATTGGGTGATTTCCCCCAAGGGGATGCGTGTTGATTTGGAAATGTCGCTAGCAGTCAATGCGTGGAGTCCTTTGTTAAATCTGTGCATGCTCATGAGTAGGATTTCTAAGCACACGACAGTTTTTTCGTACCCCTCAAGGAGGGCGTTGTTCCTTGAAAAGAATTTGTACCCAAGGTTTTGTATCGAAAATGTTAATGCCCCTCCAACTAGGAATAAGAACGAACATATGTATAGTAATAAAAGGAAGGAAGGGAGGGCGACTAGAGCTCCGTAGGTAAAGCTGTAGTTGAATAGTTTAATTTGCATGATCAGGAACCAGTGTTGGCAAGATACATAGATGATTCCTATGATGGCTGAGGCTATCCATGCAGCTGAAGATAATACTTTTGTCCTTGGTAGAAAGTAATAGCAAAGGAACAAAGAAGGGCAAACAACGAAATACGGAAGAGTCGAATAGAACAGTTTCAAGATATATTGGGACGTTGTCAGAGGAAGAAAGCTAGGGTTTAGTAATGGGAGTATTTTTGTTACGTAAATGAAAGATCCATAAGAAAGAATGAAAACCATAGGTGTAACAAGCAATATCCCTAAGTATGCTAACAAGCGGTTGCCGGACACTTTGAAAACACTATTACCTGATATTTTATTTAATCCATCTTCTAGAGAAGATAACATTAGTAGTCCTGCCCAGCAAAAGACAAAAAAGCTTGAGATTAAGACGATGCCTGTTCCCGAATCAGAGGCTTCAGAAGCTGTGATACCGATTTCTTTAATTTGTGTTGCGTAGCTAGGGAACTTTTCTATAAGAAACTTTTGTAGATCAGCGTTAGCAAAAAGTTTTTCTGAAAGTCTGAAAAAGAAAACTAGTATGGGAATGATCGTGAGGACTCCGTAGTAACTTAGAATAGCGGCTTCTCTTGGGAGCTCGCAGTAAAAAACTGTTGATATAGTAGCTTTTATGACTCGAACAAATCGGGATTCTTTGATCTTTTCTATAGGAAAATATTTAGTTTTGAAAGAACGAAATGCTTTAAAGATAGAGCTTAATGATGAACGGATTTTTTTTAGCATTTTATTAGAATTTGTTTCTTTTATATAAATTTAAAAGAATTTCAATTTTAATTCTAATTAATTGCTGGAGGTTTTTTTTGTTTTTAATGGCGAATCTTTTGAGCTTTTAAAGCTAAAAACAAAGGAAACTCTTTTCTAGCAAGGTTTTCCGCTTTCCCTCGTTTCCCGTAAGATTGTTTTGGAGAGGTCCATTCTTCCATGTCAACGAGATGAAATCCACAATCCTTTAAAGCTGTTATCCAAAAACTTAGAGGAAAATGGAACGACCATGTAAGAGCAGAATGTTTTCTTCCCGGATTATTTTGTATAGGTATTTTTTGTTTGGATAGATAGCGATCTACTCTTCGATACATTAATCCTTGATTTTCATCATACTGCCATGAAGATAGTCTAGGGATGCGAAAGCATGGGTGATTTAAGATAATAACAAATAATCCATTGTTATTTAATAGCTTGCTTGCATGTGATATCGCTACTTCAGGGTTTGTCATATTTTGTAGAGAAAGTATAGCAACGGCTTTTGATGCCGATTCAAAATGGGCTTGAGTCTTTTGGGGAAGTTCTGGCTTTGTTAGATCTGCAACGACAAACTCGTGTTTGGGGGATATCTTGCTTCTTTCTGCCAATTTAACGAGTTCTTTCGAAATATCTATTCCCAGATATTTAGAGTTTTTAGGAAGTATTTTTTCAAAAACTCCTTGACCGCATCCAATGTCTATAAAGAAGTCTTTGGATGAGATGTCAATGAATGTTTGAATATTAGGGAGGATGACTTCTCTATGGTAAAAATGTCCATCAGAACCGACTATAGAGTGGTATTCTTTAGCAACCTTTCCCCATGAGGTATCTGAACATTTAGTTGTTGTTTCAGATTTTTTTAGAAAAGGTCTCTTCGAATTCCTTAGGTATACTTTTTTAGGGTTATTCATAAATTTTTGATTTTTTTACATGAAAAAAGGGCACTTTAAGGTGCCCTTTAGAGTTGCGATTCAGATATCCTTACTTGTTTAGTAAGAGGTGTCATATCCGTTGCCATCATCATCTTCTCCGGTTCCTGCCGTGCCTGTTCCAGAAACCTCTTCTGTTGGGCTAGCCTCTTCAGTAGGAGCGGATCCTCCTGTTCCAGTCGTATCCTCTGTTAGAGTTGTCTCAGCTTCTTCTGCCAAGTCTTCAGAAGCTAACTCTACTACTGGGGGTAACGGTGTTGAAGGAGGGAGTGATTGCAAAGGAGGTTGAGCTGAAGGATCATGGCCAGAGGTGGTTGTAGAACTTTCTTTCGCAAATTCCTCTTCCGCTTCATCCTTTGCTTTTTGAAACTTTTCTATTAGTTTAGTAAATGCTTCTTTTAGTGAATCGAATTGCGTCAAAACATTCTCATGCATATGAGCTCTATTTACGTCAACTTCTTCGACTTTAAAGGCGTACCCGTGTAATCTGGTTTGTAAGTCAACTAAATCTTGAACTAATCTATGTTGATCACCCGCAGCCAGTTTCATTTCTTCAGTAATATCTGCTTGTTTTACCATGGATTTTAGTATGCCGTCCTTAGCAGACTTTAATTGAGCTGTAGTTTCTGCTAATTCTTTGTTTATAGCTTCCTGGATTTCCACTTCTTTTTTAATTTGTTCTAAAGTGACCTTTTGTTCCCTACAGCAGTCTTTCAAACCTTCCAATTCTTGCGATCTTTTTTGCATTTCCTCTAGGATCTTTTGGAGTTCTTCTTTAGAAATAGTAGACGTAATGAGGTTTACCATAGATTGCAGGGATGTAGTCATCTGATGTATCGATTCGAGTTCATTACCCATACCTGCTGCAGTGGAAGAAATATCGAGCAGATTTTCTCTGGCTAGAGCCAGTGCACTAGTTAGGTCTGAGGAAGTAGCTTTCAGATCAACGGAGGTGTCTGTTAGCTGTAAAGTAGCTTTTTCCATGGACTCACCAACTATGGCAAGTTTTTTAGCGGAAGCCTTTATAGCATCTCCAGTTCTTCTTAGGCTGTCATTTGTTTCGACTAGATTTTCGTTAGTTTCTAGTAAAGATTTATTAACAGTTTTTAGTTCCGCTACTTGGCCTGCTAAGTTAGCATTTTCTAAAGAGAACTGACTTACTTCAGACTCGAGCTTTCTCACTGTTGAAAGGAAACCACCCCTGTTAAGAGACAGGAGGGTTACGGCAAAAGCGACGGCTCCTAATGTTGTAGCTATTAAGCTAAGAAGAAGTTGTCCGGAAGCTACCATGGAAACGATACCTAGTCCTGCAATGACTGCCAGAACGACTAAGGAGACAACGGCAGCAGCCTGTACTATTCTATCTAAAAGTGGGGTTGCTGCGGTTTTTTGGGGATTAACGGAAGTTTCTCCTACATTTACGACAACAGGAGAGATGGAAGGTGTTGGTGTACTCATAATCTTGCTGTTTTTTGGTTAAAATGGGGGGCAGTCTAAAAAAAATTATGTTTAATGTAAACAGAATTCTCTCATAATGAGGGGGTTTAACAGACTTTCCTTTGGTTTGATATTTTAAGTTTTGTTAATGGAAAGCTTTTTAGTGGCTTGCTAAGTTGAATTTTTATTTTTGGGTGTTTTGCTGCTTAATGAGGCTGCAATTTATGGGAAGCGATGTGTAAGAAAAGTGTTTGGAGGGGTTGAGGAGGTATAGAAGAACTCAAGAATTAAATAATGGTTTCGCATTATTGCTCTCGAAATATAATGACTTTCCATTGTATAAACATTCCAGTTAACACAAGACTATTTCGCGGAGTTATTTTGAAGCGAGACCGGATTTTAGTGGCTCCTTCCATTATGGGGGCTGATTTGTCAAAATTAGGAGAGGAAGTAGCTTTAGCTAAAGTTTCTGGAGCTGACTTTCTGCATATAGACATAATGGACGGCCATTTTGTTCCCAACTTAACTTTTGGGCCAGATGTTATAGCTGCTGTTAATAGAACTTCGGACATTTTTCTGGAGGTTCATGCAATGATTTATAATCCGTTTGATTTTGTGGAAAAGTTTGTTGCTTCTGGAGCGGATAGAATCGTAGTTCATTTTGAATCTTCTGAAGATATTGAGGAGTTATTAGCCTATATCAAGAAGTGTGGCGTTCAGTCTGGGGTAGCGTTCTCTCCAGAAACTTCCGTAGAGTTTATTCCAAAGTTTTTTGGGAAGACAGATCTTATTCTGTTGATGTCTGTTCATCCCGGATTTGCTGGACAGTCTTTTATCGCAGAAACTGTTGATCGCGTCCGATTTGTTCGACAAGAACTAGATAGAGCCATAGAACAAGGGGTTGCTCCAAGCCTTATTGAAGTAGATGGTGGTATAGATAATCAAACGGCTCATGGTTGTATTGAGGCAGGAGCGGATGCCTTAGTAGCGGCCTCGTACCTGTTTAAAGGAAGGGAGAGGGGCGAGTCTATGCAGCAAAGAATAGCGTTATTGAGAGGATAAAAAATACTATGGTACTAAGTAATCAGCTCACAGCGGGGATGTTTGTCTCCTTGAAGGATGGGTTGTTTAAAATTTTATCTATAGAGAAAATAACAGGCCCAAAGGGGGATGTATTTTTTAAAGTTTTCTTGAAGTCTCCTGATTCAGACGTTGTTTTGGAAAGAAATTTCAAGTCTGGGCAAGAAGTCAAGGAAGCACAATTTGAGAGCAGGACATTAGAGTACTTATACATGGAAGGATCCTCATATCTCTTTTTAGATCTTGGCGATTACGAGAAGATTTTGATATCAGAAGAAATTATGAAGGATAGGAATCTTTTGTTAAAGGCTGGCACCACCGTTACAGCTTTGGTTTATGGAGACACTGTTTTTTCTGTAGAGCTTCCTAATTTTTTGGAGCTTATGGTTTCAAAGACAGATTTTCCTGGTGAAGACATGCCTATTTCTGGGGGAGCCAAAAAAGCTCTTTTAGAAACCGGTGTGGAGATATTGGTGCCTCCGTTTATTGAAATTGGTGATGTTATCAAAATCGATACTCGAACCTGCGAGTATATTCAAAGGGTATGATAAAACATATAAGAGCATTATGGACTTAAAACAGATAGAGAAGTTAATGATCGCCATGGGGCGTAATGGAATGAAACGTTTCGTTATAAAAAAGGAAGGGTTAGAGCTAGAGTTAGAAAAAGATTCTGGTCAATCTAATGAGATGCCGGGTTTTTATGATGGCAGGTTGTTTTCAGGTTTTTCTAGAGAGAAGCCTATTCCTTCCGACCCTATTAATAAAGAGTCTGCAGAGGATTCTTCGGTTAGTAAAAGCGCTCCAGAAGCTGACGTTGGTTTGTTTGTCAATTCTCCTTTGGTTGGCACCTTTTACAGCGCCCCTTCACCAGATTCTCCGCCTTTTGTGAAGCCTGGGGACACGATTTCAGAAGACACTATTGTCTGTATTGTAGAAGCGATGAAAGTAATGAACGAAGTAAAAGCTGGAATCAAAGGCAAGGTTGTGGAGGTTTTGTTGACTAATGGGGATCCCGTTCAGTTTGGATCGAAGCTTTTTCGTGTGATGAAGGTTGATTAATGAAAAAAGTTCTCGTAGCTAATAGGGGGGAAATTGCAGTTAGAATTATTCGGGCGTGTCACGATTTAGGGTTATCTACTGTGGCAGTATATTCACAAGCTGATGAAGAGGCTCTTCATGTTTTGCTTGCTGATGAGGCTGTGTGTATAGGCGAATCTCAAGCTTCGAAGTCGTATCTCAAGATAGCCAATATTTTAGCTGCTTGCGAGATTACTGGTGCTGATGCTGTACATCCAGGATATGGGTTTCTTAGTGAGAATGCAAATTTTGCATCTATTTCTGAAAGCTGTGGATTAACGTTTATAGGTCCTAGTTCGGAGTCTATAGCTACTATGGGAGATAAGGTTGCTGCAAAGAACTTGGCTAAGAAGGTTAAGTGTCCGATTATTCCTGGTTCTCCCGGAGTTGTTGCTGATGAGGCTGAAGGATTAAAGATTGCAGAGAAGATAGGCTTCCCTATTGTTATCAAAGCTGTTGCTGGGGGAGGCGGTAGAGGTATTAGAATAGTTCGCTCAAAAGACGAGTTTTATAGAGCGTTCTCTGCTGCTAGAGCTGAAGCGGAAGCTGGGTTTAATAATCCTGATGTGTATATTGAGAAGTTTATTGAAAACCCCAGGCATTTGGAAGTACAGGTTTTGGGAGATAAGCACGGAAATTATGTCCATCTTGGGGAGAGAGATTGTACCTTACAACGTAGAAGGCAGAAGCTTATAGAAGAAACACCCAGTCCCATTTTGACTTCTGAGATACGTCGCAAGGTAGGGGCGATGGCTGTAGAGTTGGCTCGCGCGGCTGGATACTATTCTGTGGGTACTGTGGAGTTCCTTCTTGATAAGGATAAGAAATTTTATTTCATGGAAATGAACACTCGAATTCAAGTCGAGCATACTATTACTGAGGAAATTTCTGGGATAGATTTAGTTAAAGAGCAGATACGAGTGGCTCAAGGAGAGAAGCTTTCCTGGAAGCAGAAGAACATTAAATTTTCTGGACATGTGATTCAGTGTAGGATTAATGCTGAAGATCCGAGTAATAATTTTGCTCCTTCACCGGGGCGGTTAGATTATTATCTACCTCCGGCAGGGCCTGCAGTTCGGGTAGATGGGGCTTGCTATAGTGGGTATGTTATTCCGCCATACTATGATTCCATGATAGCTAAAGTGATTGTGAAGGGGAAAGATAGAGAAGAGGCGATAGCCATAATGAAAAGGGCATTAAAAGAATTTCATGTAGGCGGAGTGCACTCCACAATACCTTTTCACCAGTTTATGTTGAACAACGAAGATTTCATTAACTCTAACTATGATATCAACTACATAGACAATTTGTTAGAGAAGGGCGAGTCTTTGATATAGATATTTTCAGAGGTTGTTCATTAATAAAAAAGGCTCTTAGCAAGACGTTAGAGCCTTTTTTTCCAGGGATGAAGAGATAGCTTCCAATAGATTTTTGCATAGGGAGCTTTCTATGGCGCAAGTTTTCTCTAGAAGTTGTTCTCCATTCTGTATTAAGGATAGCTCGGATTCCATTTCTTTAAGGTGTCCTATTTCTTCCATAAGGATAGATTTTATGGTTATGGGGCTTTGTGACTCTTTTAATAGGGTATTATAGATCTCATACAGTTCAAAAGCTCTTAATTCGATAGCGTATGTAACCAAGATGTATGCTGTGGATCTGAGTTCAAATCCTGTTAAGAGAAGTTCTTTTCTTAAGAATTTTGTTGTTTGCAGGTCCAAAGAATGTAGATAGTATCTTGAGGATGACCTGCCCAGAGTAGAATCATACTTATAGGAGGGCAAAAAATCATTTGTAAGTCTATGTATTTGAGTTTTTAGGTAGTAAGCGTGGCGAAACTCTTCAAAGGCATGCTTTAAGATTTCTTCCTTTACCATAATGGGATGTTCGCTAGCGGCTATTTTTCTGGCGCCACTATTTTCCATATAGGAAAGGGTGTTGACCCATCTAGCATGGATAGCGGAGTCTCTGATAATTTGAGAGAGTATGTCTTTCATTTGTGCTGAGTAAGAAATAAAAGTTACTGGGGGATTTGGCATAACACCTCCACAAGACTTGAGTAAATAAAGTTTAATTCTTTAGAAGAAATACAGTAAGGGGGAAGGACATAGATGGTGTTTCCTAACGGTCTTAGAAGGAGCCCTCTTTCTAAGAAAGCGTTGGATAAATGATTTCTGAGTTCAGAAAAATAAGAGTGGGAAGAATTTGGATAGTCAAGGACTAGTAAGGTTCCTAGCACCTCGCAGCGAGGCCATCGATGTCCGTGTTGTTTTTGGAATTTTTTGTGGCTATTTTCTATAAAGGTTCTTTGTTTTGAACATTTCTCAGACTGGGTAAGTTTTAGAGACTCTATGGCTGCGGCGCACCCCAAAGGGTTTGCCGTGTATGTATGTCCATGGAGGAAAGCTTTTTTTCTATCTGTAGATAAGAAGCCCTCATAGATGGTTTTTGTCGTAGCAGTAAGGGCTAGAGGAAGGAATCCGCCTGTTAGTCCTTTAGAAAGACATATGATGTCAGGTTGTTCTTTCATGAGAGAAGAAGCGAATAGGGGGCCTGTACGTCCAAATCCTGTTAAGACTTCATCTGCGATACAAATGACTTCGTTTTGTTTTGCCAGAGTAAGGATGTAATCAAAAGTTTTGGCATCGAAAATTTTCATTCCTCCAGCACCCTGTAGGATGGGCTCATAAATGAAGGCGGCAATGTCTTTGTTGTTGTTAAAGAGTTTTTCTGCTGTTTCTGCTGCTAAGTTTTCTTGTCCAGGATATGGGGAAGGAAGTGTTATTGTTTCGAAGAGAAAAGAGCTGAAAGGAGAGGCAAACAGGTTGCAGCTCAGGGACATTGTTCCGAAGGTGTCGCCGTGGTAACTGTTTGTTAGTTTTACGATGCGGGATCTGGGGCTACGTTGATTTTGAAAGTATTGAATAGCCATTTTAATCGCTATTTCTACAGAAGTGGATCCATTATCAGAAAAGAAGCCTTTGCATATCCCTTTAGGAAGTAATGGTATCAATTGATCTAGTAGGGAGACTGCGGGAGAATGAGTCATTCCAGAAAATATCACATGCTCTAAGGTTTTGGCTTGTTTATAGATACTTTTTGCGATCAATGGGTGTGCGTGTCCGTGCAAGTTACACCACCAGGAAGAGATAGCATCAAGGTATCGATCATTTTCAGAATACAGGTAGCAACCTTTAGCTTTTTTTATGACGATGGGGGAAGCGTCTATGGCGTGTTGTGTAAAAGGGTGCCAAACAAACTCAGCATCTTTAGCTAGAACATCATTTCGCATAAAGACCAGGCATTGGCATAATGATTAATAACACTTGGAGAGATATCTTTTTCTCTGTTAATTGTTCCTATGACAGGTAGATCTAATTTTTGTTTGAGCCATAGGGAATCCTCGCAATCATACTCATTTAGAATAATTCCTAGAAGAGATAGGTTTCTATTTTGCATGGCTTCAATGGTTAATAATGTATGGTTGATACTTCCCAAGTAATCTCGACATACAAGGACCCAGCGGCTATCTGTTTCAGAGAAAATGTCTCCTTGAGAGCGATGATGGAAGGGGGATAAAAAACCTCCTGACATTTCTATGATTAGAGGGTTATTGGTTTCAGGGAACTTTAGGTCGTGTTCATCCAGGGACACTCCATCAACTTTTGAAGCTTTGTGTGGAGATAGAGGGTGTCTTAGTAGATATGCTTCGGGATGGCAAACGCACTGGGTTAGATGGTAGACCTGATCGCTATCCCTGTTATCTAGGGATCCTGCTTGAATAGGTTTCCAGTAGTCTGCGCTAAGCATTTTCACCAAGATGGCGGAGGCTAGAGTCTTTCCGACTCCTGTATTAATTCCTGATACTATTATATTCATTTGAGTGTTGATCGCTGGAGTTTGAGAGGCCCTCTTAAGAGAGCACAGCGATTAGCGGAAGATTATAGAGAAAAAAACTTTTTTTCCCTAGAAAGCTCTCTATTTTCTTTGTTTGGTTAAGTAATTTTGTTAACGGAGTTTAGGAGTTCCAAAAGAAGAGTTACTTCCTGAAGAGTGTTGAAAGAGTGTAGACAAACTCTCAGAATCTCGTGATTTTTTTGCACAGTGGGGCTAAGAATGGGCCTGACGTCGAATCCCGCCTTTTGGCATAAAGAGGAGGCTCTTTTAGCATTATGAGCGCCGGGAAAGAGTAGGGGTTGTATGCATGTTTGAGAAGGAAAGGCTCGTTGGAGCTGATATTTTTCTGTTAACTCTTGAAAATAAGTGATCAAAGAGTTTAAATAGCTTCTATCCTCTGAAGCTTTTTGGATGCATCGATAAGCGTGGCGGATTTCTTCTATAACTAGGGGGGGGAGAGAAGTGCTGTAGACTAAAGGTCTACAGAAGTTCACGAGGTACTCTTTTAGTAGAGAGCTGCCTGCTATCGATGCGCCAAAAATGCCGAAGGCTTTTCCGTAAGTGTATATCGTTGCAAAGACGGACTCTTGCAAGCCTAGAGAGGAAACTATTCCTTCCCCATACTTGCCATAGACCCCGCCAGAGTGGGCCTCGTCAACAATAAGTAGGGCCTCATTTTCTAGGCATGCTTCTGTTATTTCTTTTATAGGGGCTAAGGAGCCGTCCATGGAGAAAAGAGTTTCTGTACAAACAAAAGTATTTCCTGGATACTTCTTGTTGAGGCGGTTTTTTAGGTGGCTTACGTCGTTGTGTCTAAAAGGAAACGCTTTTGCTCTGGAAAGTTTTATGCCGTCAATAATAGAGGAGTGCACCTGAATATCGTATAGGATTCGATCCTTTGGAGAGGCTATACAAGAAATTAGTCCTACGTTGGCAGCGTATCCAGAGTTACAAACTAATGCGCTCTCTACCTTGTGAAACTTTGCGATTTCTTCTTCGAGTTTTTCATGAGCTGAAGAGTTCCCTGTAAGGAGACGGGATCCTGTAGAGCCTTTAGTACATTGAATAGAGAAGTTGGTTTTTTGACAGAAGGGACCTCTCCTTGAGATCCCTAAGTAGTCATTGGAGGCAAAATCGACTTTTGTTGCGCTGTGATTTAATGAAAGAGAACGAAGAATACCTTTCTTTTGTCGATTTTTTAGAGCCTCTTTTAAAAATCTTTCCCTGAACATGGATTGCCTCTACTTTTCATGAAAGAAGGTCGAGGCTTCATTCCCAGTAGTTCTAGCATAGCCTTGTCCTCTTCCATGGAATTATTTTCTACGGTTAGCAGTTTTTCTCCAAAAAAGATAGAGTTTGCTCCAGCGATGAAGCACAAGGTTTGTTGTTCAATACTGAGAAAAGCTCTTCCTGCAGACATTCTGACCATGGAGTAAGGAAACACTATTCGGGCCGTTGCCAGAGTGCGTAAAATATCCCAGAAGGGTATTGGGGGGGTGTTTTCTAGGGGGGTGCCTTTAACTGGCCATAAAATGTTCACGGGAACAGATTCTGGAGGATTTTCTCTTGATGCCAACACATGAAACATCTTGGCCCTGTCAAGAATAGTTTCCCCCATGCCTATTATGCCTCCACAGCAAGTGCTAAGTCCTGCTTCTTGAACGACATCCAGCGTGTTAAGGCGATCTTCGAATTTCCTTGTTGTGATGATAGTTTCATAGAACTCTGGAGAGGAGTCTATGTTATGGTTATAAGCGTACAGGCCTGCCTCAGCAAGCTTTTGAGCTTGCTCAGGAGTCAACATTCCTAGAGTGCAGCAAACTTCCGCGCCCATGTCTGTAATAGATTTAACCATTTCCAGCACTCTATCGAACTGGTGATTATTTTTTACATTTCTCCATGCAGCGCCTAAGCATATGCGTGTGGCGCCATTTTTTATAGCTAACTTAGCATTTTCTACTACGTCCACAATTTTCATCATAGCTTCGGGAGATACGTGGGTGTTGTACCTAGAAGATTGTGCGCAGTAGGCGCAGTCCTCCGTACAGCCGCCAGTTTTTACGGACATGAGGTAACAAGTTTGTAATTCCGAAGGAGGGAAGTTTGAGCGTAGTACTTTGTTAGCTCTGTGGATCAATTCAAATAGAGGAGAATTAAGGATTTCTAAAATTTCTTCCAACGAAAAAGAGGGATTAGTTTGTAACGTATCTGTCATGCAAGATAAAAGTTCCCTAAAGTTAATTTTTTCAAGAAAGTTTACTTGTCTGTAAGAGAAAGTCAACAATCTTTTCTTAAAGAAGGGGGTTTTAAAAATATTTAATAACTTTATTGTTTTTGTTTTTTTGTGTTAAACTCTCCCGCTCAGACAAGTCTTCGGAGGTATTATGTCTGTTCCCTATCCTTTTTCTCCGTCGCTCTCTCATGATTTTTTTCATCGTCCTTCACACCGTGATGCGAATAGTTTTTCTAGGGAAGTTAGATTGTTTGTTGATCAATGGCGCAATTCCAATGTTCCAATTTCTAGCGAGAATGAAGCCAAAATATTGGAGTTGATTAAGGCCTTAGAAGACCTTTCTAGTATGGGTGTTATGGCTTCAAATAGGAGGTGTCATGCTGAGGCTTCTCAACAGTTATTTAAGCGCTGTTTGTCTCTTTATGCTGGTCTTAGGGAAAGTTTCTTTTCTCTTGATGAAGCTCAGAGAGTAGGCTCCTTCGATACAGCCAGCTTTAGAGGAAAGTTTTTCCAATATGGAGAGGAGAAGTCTTTTAAAAAAACAATTTTTCAAGAGTCAGAAAAAGATGAATCGACGGTATCTGTTTCTTGTCCAAAAGGTATAAAGGTACTGTTTTTAGTAATAGGCGTATCTTTAGTAGCCGCTGTTTTCTTTGTCATAATGGCCCCCCTTCTTCTCGTTTCTTCTGGAGTGTTTGCTGCGTTGGCTTTAGGTGGGATGAGCATTGTTGCCGCCTGTGTGGTTTCTGTAGCCGTCATTTATTTGATAATAAAGTGTTGTGGTTGTTTCCCTAAAAAGGGCTAGGAAGCATTTCTAGAGATTGTTTGTTGTTTTGAAAAGATACTTCTAATTACAATCGGCCACTTTGTTTTAGGGGTGGTTGAGTAATGGTGGAAGTTTCTAGCTTAAAACTACAGGAGTCTCCTGTTTGTCCCTTGCTTTTGGAGGAGGATTTAGTTTCTTTTCGTGTTAGGGTTCCTTTGCCAGAGAGGAGTGGAGCTAAGAAGCTTTCTTATATTGTTCGAGACTTGGTTTTGGTGTCTTCCTATCTTATGGTCTTGTTAGCTTCAGCGATGATTATTTCTGGAGTGTTTTTTTTGGGCATGTGGGCTAGCGTAGGAATTTCTGCTATCTTGACAACGATTTTAGTGGGTTTGTTTGTGTGGGCTTTGTGTAGATATTTTAAGGCATATTGCGCAGGATCAAGAAAAGATGCGGAGAGTATTGCTCAGCAATAAAGTTTTTAATAGTGTCTTTTTTGTAAAATTTTATTAAAGATTGTTGTTTTTTAGTTTGTTGTGTTTAACAAAAAACAAAAGTTTTATTAAAATAGTCCTGTTTATTGCTTTTTTAGGTGTTTTGTTATGGCGGTAAGTAGAACTCTTGGTGTTATAGGGGCAGCGTCATCGATAGCTACCTTGGCTTATTTGTTAAGCGAAGATGAGAAAAAGGCTCTGGAAAAAAAAGCTCCTGAGCGGCTTCCTGGATACATAGTCCATTCTAGCGGGGACGCCATCTACTTGAAAAATGACGTGGAATTATTAAAAGATTCTATCAATAAACTTCCCTTTCAATTGCCCTCATGGCTAGTCGAAGAAGTAGAGAGTTTGGCTGCAGAGGCTCAGAGATTGTATAGGCTTTCAATAGCCTCCGGAGACCCTTTAGGTGGACTCGGAAGACTTCAAGCAGCCTATGACAGGTACTATTGCATCAGAAAGGTTCTGCGAAGCGAATTTCAAGTTGGTGACGAGCGTGGCAGTGGTGATGTTAGGTATACGGGGCCTACGTCGGGACCTATTTTTATCAGATATGTTGAGGAAAAAGTCACCCGTGATCCCGAAATAAAATCTCGTAGGGGACTAGCTATAACAGGGTTAGTCTTGGCTGTGCTAGCAGGAATAGCTGGGGTTGTGGCTTTAGGAGTTCTAGCTGGAACTGGGGTGATATCTATCCTCTTGGGTGTCGGAGTGTCGATTGCTATCATCCTGTCTTTGGTTATTCTTTCTAATATTGTCGTCCATAAACTGCTGCCTACAGAAGAAACTCTTCTCAGAAGAGTTCGAGTTGATCCGAAGGATGTCGGAGAACCTTATGGGTGGAGAAAGGCTCTTTCTGCCTAGTAGTGTGATTTTTTAGATAAAAGATGGTGTTCTATCCTATGGGTGGGGATGAAATATCTTCAGAGACTGCGCGCCCAGTTCACAGAATCTATGCTAGCCTTTCCATGTCCGCTCCCTTATTTTCAAATTGGGTGGAGAGCTCTTCTGTTATGATAAGGCGATCAGTATTAACTCTGGTTGCCAATCTCATAGTGCTTGTCGCCGTCCTTTTCCTAGTTGGTGGATGTCTAGCCTGGCTAAACACTGCTTCGGTGGTTCTTCTTTCCCTGGTGCTTGTCTCGGCTGTTCTAGCACTTCTTATATCTCAAAACTTACTGTACGATGTTCCTTTAGAAGAAGTCCCTAGTAAACTCGAGAAAACTACAGACTTTCTTCCTCATAGACAGTTAGAATGCTGTAAAAAGTTTTCCGGGGGCTTTAATAAACTTTTAGAAAGTCATTTGCCTAAAGATCTATGTGCATTTTTCTTTGAGGAGTGCTTATCTTTCTTGGAAATGAGAGAATTTTTACTAAAAATACAGGATGAGCAAATAAGTCGATTTCTTTTTTCTGGAAAACCTTTTTACCTAAAAAGTGAAGAAGAGATCGTAAATGGGGAGGGGCTTATCGATTTTGTTAATCGTGTTAAAAGACTCTTCTCTCCGAGTCTTCAAGAGAAAGTACTTCGCTTTTGGACATCGCCCTCCAGGGTGCCTGCTGCCCAATGTGAGGATGTGGGAGCCCTCTTAGATAGATTGGAAAATCTTGCTAAAAGTAACTGTCCTCTGTTTTGGTTGTCCAAGTTTTTAAATGAATGTCATAAATCTAACTGGCTTGGACTTAGCTTCGAAGGGGTTTTTCTTGGAATAGATACCTCTTCATTGGAAAAATCTTCGACTTATTGCGTTTCTCGGTTAGGACTTTTGGAGTCTAAAAGCACTATTTTTTCTAGAAAGTGGTGGGTGTTATCGCAGATTATTCCTAGGGAAAAGTACGAACAAATGGTGAAAAGCTATGGCTACGGTCTTAAGGGTGAGTTTTTAGAAATAGTTAGAAAATATCAGATGTTGTTTCGACTGTTTGTCAAAGAAAATAATATAGGCCTTGTAGATGCTCCAAAAATTGAAGAGTTTAAAGCGTTATGTGAGCATCGATATTCTCCGGAAGCTTTTTATTGTTTATCAGAGCTGAGTCTGGAAAGATTAGATTGGTTTGCTAGATTGACGAACTATAATGGTGAAAATGTTTTAGCTAAATGGATGATGGCTTTCGGAGAATATTTATACGATAGAACATCCAGAGGATTTAATGAATATTACCGCCCTCATGAATATAGATTCTTTGCTTCTTCTGTTATGTGTTTAACAGAGGAAGAATTGGAAGATGGTGTAGGCAATGAAAAGGAGTTTTCTCATAAACTGAGTACTCTTAGTGGATTGTTTATAGATATAAGCGATATTACGGATAGTTGGTATACGGGGAATAAAGCTTTACTACCTGAGTAGTAATCTCGTCTAGAGGAAAGCTAGTAAGCTTGTACTCAAAGCATTTTAGATCTTTTAATCGTTCTTTTGAGAGCCATAGTTATTAGAATTTTCTGAAAGTCCTCAAAGAAAAATTCTTTGAGATTTGGGTTTATTTTTTTTAGTGGCGAGGAAAATATGAGCCAGGGAGCCTTTCTTAAAGTAATTTCATCAGTGCCAGAAAGAGATTTAGAAGCTCTTAGACATCTTGAGGGGCCCATAAAGGCTTTTAGAATTGGCAAGTGGGTAAGGCATGTTGCTGCAGGGATTATAGTTATGATGTCTGCTTTAGCCGTTCTTTCGGCCCTGTTTTTTGGAGTAACTTCCTTTGAACTGGTCTTCTTTGCTGCAGTAAGTTCCTTTGCAGCAATTGTTTTGGTTTGCTCTCAGCTCTACCTTGTGTCTAAGGCTAGGATTATAGATAAAAGATTGTTAGAGGCTCCCATCCTCTTAGAGAAAAAAACTCATTTTGATGAAGAAAGTGAATCAACTAAGAGATTTTTAGCGGAAAGACTTAGAGTAGCAGAAAAGTTGGTTGAACTCGGAGAAAAAAGGCTTTCAGAATTCAAAGAGACAGAGTTTATAGATTCTTTGGAAAAGGCGATGAAAGCGATAAATAAATCTTCGGCAGCATCTCCCAACTTTTTAGATGGCGTTGTAGAATCCGGCATAGATTCAGAAGCTATTAAACACTTCATTAGAAAAGAAAAGTTATCTGTTGAAGAAGTCTTAGAGTTACTTGATGTGCTTCCTGACTTTCTTTTAGAAGAAGGAGATTTGAGAAGAAAGTTGTCTCCAAGACTATTCTATAAAGCCTCTTCTTATGGAATTAAGTGGCTCAAAAGTGCCGCCTTGTTGATAGATGATGTTCAGAGTATAGGAAGGCGATTTCGACTTTTTTGCTTGCGTAACTGTCCCTTTTTTTTCTTGTCGTGCTTTTTAGAAAGCTGTTTCGAGGGGGCCTCTTTAATAAAGTTGAAAGAGCGTTTTAGACCAGGAGAAAACTTTTCTTTACCAGAAGTTGCTGCTTGTAGTGTTTCTAGGATAGGGCTTTCCTCCCGTCATGCACCTATTTTCTCTAAAAAATATTGGACGTTTGCTTCCCATGCTTCTACCTATGAACTGGCATATACAAGTATGGCGTCATTTTATGTTTCTAAAGATGCTACGTTTAAAGTAGTGGCTCGTTTCTTTAAAGACAGTTTTCAAGGTTTTATTGCATCTCAGTCTATTGATTCAGAATCTATTCCAGTAGATTTATCTGAGGAGGACCTCTCTTTGTTGTGTGAGCACGGACTCAGTTTTCCTGGTTTGCAGTTGTTATCAAGCCTCCCCAAAAATAAGTTAGAGTTATTCCAAGAAATGACAGATCTTGATGGAAGAAATTTTCTGGCAGATTTAATGTTTTCTTTCGGGGACAGATTATTATTTTTCACCGGGGATGAGGGGGCGTGGAATTGTGCTAGATTTCTTTCAGTGTTTTCTGAAGAGCAGTTAAGTTGTCGACCACGCTCGAGATCCATCAGAGGTGTTACTTGGGAGGAGATGAGAATTTTATTCCAGTGGGCTAAGGATGGAAAAGATGAAGAGATTGAAAGGTTTTTCAGTGTTCTGGAAGAAGATGAGATAGAAATTAGCAGGTGTGAGGATCAATCTTGGTACGCTAGGGGAAGGCTTTATGATTTTTCTAGTGAATCGGTTTACTCTACAGAAGAAAGAACTTCCAGGCAGCAGGCAATAGCACTTCCTTGGATAAACTGGAATCGATCTATATACAGGAAAGGGAGAATAAGAAAGGATAAACTCTAACATCACAGAGATAACCTCTACTTAATAAATTCAAGTGAAGTCGATAGCGAAATCGTCATGGGTAGGTTCTATCGTTGCCTGTTAACAAGCAACTTTATCTGAAAGGGCTCTCTTATAGGGATTCTAGGCGTCGTCGCTCTTTGTTTATGGCTGCAAGAGCAATATCAATGAGTGACAGGCGCTCATTTGTTGTTTAATTCCCGTCTTTCGTACTCTAGGGTTTATGCATAGTTTTCATAGAGATGGGGCTAAAAGTTTCTTTAACAAGTCGTTTTAATTATTGGAAATCATAGCCTTGTGAAAATTAAGCTCAAAGGTTCTAGGAGCTAATTGAGTTTTATAAGGAAATCTTTATAATTGTAAGCTCCAAAGAAATCAATTATTTACTGAATGGGTTTGCCGGAAAAAACCAGTCCGTCTCGTCTTTCTCAAAATCATAATGAAACAAAGCCTCATTACCAAACTCTTTCTACGCCATCCATTAACACTGAAAATGAAGTAACTCTTTATAACGATTTAATCAGGCAAAACAATACTACCGAAGAAGTCGTTAAAATCGGGGGGATGATTCAAGAAAGTATTAGGAAAACTTTAGAAAAACAAACTTCTACGCAGACTGTAACTGAGGTAACTCCAGCCAACCATACAGGGAATTGGAAAACTTCTCTTTT